>NZ_CP046103.1:4998406-5310807 GCF_009707325.1 Pseudomonas sp. IB20 | reverse complement strand
CGAAGAAAAGGCCGGAATGCCTGCGAAGAACTAATTAAAGGAAAAGCTGGTTGGAAATTGACCTAGAGGCTTGCTTTCTCTAGAATCGCCGGTCTCTTAAAACGGGGGCCATTCCGGCCCGTTGTGGACGAACCAGGTAACAACGCCATGAAACGTACTTTCCAACCAAGCACCATCAAACGCGCCCGTACTCACGGCTTCCGTGCTCGCATGGCTACCAAGAACGGCCGTGCTGTCCTGTCGCGTCGCCGCGCCAAAGGTCGTGCGCGTCTGGCAGTTTGATAATCCGGTACTGGTGGTGAGTCAGGACTTCAGTCGGGAAAAGCGTCTGCTAACCCCCCGGCATTTCAAGGCAGTCTTTGACTCCCCCACCGGCAAGGTTCCGGGGAAAAATCTCCTGCTCCTTGCGCGTAACAACGATCTGGATCACCCCCGTCTCGGGTTGGTGATCGGCAAGAAGAGCGTAAAGCTCTCCGTTGAGCGCAATCGCCTCAAGCGTCTGATGCGCGAATCGTTTCGCCTCCACCAGGAAACTCTGATTGGTTGGGATATTGTTATCGTCGCGCGCAAAGGCTTGGGGGACGTAGAAAACCCCGAATTGATTCAGCATTTCGGCAAGCTCTGGAAACGTTTGGCGCGTACCAACAAGCCAGCACCAGCAGTCAGCACCGAAACTGTAGGGGTAGACAGCACCAATGCGTAAACTGGCCCTCGTTCCGATCCAGTTTTACCGCTATGCCATTAGTCCTCTGATGGCTGACCACTGTCGTTTCTACCCCAGTTGTTCCTGCTACGCGTTAGAGGCCATAGAAAATCATGGTCTTCTGCGCGGTGGCTGGCTGGCCTTTCGTCGTTTAGGCCGCTGTCATCCGTGGAATCCCGGTGGTTATGACCCGGTTCCGCCTATCCCTACCTCCCGTTCTTCTTCGATGGCCGAGTAATCATGGATATTAAACGCACGATCCTGATCGTCGCCCTGGCAATCGTGTCCTACGTCATGGTTCTTAAGTGGAACCAGGACTACGGCCAAGCTGCCCTGCCGACTCAGAATGTTGCTACCAATCAGGCTGCGCCGGCTATTCCGGACACCCCGCTGGGTAACAATGCGTCCGCGAGTGCCGATGTTCCCAGCGCGAATGGCGAGACAAGCGCCCCTCTAGAAACGCCAGTGGTCACCAACAAAGACCTCATCCACGTGAAAACGGATGTGCTCGACCTGGCTATCGACCCACAAGGTGGTGATATCGCGCAGTTGAAACTGCCGCTGTATCCACGTCGTCAAGACCATCCAGATGTACCGTTCCAACTGTTCGACAACGGTGGTGAACGTACTTATCTGGCACAAAGTGGCCTGACCGGCACTGACGGTCCGGATGCTCGTGCTACCGGTCGTCCGGTTTATTCGACCGAACAGAAGACTTATCAACTGGCTGATGGCCAGAACCAGCTGAATGTTGACCTGAAATTCAGTCAGGACGGCGTCAACTACATCAAACGTTTCAGCTTCACCCGTGGTTTGTACGATTTGAAGGTCACTTACCTGATCGACAACGAAAGCGCCAAACCGTGGACGGGCAACCTGTTTGCCCAGCTCAAGCGTGACAACAGTGCCGATCCTTCTTCCAGCACCGCCACCGGCACCGCGACTTACCTGGGCGCAGCCCTGTGGACAAGTGGCGAGCCGTACAAAAAAGTGTCGATGAAAGATATCGACAAGGGCTCGCTGAAAGAGACTGTACAAGGCGGCTGGGTTGCCTGGTTGCAACACTACTTCGTGACCGCATGGATCCCGAACAAGGGTGAAGCCAACCTGGTTCAAACCCGCAAAGACAGCCAAGGCAACTACATCATTGGTTTTACTGGCCCGGCGTTGACCGTCGCGCCAGGTGCCAAGGCTGAAACCAGCGCCACGCTGTATGCCGGCCCGAAAAGCCAGGCTGTACTGAAAGAGTTGTCCCCAGGCCTCGAACTGACTGTGGATTACGGCATTCTGTGGTTCATTGCCCAGCCGATCTTCTGGCTGCTGCAACATATCCACAGCATCGTCGGTAACTGGGGTTTCTCGATCATCTTCCTGACCATGCTGATCAAAGGGATCTTCTTCCCTCTGTCGGCAGCCAGCTACAAGTCGATGGCGCGCATGCGTGCTGTGGCGCCGAAACTGGCCGCTCTGAAAGAGCAACATGGTGATGACCGGCAGAAAATGTCGCAGGCCATGATGGAGCTGTACAAGAAAGAGAAGATCAACCCGCTGGGTGGATGCTTGCCGAT
The DNA here is from genome assembly GCF_009707325.1 of Pseudomonas sp. IB20. NCBI lineage: Bacteria > Pseudomonadati > Pseudomonadota > Gammaproteobacteria > Pseudomonadales > Pseudomonadaceae > Pseudomonas > Pseudomonas gelidaquae. Next base: position 5,308,536 of record NZ_CP046103.1, on the reverse strand, counting down.
TCTGGTACAGATGCCCGTGTTCCTGTCGCTGTACTGGGTTCTCCTGGAAAGCGTGGAAATGCGCCAGGCTCCGTTCATGCTGTGGATAACTGACCTGTCGATCAAAGACCCGTTCTTTATCCTGCCGATCATCATGGGCGCGACCATGTTCATCCAGCAGCGCTTGAACCCGACTCCGCCGGATCCGATGCAGGCCAAGGTAATGAAAATGATGCCAATCATCTTCACCTTCTTCTTCCTGTGGTTCCCAGCCGGTCTGGTGCTGTACTGGGTGGTCAACAACGTGTTGTCGATCTCTCAACAGTGGTACATCACGCGTAAAATCGAAGCGGCTACCAAAGCTGCGGCGTAGTTTACTCTGTGGATAACCACTCAAAACGCCCCCTAGTGGGGCGTTTTGCTTTCCGTCACTTTTATTCTGGAACCTGCTGATGAGCGCTCCTCGTGAAACCATCGCTGCTGTCGCTACCGCTCAAGGTCGCGGCGGTGTCGGTATCGTTCGAATTTCCGGGCCGCTGGCCAGCGTGGCAGCCCAGGCCATCAGCGGCCGCGAGTTGAAACCCCGATACGCGCATTACGGCCCCTTTCTGGATGCCGATGAAACGGTGTTGGATGAAGGCTTGGCGCTGTATTTTCCCGGCCCCAACTCGTTCACCGGTGAAGATGTGCTGGAACTTCAGGGCCACGGCGGCCCGGTTGTGCTGGATATGTTGCTGCAGCGCTGCCTGCAGTTGGGTTGCCGCTTGGCGCGTCCGGGAGAATTCAGTGAGCGTGCATTCCTGAATGACAAACTCGACCTGGCCCAGGCTGAAGCCATTGCCGACTTGATCGAAGCGAGTTCTGCACAGGCAGCCCGCAACGCTTTGCGCTCATTGCAGGGCGCCTTTTCATTGCGTGTGCATAACCTGACCGAGCAATTGATCAGCTTGCGTATCTACGTCGAGGCCGCGATTGATTTTCCGGAGGAAGAAATCGACTTCCTCGCCGATGGGCATGTGCTGGCGATGCTGGATAAAGTCCGTGATGAGTTATCCACTGTGCTGCGCGAAGCTGGGCAGGGCGCCCTGCTGCGTGACGGTATGACGGTGGTGATTGCCGGCCGACCGAATGCCGGCAAGTCGAGCCTACTGAATGCCCTGGCAGGTCGCGAGGCGGCCATCGTTACCGAGATTGCCGGCACCACCCGGGATATTCTGCGTGAACATATCCACATCGACGGCATGCCGCTGCACGTGGTCGACACTGCCGGTTTGCGCGACACCGATGACCAGGTGGAAAAGATCGGGGTAGAACGCGCCCTCAAGGCCATTGGCGAAGCAGATCGGGTGCTGCTGGTGGTGGATGCCACGGCGCCAGAGGCTGTGGATCCTTTTGCCTTGTGGCCGGAATTCCTCGAGCAGCGGCCGGACCCGGCCAACGTGACGTTGATCCGTAACAAGGCCGACCTGACGGGTGAAGCCATCGCCATGGAAACCAGCGAGGATGGCCACGTCACCATCAGCCTGAGTGCAAAGTCGGCCGGCGATGGTCTGGAATTGCTGCGCGACCACCTCAAGGCCTGCATGGGCTATGAGCAAACCTCGGAAAGCAGCTTCAGTGCACGCCGCAGGCACCTGGAGGCGCTACGCCATGCCAGCGCGGCGTTGGAGCACGGTCGGGCACAGCTGACCTTGGCGGGGGCAGGGGAGCTGCTGGCTGAGGATTTACGTCAGGCGCAGCAGCTGTTGGGTGAGATCACTGGCGCATTCAGCTCAGATGATTTGCTGGGGCGGATCTTTTCCAGCTTCTGTATCGGTAAATAACCCTTCGTTGTCCACAGACAGGCCATTCGCGCCTGTCTGTTTCGCCCGCTTGAGGGCATTCCATTGCATCTTCTGATTCACCACCCAGGTTGTGGCGGTTTTTGCGTGGGCGTTATTTGGTCGCGTGAGCACTTTTCTGTGGATTAAGCCCTGTGAATAACCGCCCCTGTGCCCAGTTGATAACAGGGCTTGAAACCTGAGTAAAAACCCCCTTGTGGATAACCACCTGTTTAATCCACAGGCTTAAAGCACTTATCCAAGGGCCTCATTGGCACATGACCACAGACTTTTGAATCTCTGTACACAACGTAAATAAAGGGCTGTAGAGATCTATCCACAGAAAGTAGGCTCAGTAGAAATAAACATAAAAACAAAGAGCTTATAAAGTTCTCTCTTTTAATTTCTATTGTCTGTGATTCATCCACAGCTGGTTAAATTTTGTGCAAAGGGTTCTTTAGGAAGGGCTAAGTCCCTATACTTGCGGCCATTGCTCTAAAACCAGCTCAACCAATCAATTCCTAATTACCTACATAAGCAGGCACGAGGTGCGTGGTGGATTTCCCTTCCCGTTTTGAAGTGATCGTCATCGGCGGCGGTCATGCCGGTACCGAGGCAGCACTGGCCTCAGCACGCATGGGCGTCAAAACCCTGTTGCTGACGCACAACGTGGAAACCCTCGGTGCCATGAGTTGCAACCCCGCCATTGGCGGGATCGGCAAAAGCCACCTGGTCAAGGAAATCGATGCCCTGGGCGGCGTCATGGCCACGGCTACCGACAAAGGTGGTATTCAATTTCGCGTGCTCAACAGCCGCAAAGGCCCGGCCGTACGGGCTACTCGGGCACAGGCAGACCGCATCCTGTACAAGGCCGCGGTACGTGAAACCCTGGAAAACCAGCCGAACCTGTGGATATTTCAGCAAGCAGCGGATGACCTGATCGTCGAACAGGATCAGGTACGCGGTGTAGTCACCCAAATGGGCCTGCGTTTTCTCGCAGAATCCGTGGTGTTGACCACCGGTACGTTCCTCGGCGGACTTATCCACATCGGTATGCAGAACTATTCCGGTGGCCGCGCTGGTGACCCGCCGTCGATTGCCCTGGCAAAACGCCTGCGTGAATTGCCGCTGCGCGTCGGCCGCCTGAAAACCGGGACCCCGCCGCGTATCGACGGGCGTTCTGTGGATTTCTCGGTGATGACCGAACAAGCCGGCGATACACCGATCCCGGTGATGTCGTTCATGGGTTCCAAAGAGCAGCACCCCAAACAGGTGAGCTGCTGGATTACCCACACCAACGCCCGAACCCACGAAATCATTGCCGCGAACCTCGACCGTTCGCCGATGTATTCCGGGGTGATCGAAGGCATTGGCCCGCGTTACTGCCCATCGATTGAAGACAAGATCCACCGCTTTGCCGACAAGGAAAGCCACCAAGTCTTCATCGAACCCGAAGGCTTGACCACTCACGAGCTGTACCCGAACGGAATTTCCACGTCCCTGCCGTTCGACGTGCAAATCCAGATCGTGCAGTCGATTCGCGGTATGGAAAACGCGCACATCGTTCGCCCTGGCTACGCCATCGAGTACGACTACTTCGACCCGCGTGACCTCAAGTACAGCCTGGAAACCAAAGTGATCGGCGGCCTGTTCTTCGCTGGGCAAATCAACGGCACCACCGGTTACGAAGAAGCCGGCGCCCAAGGTTTGCTGGCCGGGACCAACGCGGCACTGCGTGCACAGGGCAAAGACAGCTGGTGCCCGCGTCGCGATGAGGCGTACATCGGCGTGTTGGTTGACGACCTGATTACCCTGGGCACCCAGGAACCGTACCGGATGTTCACCTCCCGGGCGGAATATCGCCTGATCCTGCGTGAAGACAACGCCGACCTACGCCTGACCGAAAAAGGTCGCGAGTTGGGCTTGGTCGATGACGCACGCTGGGCCGCTTTCTGCAAAAAACGCGAAAGCATCACGCTGGAAGAGCAGCGCCTGAAAAGTACCTGGGTTCGCCCGGGCACCGAGCAGGGCGACGCGATTGCCGAAAAATTCGGCACGCCGCTGACCCACGAATACAACTTGCTAAACCTGCTGTCCCGTCCGGAAATCGACTACGCTGGTTTGGTCGAAGTGACTGGCCACGGCGCAGAAGACCCACAGGTCGCCGAGCAAGTTGAAATCAAGACCAAATACGCCGGTTACATTGACCGCCAACAGGATGAGATCGCTCGCCTGCGCGCCAGTGAAGACACCAAGCTGCCTGTGGATATCGACTACACCGGGATTTCCGGGCTGTCGAAAGAAATCCAAAGCAAGCTGGGGATAACTCGGCCGGAGACACTCGGCCAGGCTTCACGTATTCCCGGCGTCACCCCGGCAGCCATTTCGCTGTTGATGATTCATTTGAAAAAACGCGGCGCGGGCCGTCAGTTGGAGCAAAGCGCTTGAGTTCGTTGGTCACCTCGCAACACGCCGAAGAGTTATCCACAGGTGCACGCCAGTTGGGTGTGCACTTGACCGATGCCCAGCATGAGTTGCTGCTGGGCTACCTGGCCCTGTTGATCAAATGGAACAAGGCTTACAACCTGACGGCGGTGCGCGACCCGAACGAAATGGTCTCGCGTCATTTGCTCGACAGCCTGAGCGTGATGCCGTTTATCGAAAACGGCCGCTGGCTGGACGTTGGCAGTGGCGGCGGCATGCCTGGCATCCCGTTGGCCATCCTGTTTCCAGAGTCGCAAGTCACGTGCCTGGACAGCAACGGCAAGAAAACCCGCTTCCTGACCCAGGTCAAACTCGAACTCAAGCTGGATAACCTTCAAGTTATCCACAGTCGCGTCGAAGCCTTCACGCCGCAGCAGCCCTTCAACGGAATTGTTTCCCGGGCATTCAGCAGCATGGAGAACTTCAGCAACTGGACCCGCCACTTAGGCGACCGCGACACCCGTTGGCTGGCAATGAAGGGCGTTCATCCAAGCGACGAGCTGTTAGCATTGCCGGCAGACTTCCACCTCGATAGCGAACACGCCTTGGCCGTACCCGGTTGCCAAGGCCAACGCCATCTGCTGATACTGCGCCGCACGGCATGATTGGGAACACAAGCAAGAATGGCTAAGGTATTCGCGATAGCGAACCAGAAAGGTGGCGTGGGCAAAACCACCACCTGCATCAACCTCGCAGCATCCCTGGTCGCGACCAAGCGCCGGGTGCTGTTGATCGATCTCGATCCACAGGGCAACGCCACCATGGGTAGCGGTGTGGATAAACACGGCCTGGAAAACTCGGTCTATGACTTGCTGATTGGCGAGTGCGACCTGGCCCAGGCCATGCACTACTCCGAGCACGGCGGTTATCAACTGCTGCCGGCCAACCGCGATTTGACCGCGGCGGAAGTGGTGCTGCTGGAAATGCAGATGAAAGAAAGCCGTCTGCGCAGCGCCCTGGCGCCGATCCGCGAGAACTACGATTACATTTTGATCGACTGCCCTCCGTCGCTGTCGATGCTCACGTTGAACGCTTTGGTCGCGGCAGATGGGGTGATTATCCCCATGCAGTGCGAGTACTTCGCGCTCGAAGGCTTGAGCGACCTTGTGGATAACATCAAGCGTATCGCTGAGTTGCTCAACCCCAACCTGAAAATCGAAGGCCTGCTGCGGACCATGTACGACCCGCGCCTGAGCCTGATGAACGATGTGTCGGCGCAGCTCAAGGAACACTTTGGCGAACAGCTTTACGACACCGTGATCCCACGCAACATCCGTTTGGCCGAAGCGCCAAGCTATGGCATGCCCGCGCTGGCGTACGACAAATCATCGCGTGGAGCCATTGCCTACCTGGCGCTGGCTGGCGAGATGGTTCGCCGTCAACGCCGTAACTCACGCACCGCTGCAGCCCAGCCAACTTAAGGAACCCCCATGGCCGTCAAGAAACGAGGTCTCGGACGTGGACTGGATGCACTGCTGAGTGGTCCGACTGTCACTTCGCTTGAAGAACAAGCGGTGCAGGCCGACGAGCGCGAGCTGCAACACCTGCCGCTGGACCTGATCCAGCGCGGCAAATACCAGCCACGCCGGGACATGGACCCCCAGGCGCTGGAAGAACTGGCCAATTCGATCAAGGCCCAGGGCGTGATGCAGCCGATCGTGGTCCGCCCGATTGGCGGTGGTCGCTTTGAAATCATCGCCGGTGAACGCCGCTGGCGTGCCAGCCAACAGGCCGGCAAGGACACCATCCCGGCGATGGTGCGCGATGTGCCGGACGAAACCGCCATCGCCATGGCGTTGATCGAGAACATCCAGCGTGAAGACCTCAATCCAATCGAGGAAGCGATCGCCCTGCAGCGTTTGCAGCAGGAATTCAAACTGACTCAGCAGGAAGTCGCGGATGCAGTGGGCAAGTCCCGCGTGACCGTGTCCAACTTGTTGCGCCTGATTGCGCTGCCGGAAGTCATCAAGACCATGCTGTCCCATGGCGACCTGGAAATGGGTCATGCCCGTGCTTTGCTCGGTTTGCCGGAAAATCAACAGGTTGAAGGGGCGCGACACGTTGTCGCACGAGGCCTTACCGTTCGTCAGACTGAGGCTTTAGTTCGCCAATGGCTCAGCGGTAAACCTGCACCGGTCGAAACCGCCAAACCTGATCCGGACATCGCGCGCCTCGAGCAGCGCCTGGCTGAGCGCCTGGGCTCTGCGGTGCAAATTCGCCACGGCAAGAAAGGCAAGGGGCAATTAGTCATCGGATATAACTCACTCGATGAGCTTCAGGGCGTCCTTGCCCACATCCGCTGAAACATTTGCTTATGTAGCGTGTGATCGGAAAACACTACCTGACAGTTGAATAGGGGCAGAACCGCCCCTATACTCTGCGCGCATTTTGTCGGCACAAATTATGCCAAGTTATTGATTCTCGGCAGCCGACCATTGAGGAGCAAGAGTGATGGAAACCCGCACGCCAAACACGTTGCCGTTCCATCGCTTGGCCGTTTTCCCGGTTTTATTGGCTCAATTTGTTATTTTGCTGATCGCCGCATTGGCGCTTTGGTATTGGCATGGAGTCGTAGCCGGATATTCAGGACTCTGCGGAGGCCTGATAGCCTTGCTGCCCAATATGTATTTTGCTCATAGGGCCTTTCGGTTTTCCGGCGCCCGAGCAGCCCAGGCTATCGTCCGGTCTTTTTATGCCGGCGAAGCAGGGAAACTGATTTTGACGGCAGTGCTGTTTGCACTGACCTTTGCAGGTGTGAAGCCATTGGCGCCGCTGGCTGTATTCGGCGTCTTCGTGTTGACCCAACTGGTCAGCTGGTTCGCTCCCCTGCTAATGAAAACAAGACTTTCGAAACCTTAGGGCGTTTGAGGCAACCATGGCAGAAACAACCGCTTCGGGCTATATCCAGCACCACTTGCAGAACCTGACCTTCGGTCAGCTTCCCAACGGCGGCTGGGGCTTCGCCCACTCCGCAGCAGAAGCCAAAGAAATGGGCTTCTGGGCTTTCCACCTGGATACTCTGGGCTGGTCGGTCGCATTGGGTCTGATCTTCGTCCTGATTTTCCGCATGGCGGCAAAGAAGGCGACTTCCGGTCAGCCAGGTGCTTTGCAGAACTTCGTTGAAGTATTGGTCGAATTCGTCGATGGCAGCGTGAAAGACAGCTTCCATGGCCGCAGCCCGGTGATTGCGCCGCTGGCACTGACCATCTTCGTCTGGGTGTTCCTGATGAACGCCGTCGACCTGATCCCGGTGGACTGGATTCCTCAGTTGGCCATGGCGATTTCCGGCGACCCGCACATTCCATTCCGTGCCGTATCGACTACTGACCCGAACGCTACCCTGGGCATGGCCCTGTCGGTGTTCGCGTTGATCATTTTCTACAGCATCAAGATCAAGGGCATCGGCGGTTTCATCGGCGAACTGACCCTGCACCCGTTCGGCAGCAAGAACATCTTTGTTCAAGCCCTGCTGATCCCGGTGAACTTCCTGCTGGAATTTGTGACCCTGATCGCCAAGCCAATTTCCCTGGCCCTGCGACTGTTCGGCAACATGTATGCCGGCGAGCTGGTGTTCATTCTGATCGCTGTGATGTTCGGCAGCGGCCTGCTCTGGCTTAGCGGCCTGGGCATTGTTCTGCAGTGGGCGTGGGCTGTGTTCCACATCCTGATCATCACCCTGCAGGCCTTCATCTTCATGATGCTGACCATCGTCTACCTGTCGATGGCGCACGAAGAGAACCATTAAGACCAGTCTCGACTAGTCTGATGTCCTTCCCGGTAACACGGGAAGGTGGCCCAACAGGGCTATGAAACGATTTGTTTTACCGCTTTAAAATCTAAAAAACCTAAACCATACGACGTAAAAGTCGGGAGGAAAGATGGAAACTGTAGTTGGTCTAACCGCTATCGCTGTTGCACTGTTGATCGGCCTGGGCGCCCTGGGTACTGCCATTGGTTTCGGCCTGCTCGGCGGCAAGTTCCTGGAAGGCGCAGCGCGTCAGCCAGAAATGGTGCCAATGCTGCAAGTTAAAATGTTCATCGTTGCCGGCCTGCTCGACGCTGTGACCATGATCGGTGTTGGTATCGCTCTGTTCTTCACCTTCGCGAACCCCTTCGTTGGTCAACTCGCCGGTTAATCACTCGTTTTTTCGAGTGATTGGTGTGTTGTGCAACGAACGAGCGAGGTATTGGCGTGAACATTAATGCAACCATTATTGGTCAGTCCTTAGCGTTCTTGATTTTTGTCGTTTTCTGCATGAAGTTCGTATGGCCTCCGGTCATCGCAGCTTTGCATGAACGTCAAAAGAAGATCGCGGATGGACTGGACGCTGCCACCCGTGCAGCTCGCGACCTGGAGTTGGCCCAAGAGAAAGCGGGCCATCAACTGCGCGATGCTAAGGCACAGGCAGCTGAAATCATTGAGCAAGCCAAGAAACGCGGTAATCAGATCGTTGAAGAGGCTGTTGAAAAAGCCCGTATCGACGCTGACCGTGTGAAGGTTCAGGCTCAGGCCGAGATCGAGCAGGAACTGAACGGTGTCAAAGATGCGCTGCGTGCCCAATTGGGTGCTCTGGCCGTCGGCGGTGCTGAGAAGATCCTGGGTGCCACAATCGATCAAAACGCGCACGCGGAGCTGGTAAACAAACTGGCTGCTGAAATTTAAGCGAGGGCGATCATGGCAGAATTGACCACGTTGGCCCGACCTTACGCTAAGGCAGCCTTCGAGCACGCCCAGGCCCACCAGCAGCTGGCCTCTTGGTCAGCCATGCTCGGCCTGGCTGCAGCAGTGTCGCAAGACGACACCATGCAGCGCGTGCTCAAGGCCCCGCGACTGACGAGCGCAGACAAGGCCGCCACGTTTATTGACGTGTGCGGCGACAAGTTTGATGTGAAAGTGCAGAACTTCATCCACGTCGTTGCCGAAAACGACCGTCTCCCGCTTTTGCCGGAGATCGCCGCTCTGTTCGACCTGTACAAGGCCGAGCAAGAGAAGTCGGTAGACGTTGAAGTGACCAGTGCTTTCGCATTGAACCAAGAACAGCAAGACAAACTCGCCAAGGTTCTCAGTGCACGACTCGACCGGGAAGTGCGCCTGCAAGTTGCGGAGGATGCCACCCTGATTGGTGGTGTCATCATTCGCGCCGGCGACCTGGTTATCGATGGCTCGATTCGCGGCAAACTCGCGAATCTTGCCGAAGCATTGAAATCTTGAGTTTGAAGGGGCAGCAGAGCAATGCAGCAACTCAATCCTTCCGAAATAAGTGAAATTATCAAGGGCCGCATCGACAAGCTCGATGTGACCTCCCAAGCCCGTAACGAAGGCACTGTCGTCAGCGTATCTGACGGCATCGTGCGGATTCACGGTCTGGCCGACGTAATGTACGGCGAGATGATCGAGTTTCCGGGCGGCGTCTACGGTATGGCTCTCAACCTGGAGCAAGACTCCGTAGGTGCCGTTGTATTGGGCGCGTACACCAGTCTGGCTGAAGGCATGAGCGCCAAGTGCACCGGCCGCATCCTGGAGGTTCCGGTTGGTAAGGAACTGCTGGGCCGCGTAGTCGACGCACTGGGTAACCCAGTTGACGGCAAAGGTCCGCTGAACAATACCGAGACCGATGCGGTCGAGAAAGTTGCTCCAGGCGTGATCTGGCGTAAGTCGGTAGACCAGCCTGTACAGACTGGCTACAAGGCTGTCGATGCCATGATCCCAGTCGGCCGTGGCCAGCGTGAGCTGATCATCGGTGACCGTCAGATCGGTAAAACCGCTCTGGCGATCGACGCGATCATCAACCAGAAGAACAGCGGCATTTTCTGCGTCTACGTTGCAATCGGTCAGAAACAATCGACCATCGCCAACGTGGTTCGCAAGCTGGAAGAAAACGGCGCCCTGGCCAACACGATCATCGTGGCTGCCAGTGCTTCGGAATCTCCTGCGCTGCAATTCCTGGCACCGTACTCCGGTTGCACCATGGGTGAATTCTTCCGCGACCGCGGTGAAGACGCGCTGATCGTTTATGACGATCTGTCCAAGCAAGCAGTGGCTTACCGCCAGATTTCCCTGCTGCTGCGCCGTCCACCAGGCCGTGAAGCTTACCCAGGCGACGTGTTCTATCTCCACTCCCGTCTGCTGGAGCGCGCATCCCGCGTATCCGAAGAGTACGTAGAGAAGTTCACCAACGGCGCAGTGACCGGCAAAACCGGTTCCCTGACCGCACTGCCGATCATCGAAACCCAGGCTGGCGACGTTTCCGCGTTCGTTCCGACCAACGTGATTTCCATCACCGACGGTCAGATCTTCCTGGAATCGGCCATGTTTAACTCCGGGATCCGTCCTGCAGTGAACGCCGGTGTTTCGGTATCCCGTGTGGGTGGTGCCGCTCAGACCAAGATCATCAAGAAGCTCTCCGGTGGTATCCGTACCGCTCTGGCTCAGTACCGTGAACTGGCGGCATTCGCCCAGTTCGCTTCTGACCTGGACGAAGCGACCCGTAAGCAACTTGAGCATGGTCAGCGCGTTACCGAGCTGATGAAGCAGAAGCAATACGCCCCAATGTCGATCGCTGACATGGCGTTGTCGCTGTATGCCGCTGAGCGTGGGTTCCTGACCGACGTTGAAATCACCAAGGTCGGCAGCTTTGAACAAGCGCTGATTGCTTACTTCAACCGCGATCACGCCGAATTGATGGCGAAGATCAACGTGAAGGGTGACTTCAATGACGATATCGATGCTGGCATGAAAGCCGGTATCGAGAAGTTCAAGGCCACCCAAACCTGGTAAGCCGCAGCGGGAGCCGCAAGGCTCCCGCTTGCTAACCTGATAGGTGTTACATGGCAGGCGCAAAAGAGATTCGCAGTAAGATTGCGAGCATCAAAAGCACGCAAAAGATTACCAGCGCCATGGAAAAAGTGGCGGTCAGCAAAATGCGCAAGGCACAAATGCGCATGGCTGCTAGCCGTCCTTATGCGGATCGTATCCGCCAGGTAATTGGGCATTTGGCCAACGCCAACCCGGAATACCGCCACCCGTTCATGATCGACCGCGACGTTAAGCGTGTGGGTTATGTGGTAGTGAGCAGTGACCGTGGTTTGTGCGGTGGTCTGAATACCAACCTGTTCAAGGCCCTGGTCAAGGACATGGCGGTAAACCGCGAAAACGGCGTCGAGATCGATCTGTGTGTTGTTGGTAGCAAGGGTGCGGCCTTTTTCCGTAACTTCGGCGGTAACGTCGTTGCAGCTATCAGCCACCTGGGTGAAGAGCCGTCGATCAATGATTTGATCGGCAGTGTGAAGGTGATGCTGGATGCGTACCTGGAAGGCCGGATTGACCGCCTGTCCGTGGTATCCAACAAGTTCATCAACACCATGACCCAGCAGCCAACCGTGGAGCAATTGATTCCACTGGTGGCGACTCCGGATCAGGAACTCAAGCACCACTGGGACTACCTCTACGAACCAGACGCCAAAGAGCTGCTTGATGGCTTGATGGTGCGCTACGTGGAGTCGCAGGTGTACCAGGCGGTGGTCGAGAACAACGCAGCTGAACAAGCGGCGCGGATGATCGCGATGAAAAACGCTACCGATAACGCCGGTGATCTGATCAGCGATTTGCAGCTGATCTACAACAAGGCGCGTCAGGCTGCGATCACCCAAGAGATCTCGGAAATCGTCGGCGGCGCTGCCGCGGTTTAACGGTTCAAATATTCAGAGGATCCAGCTATGAGTAGCGGACGTATCGTTCAAATCATCGGCGCCGTCATCGACGTGGAATTTCCACGCGACAGCGTACCGAGCATCTACAACGCTTTGAAAGTACAAAGCGATGCAGGCACCACTCTGGAAGTTCAGCAGCAGCTGGGCGACGGCGTGGTTCGTACCATTGCAATGGGTTCCACCGAAGGCTTGAAGCGCGGTCTGGATGTTCTGGACACTGGCGCTGCCATCTCCGTACCGGTCGGTAAAGCGACCCTGGGCCGGATCATGGACGTACTCGGTAACCCAATCGACGAAGCTGGCCCAATCGACACCGAAGAGCGCTGGGGCATTCACCGCCCAGCACCTTCGTTCGCCGAACAAGCTGGTGGCAACGATCTGCTGGAAACCGGCATCAAGGTTATCGACTTGGTTTGCCCGTTCGCCAAAGGCGGTAAAGTCGGTCTGTTCGGTGGTGCCGGTGTAGGCAAAACCGTAAACATGATGGAACTGATCCGTAACATCGCCATCGAGCACAGCGGTTATTCCGTGTTCGCCGGTGTGGGTGAGCGTACTCGTGAGGGTAACGACTTCTACCACGAGATGAAGGACTCCAACGTTCTGGACAAAGTGGCACTGGTTTACGGTCAGATGAACGAGCCGCCGGGTAACCGTCTGCGCGTAGCACTGACCGGCCTGACCATGGCCGAGAAGTTCCGTGACGAAGGTAACGACGTTCTGTTGTTCGTCGACAACATCTACCGTTACACCTTGGCCGGTACTGAAGTATCCGCACTGCTGGGCCGTATGCCTTCGGCAGTAGGTTACCAGCCGACCCTGGCTGAAGAGATGGGCGTTCTGCAAGAACGTATCACTTCGACCAAAGAAGGTTCGATCACCTCGATCCAAGCGGTATACGTACCTGCGGATGACTTGACTGACCCATCGCCTGCGACCACCTTCGCCCACTTGGACGCCACCGTCGTTCTGTCCCGTGACATCGCTTCCCTGGGTATCTACCCAGCGGTCGATCCACTCGACTCGACTTCGCGCCAGCTGGACCCGAACGTGATCGGCCAGGAGCACTACGACACCGCTCGCGGCGTTCAGTACGTGCTGCAGCGTTACAAAGAACTGAAGGACATCATTGCGATCCTGGGTATGGACGAGCTGTCGGAAACCGACAAGCAGTTGGTATCCCGCGCTCGTAAGATCCAGCGCTTCTTGTCGCAGCCGTTCTTCGTGGCTGAAGTCTTCACCGGTGCCTCGGGTAAATACGTTTCCCTGAAAGACACCATTGCTGGCTTCAAAGGCATCCTCAACGGTGACTACGACCACCTGCCAGAACAAGCGTTCTACATGGTCGGCGGCATCGAAGAAGCGATCGAGAAAGCCAAGAAACTGTAATCCCGGCGCCCGGCAACGGGCGCTCATCAGGTTGAGGCAATCAGATGGCTATGACAGTCCATTGCGATATCGTCAGCGCGGAAGGGGAAATTTTCTCCGGTCTGGTAGAGTTTGTAACAGCGCACGGCGACCTCGGCGATCTTGGTATCGCCATGGGTCATGCTCCGCTGATCACCAGCTTGAAGCCAGGTCCGATCACTCTGACCAAGCAAGGCGGGGAACGTGAGGTGTTTTACATCTCTGGTGGTTTCCTCGAGGTTCAGCCGAACATGGTCAAGGTACTTGCCGACACCGTGCAACGTGCTGGCGACCTGGATGAAGCCTCCGCTCAGGAAGCCGTCAAGGCTGCCGAGAAGGCCCTGAACGAAAAGGGCGCGGACTTCGACTACAGCGCTGCTGCTGTACGTCTGGCCGAGGCTGCAGCTCAGCTGCGCACGCTCCAGCAGTTGCGCAAGAAGTAAGCGGCCACGCCGTCATGCTTATGCGCGATTGATTAAAAAGGGTAGCCTCGGCTACCCTTTTTCTTTTTTAGCAAAACACTTCTCTGGTCTGAAGCCGGACCGCCCAGGATTGGTAGCCATTCATGTCTCTCGAAATCGTCATTCTCGCCGCAGGTCAGGGCACCCGCATGCGTTCGGCCCTGCCCAAAGTGCTGCACCCGGTCGCGGGCAATTCCATGCTCGGCCATGTTATCCACAGCGCCCGGCAACTGGACCCGCAGCGGATTCACGTGGTGATCGGCCACGGCGCCGATGTGGTGCGTGAACGCCTGGCCGCAGATGACCTGAATTTCGTTTTGCAGGACAAACAACTCGGCACCGGCCACGCCACCGCGCAAGCCGTGCCGTTCATCACCGCCGACACCGTGCTGATCCTTTACGGCGACGTGCCGTTGATCGAAGTGGAAACCCTGCAACGCCTGCTCAAGCAGGTAGTACCCGGCCAGATGGGCCTGCTGACCGTTGAGCTGGATGACCCCACCGGCTATGGCCGCATCGTGCGCACCGCCGACGGCAAGGTTGCGGCCATCGTCGAACACAAAGATGCCACGCCAGCGCAGCGCGCGATTACCGAAGGCAACACCGGGATTCTCGCCGTCCCTGCCAATAATCTTGCTGACTGGATGAGCCGCCTGTCCAACAACAACGTCCAGGGCGAGTACTACCTCACCGACGTGATCGAGATGGCCGTGAGTGATGGCCTGCTGGTCGCCACCGAGCAGCCCCATGACCCGATGGAAGTGCAGGGCGCCAATGACCGCAAGCAGCTTGCGGAGCTTGAGCGCCACTACCAACTGCGCGAAGGCCGCCGCCTCATGGCCCAAGGCGTAACCTTGCGCGACCCGGCACGTTTCGATGTGCGCGGCGAAGTCACTGTAGGCCGCGACGTGCTGATCGACATCAACGTGATCCTCGAAGGCCGCGTGATCATCGAAGACGACGTGGTGATTGGCCCGAACTGCGTGATCAAGGACAGCACCCTGCGCAAAGGCGTGGTGATCAAAGCCAACAGCCATATCGACGGTGCAGTGATGGGCGAGGGCAGCGATGCCGGCCCGTTTGCGCGCTTGCGTCCCGGCAGCGTGCTGGGCGCCAGGGCACATGTGGGTAACTTCGTTGAACTGAAAAATGCGCGCATGGGCGACGATGCCAAGGCAGGCCACTTGGCTTATCTCGGTGATGCGGTCATCGGTGCTCGCAGCAACATCGGTGCGGGTGCGATCACCTGCAACTACGATGGCGCGAACAAGTATCAGACGACGATCGGTGAGGACGTATTCATCGGCTCGAATAACTCGCTGATTGCACCCGTCACCATCGGCGACGGATCCAACACCGCTGCGGGGTCCACCATCAATCAGGATGTGGATAAGTCTCAACTGGCGGTGGCCCGCGCCCGTCAGCGCAACATCGACGGTTGGAAACGCCCGGTCAAAATCAAGAAGACCTGAGTTATCCACAACCCGACCAGTTGATGCTATTCCCTGTGGGAGCTGGCTTGCCTGCGATAGCTGTCTGACATTCAACATGGATGTCGCCTGACAATCCGCTATCGCAGGCAAGCCAGCTCCCACATTTGTTTGAGGGTGTCTTCGAGCACCCTGCAAAAATTTGCAGTCCTGCGCTTGACGATCTTTCACCAATAGGTTTTGATTGCCTTCGTTATCTTTCGAAACGAAACTTACCATCACCATGTCGAAACGAAATACTCCCCAACGACGCCACAACATCCTGACCTTGCTCAATGAACAGGGCGAAGTCAGCGTGGACGAATTGGCCAAGCGTTTCGAAACTTCGGAAGTGACCATCCGCAAGGACTTGGCCGCGCTGGAAAGCAACGGCCTGCTGCTGCGCCGCTACGGTGGCGCCATCACCATGCCCCAGGAGCTGGTGGGCGACGCCGCCCAACCCATCTCGGCCTACAAGCGCGCCATCGCACGTGCGGCCGTAATGCGTTTGCGTGAACACGCACGCATCATCATCGACAGCGGCAGCACCACCGCCGCCATGATCCCCGAGCTGGGCCATCAGCCTGGCCTGGTGGTGATGACCAACTCCCTGCACGTAGCCCGCGCCTTGAGCGAGCTGGAGCATGAACCGGTGCTGCTCATGACCGGCGGCACCTGGGACCCGCATTCCGACTCGTTCCAGGGCCAGGTCGCCGAGCAAGTGCTGCGCTCCTACGACTTTGATCAACTGTTTATCGGCGCCGACGGCATCGATCTGCAGCGCGGCACCACCACCTTCAATGAATTGCTGGGCCTGAGCCGCGTGATGGCCGAGGTCGCCCGTGAAGTGGTGGTGATGGTCGAATCCGACAAGATCGGCCGCAAGATTCCCAACCTGGAACTGCCCTGGAGCAGCGTCCATACCCTTATTACCGATGATCGCCTGCCGCTTGAGGCCCGCGACCAGATCCAAGCCCGCGGCATTACGCTGATATGCGCGGCAATCATCTAGGAGAAACACCATGTGTGGAATTGTAGGCGCAGTCGCTGAACGCAACGTCACCGCCATCCTGCTTGAAGGCCTCAAGCGCCTCGAATACCGCGGCTACGACAGCGCCGGTGTGGCCGTCTTCACCAATGCCGGCAAGCTTGAGCGCATGCGCCGCCCGGGCAAGGTCAGTGAGCTGGAGCAAGCGCTGCTCGGCGAGCCGCTGGTCGGCCGCCTCGGCATCGCCCACACCCGCTGGGCCACCCACGGTGCGCCGTGCGAGCGCAACGCCCACCCGCATTTCTCCGGGGACCTGGCGGTGGTGCACAACGGCATCATCGAAAACCACGAAGTGTTGCGCGAGCAGCTCAAAGGCCTGGGCTACGTGTTCACCTCGGACACCGACACCGAAGTCATCGCCCACCTGCTGAATCACAAGCTCAAAGACCTCGGCGACCTGACCGTCGCCCTCAAAGCCACCGTCAAGGAACTGCATGGCGCCTACGGCCTGGCCGTGGTCAGCGCCAGCCAACCTGACCGCGTGGTTGCCGCGCGCAGTGGCAGCCCGTTGGTGATCGGCCTGGGCCTGGGGGAAAACTTCCTCGCCTCCGACCAACTGGCGCTGCGCCAGGTCACCGACCGCTTCATGTACCTGGAAGAAGGCGACATCGCCGACATTCGCCGCGAAAGCGTGGCGATCTGGGACGTTAACGGTAACTCCGTAGAGCGCGAAGCCGTGCAATACCGCGACGGTGCCGAAGCCGCTGACAAAGGCGAGTTCCGCCACTTCATGCTCAAGGAAATCCACGAGCAACCGTCCGTGGTGCAACGCACCCTGGAAGGCCGCCTGAGCCAGAACCAAGTGCTGGTCAACGCCTTCGGCCCGCAAGCCGCCGAGCTGTTCGCCAAAGTGCGCAATGTGCAGATCGTCGCCTGCGGCACCAGCTACCACGCCGGCATGGTTGCGCGTTACTGGCTGGAAGAACTGGCCGGCATCCCGTGCCAGGTCGAAGTCGCCAGCGAATTCCGCTACCGCAAAGTGGTGGTGCAGCCCGACACCCTGTTCGTGACCATCTCCCAGTCCGGCGAAACCGCCGACACCCTGGCTGCGCTGCGCAACGCTAAAGAGTTGGGCTTCCTCGCCAGCCTGGCGATCTGCAACGTCAGTATCAGCTCCCTGGTGCGCGAATCCGACCTGACCCTGCTAACCCAAGCCGGTCGCGAAATTGGCGTAGCCTCCACCAAAGCCTTCACCACCCAACTGGTTGGCTTGTTGTTGCTGACCCTGTCCCTGGGCCAGGTGCGCGGCACCCTCGCCGAAGGTGTTGAAGCCACGCTGGTGGAAGAACTGCGCCGCCTGCCGACCCGCCTGGGCGAAGCCCTGGCCATGGACAGCACCGTGGAAAAAGTCGCCGAACTGTTCGCCGACAAAAACCACACCCTGTTCCTCGGCCGTGGCGCGCAATACCCAGTCGCGATGGAGGGCTCGCTGAAACTCAAGGAAATCTCGTACATCCACGCCGAAGCCTACCCAGCCGGTGAACTGAAACACGGCCCACTGGCCCTGGTGGATGACGACATGCCTGTGGTCACCGTCGCGCCAAACAACGAACTGCTGGAAAAGCTCAAATCCAACCTGCAGGAAGTGCGCGCCCGTGGCGGCCAACTGATCGTGTTCGCCGACGAAAAAGCCGGCATGACCAATGGCGAAGGTACCCACGTCATCAACATGCCGCACATCCACGACACCCTGTCGCCGATCCTCTACACCATCCCGCTGCAGCTGCTGTCGTACTACGTGGCTGTGCTCAAGGGCACCGACGTTGACCAGCCGCGTAACTTGGCGAAGTCGGTGACGGTGGAGTAATACGGCACCTGTAGTGGTCGAATGAAACCGGACACCTCGATAGGTGGAAAATGCATCTATCGAGGTGTCAAATGACCAAACAACGCCGTTCCATTTCTGCTGAATTCAAACACGAGGCTGCCGACCTCGTCTAAGCAATCAGCTTCATGAGCCAGTCGTCACTCGGCGTCGGCGAGTCGGTTCTATACGGGGATTTTTTTGTCGGATGCTGAAGAACGGAGCCCCCCGCTAATCGCTTGATGGGGGGAAAGCCTCACCGCGTAACTTACAGGCTGTTTGAGGGTAGTTGAAGCACCGTCAGCAAAATCGCGCTCAATCTTCCTTGGGCTTCCTGTCTGGTTTGCGCAGATGATATTTCCGGATCTTCATCGACGTTTTTACTGAGCTGTGCGAAAGGGATGTCTGATCACGGCACAAACTCCACCTTCAACCCCCGGCTCGCACTACGCCCCTGATCATCACTGACCCGCAACCGGTATTCCCCCGACTTGCCCGGCCGCCAGTTCAGCGTGGTTTGCGGCGGGCCTTGGCCGATCAACGTTTGGTCGGCAAACCAATACAGCATCGTCGCATCGCTGGCCGCGTTGGCATTCAGCGGGATGCTTTCCTGCGGCTGGGACAGGCGCAACTGATAGCTCACTTGAGTCAGCGGCGAGCGAATCTGCGGCGCTTCGCTCTGATCGCTGATGCGGTTGGGTTGGCAGTTCTTCATCACATTGGGCGGCGTGCGCCGGGGCAGGCCTGCCGCTCGGTACAGGCGCTGTACGTCGCTGGGCCAGAATTCGAAGACTTCTTCGCGGGTGTATTGCGCATCGAAGGGCGGGCACGCGGCTTTGCCGGTGCGCGTGTCGATCAGCACTGGGCGGTGCAGGTTGGACACACGAATCGGCGAGACGCCCGGTACATACCAGGTTTTGCGGGTTTGCGGGCACCAGCGGTTGGGCAACTCACCGGAGGCGGCGCAGACGTCGATGCGCATCAGCCCGGCGGGTGGCTTGTCGGGTTTGATCACCACCGTGGGCAGTGCCAGGGGCAGGGCGTCGGCGATGCGGAAGAACAACGGCGCGGCGGTCTTGGCGCCGATAAACGCGGGGTTCGGTCGACCATCAAAGTTACCGACCCACACCACCAGCACGTAGGGGCCGACCAGGCCTGCGCTCCAGGCATCGTGAAAGCCCCAGGAGGTGCCGGTTTTCCACGCGGTGCGCCAATGGCGGCCCGGCAAACCATCCGGCCGGGGGTTGCGGCGCAGCATGTCGCGCACCATAAACGCGGCTTGCGGAGTGAGCAGTTGGGGGCCGGTAGATTGCGGCTGTTCCTGCAAATAGCGCAGTGGCCGCAAATGCCCATCGCCGGCCAGCATCACATACAGCTGCGCCAGCTCTTCCGGCGTCATCTCGCCGCCGCCCAGCGCCAAGGCCAGGCCGTAATGGCTCTCGCCGCGCAGGCCTTTGATGCCGGCGCGTTGCAACAAGCCATACAGCGAAGGCGACTTGACCTGGCTGGCGAGCCACACCGCCGGGATATTGCGACTACGGATCAAGGCGTCCCGCGCCGTCAGCGGCCCGATAAAACTGCCGTCGAAATTTTCCGGCTGGAAGTAGCCGAAGTTACTCGGCAAATCCTTGAGAATGCTCATGGGGTGAATCACACCCTGATCCAGCGCCAGCCCATACAGAAACGGTTTTAGGGTCGACCCCGGCGAGCGTCGCGCCAACACTCCATTGACCTGCCCGTGGATGCTTGTGGATAAGTAGTCCGCGGAGCCCACCAGCGCCTTGACGCTCTGGTCGCGGCTGTCGATCAGGATCGCCGTGGCGTTCTCCACACCGGTGCTGCGCCGCTCGGCGATAAAGCCGGTAATCAAGCGCTCCAGCAATTGCTGAAGCGGCAGGTTGAGGGTGGTGTTGAGCTCGTTACCTGCCTGGGCCGCGAGCAACTGTTCGCTCAGGTGCGGCGCCAGAAACGGGATCTGCTGACGGTTGCGCGCTTCCAGCGGCAAGTCGAGCAAACTGTCGTTGCGCGGGTCTTGTGGATAAGTTTCACGCCAGTCGGCCATCAAGCGCAGCCGCGCGTTTTGCAGCGACGGCCCAAAGCGCGCGCGTCGCCCCGGCTGCTGTGGAATCACCGCCAGCGCCAGCGCTTCAGACAACGACAACTGCGCCGCCGACTTGCCAAAGTAAATGCGGCTGGCCGCTTCGGCACCTTCGATGTTGCCGCCCATGGGCGCCAGGTTCAGGTAGGCCTCAAGGATGTCGTGCTTGCTGTAACGCGCCTCCAGCCACAGCGCCAAGGCCATCTGCTGCAACTTGCCCGGCACCTGGCGGGTGTTCAAGTCCCACAAGCGTCGCGCCAGTTGCATGCTCAAGGTTGAGCCGCCCTGGCGCTGGCCGCCGCTGTAGGTGGCCATGGCCGCCCGCAGTAACGCCGGGGGGTTGATCCCCGGGTGCCAGTAGAAGTTGCGGTCTTCCTTGAGCAACAACGCTTCGACCAGTGAAGGCGACATGCGCGCAAGCGGCAGCCACAAACGGTATTGGCCGTCAGTTGCCAACGTCATGCGCAGCAGCGCGCCGTCGTCGGCCAGCACCACCCGCGACGAGGTCACGGCCTGTTCCAGCGGGGCATGTGGCCATAGCCGCAACCCCACCAGCACCGCCGCCGTTGCCAGCAGCGGCGTCAGGCGTTTAAGGCTTGGTAATTTCAAGCTGGCCTACTTTGCCGCGCCCTTGCAGGGTGGTTTCGTACATCCCTTCGGCGTAGGCCGGTGGCGTGTTGAAGGTGCCGGCGTTGGTGGCGCGCACGCGGTAGACGAAAGTACTTACATCGCGCAGCGCAGTGCCGTACACCACCACTCGATCATCCCGCACATCCACGTAGTCCGGCTGCCAGTTGCTCAGCTCGGTTTCGCCGATGGGCGCCTGCCAGGCGTCAGTTTCATCACCGTCGGCAGTTTCCACGTACTCCGAATCGTCGCCTTCACTTTCATCGGCGCTTGCGGCCTCTGGTTCCGGCGGCAAGTTATACACAGGCTCGACGCCGCCGGGCAGCAGGTCGACCACGGCCACTTGCTGCACTTGGTCGCGGTCGGTGGCGCGCAGACGCAGGCGCACCAGGAACTCATCGCCCACCGCCACTTTGCTCACCGGCTCGCCCTTGAGGTCGAGGTATTCGTGGATGATTTCCAGGCCATTGTTGATCGGCTTGAGCTTGGCGCCCTTGTCGAAACCGGCTTCGCTGAGCATGTAGAACGCGGCCGGGCCGTCGGTTTTTTCCATCACCAGCTTCTGCGTGGCACCCGGCACGGCGGCGCGCGGTGGCTGGCCGGCCATCTCCAGCAATTGCTGCTGCTTGTCGCCCAGCCAGGCGGTGGCCTTGAGGGTCATGTCGCTCTGCGCGCGCTGGCCATAGTTGTCCAGGGCACGCAGCAGCAAGGCGGCCGACAGCGAGTTGTAGCGTTGCTCGTTAAGGCGTTTGCCGAGTTTATCCAGCAGCGCTGTCGGTACATCGTCGAGCAACTCTGGGAAATGCCGCGCCAGCAGGTGCAAGTGTTCGGCGTCGTGCACCAGCGGGTCGTAATACAGGCCGTCGCTGACCCACTTATCCACAAGGGAGCGCCATGGGATTTTGCGGAACAGCGTATCGGCCTGGCGATCCTGCTTGAGCAGTTTGTAGCTAGCGGCCAGGTAAGCGGCGCCCAGGTCGTTCTGCCAGGTGTCTTTGAAGTAGCTCTCGTAGCGCTCGCGGATATCGCTCAAGGCGCCGCTCACGAGAATCCCCTGACGGCTCAGCAGGTAACTGGCGTAGGCACGGTTGCGCAATTCCGACAGCCCTTCGCTCGGGCCGTTGGCCAGGTCCGTCAGATACGCATTGGAGCGCACCAGCAAATCTTCCGGCACTGGCAGCCCGCGTTCCTTGGCTTCGATCAGGAAGTCGGTGGCGTACAGGCTGGCATACGGCGCCACATCCGGGTTGGCCGCCCACAAACCGAAGCCGCCGGCCTGGTTCTGGCGTTGACGCAACATGCGCACCGCGCTGCTGAACGCTTGCTCGGCTTCTGGCGCCGTGCCGCCCCAGATCAACGCCGGCATGGCCTTGGACACCAACTGCTCGGTGCAGGCGTAGCCATAGTCATCCAGGTAATGCTTGAGGCCGTTGGCCCACACCAGCGGCGAGGCCGCCACGCCCAGCTGCACATCACGCAGTTGGCTGAACAGTTCGCGCGTTGGCTTGAGCTCTTTGCTGGCGCTGTCGAAACGACCCAGGCTCAGGGCCACGCGGTGTTCGCTCAGCGGGCGGATCGAGGTGGTTTCCCCGACCTGGATGCGTTTGCCATCGGGCAGCACGGCGATAAAACGCAGGTCCGCCGAGCCGAGGGTTTCGCCGACCTTGATTTTGAACTCAGCGGTGCCTTCCTTGCGCGGTTGCAACGACAAGGTGCTGCCTTTGTTGCCTTGCACGTTGAGGCCGTCGCTGGTCTGCAGTTCAAACTTCACGTCCGCCGCTGCGTCGAGGTTGCTGAACACCCCGGCGCTCACATTGAACACATCCCCCGGCGCGACAAAGGCCGGCACGTTCGGCGTGATCACGATCGGCCCACGCACGTCGGTGCTGGCCTCGCTGACACCCACGCTGTCGGCATCCACTGCCACCGCAAACAGGTGCAGCTTGCCGTTGAAGCTGTCCGGCACTTGGTAATGCAGCACGGTTTCACCGGCCGGCAGGTCCACCAGCCCGGACCACCACGCCACCGGTGGCTGATGTTTACGCTTGAATGGGTTGAGGTGGTTGGCCAGGGCGCCTTCGGTATCGCCACCGGGCGCTGCCCCACTGAGCAGGCGGCTGAATTCCGGTAGGATCAGGTCAAGAATCTGACTGGTGCCGACTTCCAATGCGCGCTTCTGGAAGAAGAAGCCCAATGGGTCCGGCGTCTGGTAGCGCGCCACTTGCAAGATGCCTTCGTCAACCGCGTAAACCACCGCGCGGCCTGGGCGGTCGGCCGTGACCTTGATGTCCAGGGTTTGTCCCGGTTCGATCTTCGCCGGGCCTTCGACCTTCAGCGCCATGCGCCGCGCATCCAGGTTGATGCTGAACGGCACCACGCCGTAGGACAGCGGGCTCATGTAGACCTCGGACGAGCCGATGTCCCGCACAAACTGCACGTTGACGTAGGCATTGCCCTCAAGGCCTGCCGGCACGCGGATATGTTGCACGCTGTTGGTGCTGTCGGCCTTGAACCACTGCTGGGTGTAGACCTTATCGCGCTCGATGGTGATCAAGCCGGCGCCGGTGTAAGGCGCGCGAATGCTGATCGCAATTTCATCACCGGTGGCATAGCTGCGTTTATCCAGGCGCAGTTGCAACTCGGCGTTACGCTCCAGGGAGCGCGAAGTGTTGCCACGCCCGGCTACGCTGTAGTCGATTTGGTTGAGCAGGTTGCCGTTGGCATCCTTGAGTTGCAGGGTGAAGTCGCCCGGCGTGCCGGTGTTCAGGGTCTGCTTGGCGCCGTCCTTGGTCATCGTCAGCGGTGAGGCCGGCTGGCTGATGTTTTTGATGCGCGATTCGTACTTGTAGGTGCCGTTGGATTGTTTCACCAGCACCGACACATAACGGTGCTCGACCACTTCGCTGGTCAGGCCATCCACTGCCACTGGCGTAAGGTCCGGCGCGACGGCCAGCCACTGCACCTGACGCGGGGCGTCCTTGGCCACGTATGAGAGCGAATCCTGACTTTTCACACCCACCAGATACGGCGCGGACGACACCAGCAGCGCACTTTGCGCCGCTACGTTACGGCCACCTTCGGCCTCGAATACCTGGGTCATGACCTGCAGGCGATAGGTGCTGTTGGCGAAGCGTTGCAGGTTGAGGTCAAGCACGGCCTGGCCGTTGTCATCGACGGTGGTTTCGGCGAGGTCTTCGGTGCTGGCGTCTTCCAATGAGTCGTTGAGGCGGAAGCGGTAATCGGGATAACGGTCGAAGGCCGCGAGCGTCGGGCTCAGGGACATCTTCGCCGTGACCCGGCGGCCGGACGCCGGGGCGCCGAACAGGTGCATCGCGGTGACTTTAGCCACCACTTGGTCCGGTGGGATCCAGCCCGGCACCGGCGTTTCGTGCAGGCTCAGGCTGACCTTCATGCGGTCCGGCTCGAAATCTCGGACCTTGAAGCTGACACTGCCCAGGTCGGTGCGGGTGTTTTTCTCGCCAATCAATTGCAAGGTGGCGGTGTAATCGCCAGCCGGGGCGACTTCACTGCTGGGGAAATCAAAGGTTTCAAAACCGCTGGTGGACAACTTCAGTGGCTGGCGAATTACCTCCAGGCCGCGTGGGTCGGTGATTTGCAGCTCCACCGGCAGGCCCTGCAGGGCGCCTTTCCAGTTGCCACTGCGTACGATCATGCCCACGTGCGCCGTCTCGCCCGGGCGATACAGGCCACGGTCGGTAAACAGGTACGCGCTGAGGCGATCAATCGCACCGTCTTCTTCCAAACCGCCTACGTCGAAACGCGACAAATCCAGCTGCTGAGACTGACGGGCAATCGGCAGGAAGGACTGGTCATTGCCGCGAGTGACCACGTACATCAGCGGCGTTTTCTCACGGCGCAATTCATCCAGCTTGGCGAAATGCACATGGCCTTCGGCGTCGGTGCGGCCACTGCTGACCGCCAGACCGTTGCGGCCGATGATGTCGACTTGCGCATCCGCCACCGGCGAACCATTGCCGATCGACTGCACGTACACATCATGGCTGCCGTCGCTTGCGCGCTTGGCGATGATGCCGAGGTCGGTGACCACGATGAAACGCAGATCGCTGGTGCTGCTGCGGTCGTATTCAAACGTGCGCTCGGCCGGGTCGTCCTGAGGGCTCAGCTTGAGTACGAAAATGCCGCGACGCCCGCCGTTGGCGGTGAGGTAGTGGCTCAGATCGACGTTGTCATAAACGGTTTTCGCCGGGTCATTAGACGACAGCGGAATATCCAGCGACTGACGCTCGACCATCCGATCAAAGTATTCGTTGCCGAAGTTCGGCCGAGCGAAGCTGCCGCTGCTCTGGTCCACCAGGTGCTGCAACTGGTTGGGCAGCAGGCGAGCGATTTCGACGTGGGCGCCGGGCACGCCACGGGCCATGAAGCCCAGGCGTTTTTCGCCGTTGAGGCTGAGCAGTGCGCCGTCAGACAAGAACTGCAAGGTACGCGGATATGCGGGCATGCTGATCAAGGAGGCCGTAGGGTTTTTCGCCAGGTAGCCGCCAATGGCTTCCAGGTTCGCGGGCACGCGCACATACAGCGCGCGGCCAGCCGGGGCCTTGAACTTGAAGGCGTGCAGGGTGTTCAGCGGCTCGACGCTGGGCACGTGGGTCAAGTTGACCTTGGTGCTGCGGGCGAGCAGGGTGTCGTCGATGTCGTTGCTGGTGTAGGGGCGGGTGTCGTCCTGGGCTTTTTCCGGCAGCAGCCAAGCCTGCACCTTACCGGAGATGGTGTCATCGGCTACGGCGCTGGAACTGCTGAACATCAGCACCGGCTCCGGCTCGCCGCGTTCGTTGTCGACAAAACTGACGTCGGCGCCGGTAAAGGTCAGGCGATAGCGACCGGGCACAGTGACTTCCGCCACCAGCGGCGCGTTGTTGGCATTGCCGCCATCACGGGCCTTGATGCCTTCGTCGAGCTTGGCGCTGACCGGTGTGCTTTCCAGCGGCGTGGCCAGGGCGGCGGAGCGTACGTAGGCGTTGAGCTTGGTGTCGTCGAAGGTGATTTCGGGGCGGTTAGGCAGCTGCGCATCACGGTAAGCCAGGCCTTTGCCGAGGGTCACGGACACGCGCTTACGCAGGTTGTCTTCGTCCACCGGGTGGGAAAAGTGGAAGGTCGCCACCAGCTGTTTCAGCGTTGGGTTGGACGGGTCTTGGTACAGCTCGTTATGGGCCAGGGTGGCGCGGAACGGCTGGGTAGAAAACTGGCTGCTGTACTGGCTGAGCAGCACGCCGTCGGCCAGGAGATTTTTCTTGGTCAGGTCGAGGGTGTAATGGGTGTCGATGGGCCAATCTTTTTCCGGCACGAACAGTAAGGTGCGGTCGTCGGACCAGCGCCAGGCGCCCGCCACAGTGGGCTTGAGCGTGATGCCTTCGGTAACCGGTTTACCAATCGCCGCCAACGGGGCCACGGATTCAGCGAAACGCACCTGCAAGTTATCCACAACCGGCGGCTGCTGGGTGTAATCCGTCAGGTTAGGTTTGTGCAGCGAATAACCCACGGTGTGCGGCTGCGGCAGGTTTGAATACCAATGCCAGCCATAGAAGCCGGCGGCGGCCAGCAACACCAGCCCCAACACCCCAGCGCCAGCCTGACGCGGGTAAGCGCGAGCCTTGCGGCCCAGGTTCGCCAGGCCATGGCCGATGGCGCGCAGCCAGGATGGCGGTTGCCATTGGCCGAACAGGGCACTCACCACAGTGGTTAACAGGCTGAGAAAACGGCGGCTGATCGCTTTCAACGTATCGAACATGGTGAGCATCCCTGGCTAAGTGCGGCGTATCTTACAGCGTCTTTGATACAAAAGATGACGTGGATACACCGCAGGGCTCAGGCGTGCTGCACAAAAGTGAGACGCAGCGCAAAACCGATCAACAGACTGCCGAATAACCACTGCTGCATACGTTGTGCCGAGCGATTACGTGCCAGCCAGCGGCCGATGCGTGCGCCGGCCAGGGCGTAGCAACAATCGAAGACGAAACCGACACTCACCAGGATCACGCCCAGCAACGCAAATTGCGCCGCCACCGGGCCGCTTTGCGGGTTGATGAATTGCGGCAGCAGCACCGAGCAGAACAACAGGGCCTTGGGGTTGAGCAGATTGGTCAGCAGGCCGCGTTGAAAGGCCGCGCGCCAGGCATGGGCTGGCGGGGCGCCGTGAGAGGCTTCGAGCGCTGGCAGCATATTGGTGCGCAGGCATTGCACGCCCAGCCATAACAGATAGGCCGCGCCACCCAGGCGCACCACATCAAAGGTCCATGGCGCCACCTTGAACAAGGTCGCCAGCCCCATGCCTGCCAACGCCACGTGGCACGCCCGCGCTAGTCCCAAACCGATTGCCGTGGTCAGCGCCAATGCCTTGCCCTGGCGCGCGCCGGTTTGCAGCAACAAGATCATGTCCGGCCCCGGCAGCAGATACACCACCGACAGCGCCACCAAAAATAACCAGAGCTGCGCCATGTTTCACCCCCTTCAATTGTCGGCTAATTCTAGGGCGGGAGGGCGAGGCAGGTGCTTGCGTAGTCAGCTAGAAAAGCGTCTAGTCTTGGCACTATCTGCCACTTATAAAGCCAGCGACCATTCATTTATGCCAAATCTAAAACTCGATGCCTTTGACCGCAAGATTCTTGAAGCCCTGCAACGGGACGGGCGCCTGAGCAATGTGCAACTGGCTGATGAGATCGGCCTGTCTGCCTCACCTTGCTTGCGGCGCGTGCGGCTGTTGGAAGAGGCCGGGGTGATTCGCGGCTATCAGGCGACGCTGGATCGCGATGAAGTCGGCTTGGGCATGATGGTGTTTGTCGGCGTGAAGGTGGAACGGCATAACGACACCGAGGCGAATGCGTTTCGTGAGGCGGTGACGGCGTTGCCCGAGGTGATCTCGGCTTTTTTAGTGTCGGGCGAGTCGGATTTTCTATTGCAGGTGGTGGTGCCGGATTTGCGTGGGTATGAGCGGTTTGTTACTGGGAGCCTGCTGAAGCTGCCGGGCGTGAGGGATATCCGCAGCAACTTCGCGATCCAGACCGTGAAAACCCCAGGCGCCTTGCCCCTGGGGCATTTGCCAGGCTGAATACTTGGAAACACCGCAAAACAACCGTGGGAGCGGCGCCAGCTCCCACAGTTGATCCGCTTTGGGCTTGAGGGTGTATTTCTCAGGTCCACCAGTACCGCACTAGGTGAAAGAAAATCGGCGCGGCAAAACACACTGAATCCAGCCGATCCAGCATGCCGCCGTGCCCTTCGATCATATGCCCCCAATCCTTCACGCCGCGGTCGCGCTTGATGGCTGACATCACAATGCCGCCGGCAAACCCGAGCAGGTTGATCAGCAGCGCGATCAAGAACGACTGCCACGGGTTAAACGGCGTGGTCCACCACAGCGCTGCGCCGATCAGGGAGGACAGCAGAATCCCGCCAACAAAGCCTTCGACGGTTTTGGACGGTGACAGGTTGGGCGCGATCTTGTGTTTGCCGAACAGCTTGCCGCACACGTACTGCAGCACGTCCGACAGTTGCACCACGATCACCAGGTAGGCGATCAGCAACAGGTTGCGGCCTTCGTAGCCAGGGATGTCGAGGGTCAGCAGGGCCGGTACGAACGACACGCAGAACACTGCGATCATCAGGCCCCATTGCACCTTCGATGCGCGTTCCAGGAAGTGTGTGCTGTCGCCGCCCAGCGAAGCGAGGATCGGCAGCAGCAGGAACAGGTACACCGGGATGAAGATCGAGAACAGCCCGTACCAGTCGGCATAGATCAGCAGGTATTGCAGCGGCAACGCCAGGTAGAACGCGGCCACCAGCGCCGGGTAGTCACTGCGGCGGGTTGGGGTGAGGGTGAGGAACTCGCGCAGGGCGTAGAACGACACCGCGTAGAACAGCAGGATCACCGCGCCGGTGCCGAGCCAGAAGGCGATGCCAATCACCACCACCATCACCCACCAGGCGTTGATGCGGGCGTTGAGGTTGTCGATTACCGCATTCGGCGTGCCACGGGTGCGCAGCTTGAGGATCAGGCCGATCAGCGAGGCGAGCACCAGGATGGCGCCGATTCCGCCGAACAACATCAGGGTTTGGCTATCCATGTCAGACATGCTCCGGGGCAAGGGCGAGCAGGGCGTCGCGGGTGCGGGCGAGGAAGGCGGATTTGTCTTCGTCGTCTTCCAATTGCAGCGGCGCACCGAAGCTCGTGGTGCACAACAAAGGCAGCGGCAAGACCCGGCCCTTGGGCATGACCCGGTTGAGGTTGGCGATCCACACCGGGATCAGTTCGGCCTGTGGGTAACTTTTTGCCAGGTGATACAAGCCGCTCTTGAAGGGCAGCAAGCCGTCTTCGAGATTGCGCGTGCCCTCGGGGAAGATGATCAACGAGTCACCGCCTTCCAACGCGGCGAGCATGGGCTGCAAAGGGTTATCCACAGGGTCTTTGCGTTCGCGATCGATCAGCACGCCGTTGAACACGCGGTTGATGATGTAGCGGCGCAGCGCGCTTTTGTTCCAGTAGTCGCTGCCGGCCACCGGGCGCGTGAATTTGCGCAGGTTCTGTGGCAACGACGCCCACACCAGCACAAAGTCGCCGTGGCTGCTGTGGTTGGCAAAATAGATGCGTTGCACCGGCACCGGCGCGCAACCCAGCCACAGGCTACGGGCGCCGGTCACGGTGCGGGCCATTGAGGTAATCAGGGTGGCAACCACGGGTTCGAACATGGGGATTCCTTATCCGGCGAAAGGTAGCCAAGGGCTGGCGAGGATCACGGCCAGGGTCAGCAATACTTGCGCGCCCAAGAGCCAGGCTTGCTTGCGCAGCAGTTTGAGGGCGCCGCGACGGCGTTCGATCCAAGGCCGGCCGACGCGTTTGGCCGATTGCAAGCCAAGGGTTTGCAGGGCTTGATCGAGGTCCGGGGTGCGCTCGGTGTCACGCGCCAGCAGGGCGAATAGATCCGCATCGAAGGCTACCCGCAGCGCCCAGTACTTTTGCAGCAGCCCGAGGGTAATCATCCACAGGCTGAGCAGCAGGCAGATCGGCGAAATACTCGCCAACAGCAGTTGGGCCAGGCCGAATAACACGCCGAGCAGCGTCAGGCCTGTGGATAACTGATCCAGCGAGCGGCCGCGACGCAGCAGGCTGGCAACCACTTGGAGTTCCATATCAGCGGGCATGGGCTAAACCCTCCAGAGCTTCACGGTGAGCGGGATGCAGGACCACGTTGGTGCGCGCTGTACGAATAACAGCCAGTGCCTCATCCACCGTTGCCGCGCGCCCGCTGTGCAGCAGCCACGCGGCGACGGCCGTGGCGCTGCGTGAATAGCCGAGGGCGCAACACACCAATAACGGCCCGCTTGCGCGCAGGCGTTCAATGGCCTGGGCGGCTTGCAGGCATTCGGCGGGTGTCGGCGCGATCAGGTCCAGCACGGGGACGCATTCATAAGAGCGGCCCTGTGGATTAATCGGTAATTCGGCGCACAGATCGACGATGGCCTTGAATGAACCTTGCTCACCCACCGTGGGGATTCGCCCAAGCCAAACGTTATCCACAACCAGGTCCGGCTGTGGATGTTTACGTGTCCACAGGCGCGAGTTGACCCACGCCGCCGCCAAGTAGGGCGCATACAGCCAGCGCGCGGCAGGCGTCAGGGTGCCGTCGGCGCGTTTCTGAAAGCCCGGCGCGCCGAGTACGAAGTAATTGGCCTTGACCAACCCCAGGGAAACCGCTGGCCACAGCAGCCACAGCCACCCACCGCCGAGCACCAACGCGAGAATCACCAAGGCCAAGGCGCCCAGGCCGTAGCGCACGCCTAGCCGCCAGCGTTTTCTATCCCGCGTAAGCCGCGCATTCAGCAGCGGGCTCGGGTGTTCCAACGGCCACAGCCACACGCAAACCCAGCCGGCGAGGGCGCCTGTGGGTAAGTCGATAAAGTGATGTTGATAAGTGGTCAGCACCGAAATACCGATCAACGCGAACCAACCGTGGACCACCCAGCGCCAAACGCCTTGGCTGTGGCGTTGGTACATGATCCACAGGATCACCAGCAATGCGATGTGCAGCGATGGCGCCTGATTGAACGGCTTGTCGAAGCCCGCCAGCACGGCAAACAGCCAGCCGAACACGCCATCCAGCTCCGGCCGTTCAAACGTGAAGCGCAGCGGCCAGATCAGGAAGCAGCTCACGGCAATCACCTGGGCCGTCAGCAGGCGCAACGCGTGTTGTTTCAGTTCATGGCGGCTATTGGGCAGCAGCAGGGAGAAGCCGTAGAGCAGGTCGATGGACCAGTAGGGCACGATGGTCCAGGCCCAGAACGGCATATGGGTTTCCCAGCCGAACACCAGCGTGCCGACGTCGCTGCGCTGGCTGGTGACCCAAGTGGCGAAGCCGTAGGTGCTGAAAAACAGCGGTGCCAACAGCAACAGCCACAGGACTGCAGGTTTCAATAAACCGGGTTCGCGCATGCTCAGATCTTCTGTGCCAGGGACACGGTGAAAATGCCCCACTCATCCACACGCTGGGTGATCTTGCGAAAGCCTGCCGCCTCGACCAGTTGATCCATCTCCGCCTGGCTGCGTCGGCGCATCACCCAGGCCTGGCCCTGGCGGTGGCTGGTCAACGCGCGGGCGATCAGTTCCAGTTGCGGGTGCCACGGCTGGCCGGTGTAGACCAGGTAGCCGCCGGGCTCCACGGCTTCGGCAAGGCCGGCCAACGAGCCGCCGACCATGGCGTTGTCGGCAAACAACTCATACAGGCCGGACACCACCGCCAAGGTCGGCTTGGGGTCGAGCGCCGCCAGGTCCGCGCGATCAAACGCATCACCTTTGACGAACTGGGCGATATCCCCCATGCCTTTTTCACGAATCAGTGCGCTACCGTCACGCACGTTGATGTCGCTGTAGTCGCGCAGCAGGATCGATTCCGGCAACGGCGACACACCCTGCAAGGCTTCCAGAATGTAGCGGCCGTGGCCCGCAGCGATGTCGACAATGCGCACTTCGCGATCATCGCTGCGCAACTTGGCCATGGCCAGGCGCAGCAGTTCTTCGACGTTCAACTTGCGCTGGCGAATGCCGCGCCAGCCGATGGAGTTGAGGTAGTTGGTGTCGATCATCCGCCCCAACCCGCCCTTGCCGGTGGGAGTGTTGCGGTACACATAGTCGAGGGTGCTGCCGGAGTCGAAGCCGGTGTCGAAGCCCAGCTTCACCCCGTCCGACAAGTTCTTGCCCAGGCCCATGCTGGCGCGGGTCATGCGCCAGTACAGGTCGCGCAGGGAATTGCGCGGCAGCGGCGCGGCGAGGGATTCGGACTCGGCGCAGGTGGCGCCGAGTTTGTCGGCGTCGAGTAGGGCGGCACGGTCCAGCGGGTGGGCAAAGTTCTGCAGGATAAAGCGCTTGGCGCTGCTCACGGCCACGGCGCGGTCGCGCTCGCCGAGGGTGTCGTGGAAGAAGCCGGGCAGGATGTGCAGTTCTTTTTTCAGGCTGCCGAGGCGGTCGAAAAATTGCTGCTGGGGTTTGCGGTGCACCACAAAGTCGGAGCCGGAGATCAGCAGTTGGGTCGGCACCTGGATCGCCTGGGCATCGGCTACAACGCGGTCGGCGGCTTCGTACAGGCCAAGCAGCACATTCACCGAAATCGCCTTGGTGATCAGCGGGTCGCTGTCGTAGGACGCCACGCGTTCAGGGTCATGGCTGAGGAACTTGGCCTTGACGTAGCTGTTGACGAAAAAGTTGCCGCGAAATTTGCGCATCAACGCCAGGCCCGGCCGTGCGAACGGCACGTAGAGCTTGACCTTGAACGCCGGAGAGGCGAGCACCAACGCGCGGATTTTCGGCGCGTAATCGTGCACCCACGTGGCCGCGATCACTGCGCCGACGCTTTGGGCGATCACTGCGCTATTTTCTTCTTCAATGCCGTAAGTGGCGCCGATGTGGTCGCGAAAGGTCTGCACGTCGCGGGCACTGGTGGCGAAGCTGGGGCTGTCACCGCGTGCGCCGGGGGATTGACCGTGGCCACGAGCGTCCCAGGCGAAGAAGTCGAACTGCGGCAGGTCGAGTTCATCGACCAAGTGGGCAATACGCCCCGAATGCTCGTGGCCGCGATGGAACAGCAGGATCGCCTTGCGCGGCTCATCGCCAAGCGGCGCGGTGGCCGGCCAGTGCCGGTAGAAAAGCTCGACGCCATCGTGGGTACTGAAGCTGTGCTCTTGCTGTTCGCGCATCGCAAATTCCTTATGCAGAAGGGGACGTCGTTTCTTTAAGGCCTTGGCGTACACGGTTGACCAAGGTGTAGGCGAGCAGGGCGGCAACCAGCCACATCACCGTGTCGACCCAACCCGCGCCGAGCCAGCCCAAGGCCACGCCGGTGGCCAACACGCCGAGTACAAACGCGCGATCACTCTTGCCCATCGGGCCGTCGTAGCGCCGCGACGCACCGACCATTGGCCCGAGCACACCAGCGTATTCGCTGAACACCGCCAGCAACGTGACCAGCAGCACCGGCGCCAGGCTCACGCCGGGGATTAATGCAAAGGGCAGGATCAGCGCGCTGTCGGCGATCACGTCGCACAGTTCATTGAGGTAGGCGCCCAGGCGCGACTGCTGGCCGAATTCGCGGGCGAGCATGCCGTCAATGGCGTTGAGGGCCATGCGCAGGATCATCCACAGCGGGATCAGCGCAAACAGCCAGAGGTGTTGGGCAAAGCCTGCGATCAGCAAGCCGACCAACAAGGAAACCAAGCCAGCCAGCACGGTGATCTGGTTGGCAGTGGTGCCGTTGTCGTAGAGACGTTGCACCAGAGGGCGCAGCAGGTTTTGAAAACGCGGCTTGAGCTGATAGATCGAAATCATGAGAGGTGACGCTTCCTAGTCCATGGACCCGCGAAAAACTGTTTGGAGTGTGCCGATTTATCCGTGCTTACACCAGTGATGGCTCGTGTTTCTGGGGGGTTAGTCACGATCTCGAATGCAATGAAGGACAAATGTGGGAGCGGGCTTGCCCGCGATAGCGGTGTATCAGACTAAACATCGATAAGCGGCAGACCGCCATCGCGAGCAAGCCCGCTGCCACAGGGGTTTTGTGGTGTTTTCGAACAAAAATTTCACGCCGCGTGTTATATCGTAACGAATTGTGTGCGAGCGGGCGTTGAGTGGATGCAAGTGGATCTAGAGGCTGACGGCGCTTCGGTGGAAGGCCTGCCGCGTTTTCAGCAGGGGCTGTTTCATGCCCGTCGATTGCGCCAGGCCGGTATCAGCCTGACGGCGCTGGCCGTTTCCGGTTGGGTGCTGGCGTTGTTTGTCGCCCTGTTTGCGCCGCTGTCAATCTGGCCGGTGGTGCTGATCAACTGCGCGTCGGCCTTGTGGGTGTTGGTGGCGGGCCTGCAGTCGGCATGGTGGGTCGCCGATTGGCGGGCCCAGGCGCTGGAAGAACCGACGGTTGAGTTGATCGAACCGCCCGTTGAAGACGCCGGCTGGTGCGCGCGATTTGTCGCACGTTTTGGCAGCGGCCTGCTGGCGCAGATTGGCGCGCCGGTGTTGTGGTTGAGCGGCTGGTCGTTGCTGGCGTTGGTCAGCATTATCGAGTTCTGGAACCTGGCGATGCCCGCTGCAGCCGTAGGGCAATCGGCGAGTATTGGCGCCGCGTTGGGGCTGGCATTGGCCTTTGGTTTGTTGGTGTTCGAGCGCCGCCTGGCTCAGGAAACCGCCGCGCAATGGCCGGAGGCGTCACAGCTGGCGCAGTTGAGCCGGGTGGCGATTGCCTGTTTGGTGGTCAGTGCGATCTGCCTGCTGTTTGCCGGCGCGGAATCTGTTTGGCCATTGCGCCTGGCCGTGCTGATCGGCCTGCTGCCCGGGCTGGTCGCCGTGGAGTTTTTGCTCAGGGCCGTACTGTCGCTGTTCAGCCCACGCCAGCCGCGCCTCGAACCGCGCTTGATGGCGCAAAGTTTTATCGCCGACTTGCTGCGCTGGCCGCCACGACCCTTGCTGGCGTTGCAGCACGAATTGCACAACCGCTTCGGCATCGACCTGCGCCAGATCTGGGCATTTACCTACATGCGCAGGGCTTTCCTGCCGGTGTTGCTGGTCGTATCGGCGGTCGGCTGGGCGCTGACCGGTGTGCATGAAGTGCCCCTGCAAGGCCGTGGGATTTATGAGCGCTTCGGCAAACCGGTGGAAGTGTTCGGCCCTGGCTTGCATGCCGGGTTGCCCTGGCCGTTGGGCCGCGTCATCAACATCGAAAATGGCGTGGTGCATGAACTGGCCACCAGCGTCAGCGACGGCTCCCCACCTGAGCTGGTTTCTGCTGAAGGCCCGGCGCCACTGATCGCCAACCGGCTGTGGGACGCCAGCCATGTGAATGACAAAGCCCAGGTAATTGCCAGCAGCAGCGGCGACAAGCAGAGCTTCCAGATCGTCAATATGGACGTGCGTTTCGTCTACCGCATTGGCCTGACTGATCAGGCCGCGCTGGCCGCCACCTATAACAGCGCGGATGTGCCGACGCTGATCCGCAGCACCGCCAGCCGTATCTTGGTTCACGATTTTGCCTCGCGCACCCTCGACGAATTGCTCGGTGAGCAACGCACCCAACTGGCCGATGAAATCGGCCGCTCGGTGCAGGCGGATTTGCAGAAACTCAACAGTGGCGTAGAAATTTTAGCCACGGTGGTGGAAGCGATTCACCCACCGGCCGGCGCCGCCAATGCCTACCACGCCGTGCAGGCTGCCCAGATCGGCGCCCAGGCGCTGATCTCCCGCGAGCGCGGCGCCGCCAGCGAACAGACCAACCAAGCCTTGCTGCAAGCCAGCACCGCGCGCGATCAGGCGTTGGCCACCGCGCGCGAAGTGAATGCCGGTGCCCAAGCGGCCGACCTGCGTTTTAGCGCTGAGCAAAAGGCCTACGCCGCTGCAGGCCAGGCCTTCGTGCTGGAACAGTACCTCGGCCAACTCAGCCAAGGCTTGGCCCACGCCAAGCTGCTTATTCTGGATCACCGCCTGGGCGCCGATGGCGCACCGACGATTGATCTGCGTTCTTTTACTTTGCCGGCCGACCCGATGGCGCCGCGTAAAGCCGTTCAATAAGGAGTCTGTCTGTTGAGCGCTCATTCTCACGATCACGGTCATCATCACGGCCACCACCATCACCACCACGGTGATGAGCAAGCGGCTGGCCCGTTCCCTTGGCGGCGCATGGCCTGGGCGGTGTTGCTGGTGCTGTTTGCGGTAGCAGCCGCCAGCCTGGTGCAGGTGCGTTCCGGCGAAGCCACGGTGATTACGCGGTTCGGCAACCCGTCGCGGGTGCTGCTGGAACCGGGCCTGGGCTGGCGCTGGCCGGCGCCGTTCGAAGCGGCGATCCCGGTGGACCTGCGCTTGCGCACCACCTCCAGCGGTTTGCAGGATGTGGGCACTCGCGATGGCCTGCGCATCATCGTGCAAGCCTATGTGGCGTGGCAGGTGCAGGGCGATGCCGACAATGTGCAGCGCTTTATGCGTGCGGTGCAGAACCAGCCGGATGAAGCGGCGCGGCAGATTCGCAGGTTCGTCGGCTCGGCGCTGGAAACCACCGCCGCGAGTTTCGACCTGTCCAGCCTGATCAACACCGACGCCAGCCAAGTGCGCATCGCTGATTTCGAGGCGCAGTTGCGCCAGCAGATTGATCAACAATTGCTCACCACTTATGGCGTGCGCGTGGTGCAAGTCGGTGTCGAGCGCCTGACGCTGCCGTCGGTGACGCTCACCGCCACCGTCGACCGCATGCGTGCCGAGCGCGAAACCATCGCCACCGAGCGCACGGCCGTGGGCAAACGTGAAGCGGCGCAGATTCGCTCCGCCGCCGAGCGTGATGCGCGCATCGTGCAGGCTGATGCCACCGTGAAAGCCGCCGACATCGAGGCGCAGTCGCGGGTCGAAGCCGCACAGATTTATGGGCGTGCCTACGCCGGTAATCCGCAGCTGTATAACTTGCTGCGCTCGCTGGACACTTTGGGCACGGTGGTGACGCCGGGCACCAAGATCATCCTGCGCACCGACGCTGCGCCGTTCCGCGCGCTGGTCGATGGGCCGAAGGATGTTCAACCATGAGTGAGCGTGACAGCCCGGACAGCCCATGGATCCAGGCTGGGCGCCTGACTTTCCTGGCGCTGTACGCGGTGACCGTGTTGGCGGCGTTGGCCTGGGCGTTTTCCAATGTGCGCCAGATCGACCCGCAGAACCGTGCGGTGGTGTTGCACTTCGGCGCGCTGGACCGTATTCAAAATGCCGGGCTGTTGCTGGCGTGGCCGCAGCCGTTCGAGCACGTGGTGCTGTTGCCGGCGGCGGACCGCGTGATCGAACGTCGCGTGGAGAACCTTCTGCGTTCCGACGCGGCAACGCAGGCCGACCGCGTGGCCAGTTTTTCCACGCCGTTGAGCGACGCACTGGCCGGCTCCGGCTACCTGCTGACCGGCGATGCCGGGGTGGTGCAGCTGGATGTGCGGGTGTTCTACAAGGTCACCGAACCCTACGCGTTTGTGCTGCAAGGCGAGCATGTGCTGCCGGCGTTGGACCGCCTGGTGACGCGCAGCGCCGTGGCCCTGACGGCCGCGCGCGATCTGGACACGATTCTGGTGGCGCGCCCGGAATTGATCGGCAGCGATAATGGCGCCGCCGAGCGTCGTGAGCGGCTGCGTGGTGATCTGGTGCAAGGCATCAATAAGCGTCTGGCGGAGTTGGCTTCCACCGGTTTGGGACTGGGCATCGAAGTGACCCGTGTCGATGTGCAATCGAGCCTGCCGGGCCCGGCGGTGAATGCATTCAACGCAGTGCTGACTGCCAGCCAGCAAGCCGACAAAGCCGTGGCCAATGCGCGTACCGACGCGGAAAAACTCACCCAAACCGCCAACCAAGAGGCCGACCGCGTGGTGCAAGTCGCCCACGCCCAGGCCAGTGAGCGCCTGGCCAATGCCCAGGCGCAAACCGCCACCGTCGCAAGCCTGGCCCAGGTCAAAGACCCGGGCTTGATGCTACGGCTGTACCGCGAGCGCCTGCCGAAGATTCTCGGCCAGGCCGGTTCCGTGACCACGGTCGATCCTAAAGACGACTCCCGTTTGATCATTCAGGGAGCCGAACAATGAGCGCGCCTATGCTGACGTCCGCCGAGCAGCGCAGTGCTGCCCGGCAATTGACCCTGGCCATGTTGGCGTTGGGCTTGCTGGTATTGGGGTTGGTGTGGCGCTGGCTGGCGCCGGACCAGAACGGTGTGAGCCAACTGCTGCTCGGCGTCGCCTCCTTACTGGTGGCCGTGCCGGTGATGCGCTCGGCCTGGTACAGCCTGCGTTACCCGAGCCTGCATGGCATCACCGACCAGTTGATCGCCCTGGCGATGATTGGCGCGTGGGCCACGGGCGACCTGCTGACCGCCGCGTTGCTGCCGATCATCATGATTTTCGGCCATGTACTGGAAGAGCGCAGCGTGATCGGCTCCCAGGAAGCGATTCATGCGCTGGGCAAGCTGACCCGCAGCCACGCGCGTTTGGTGCAGGCTGACGGCAGCATTGTGGAAGTGGATAACGGCACGCTGAACACGGGCGATATCGTCGAAGTGCGTGCCGGTGACCGCGTGCCCGCCGATGGCGTGGTGCTGTCGGGCCAGGCGAGCCTGGACACGGCGCCCATTACGGGTGAGTCGGTGCCGCTGGAAGCCAGTGTCGGCGTGCAGGTGTTTGGTGGCGCGATCAACCTCGACGGTTTGCTGCGCCTTGAAGTGACCCGCACGGGTAATGAATCGACCTTGGGCAAGGTTATCGCGCTGATGCAGAACGCCGAGCGTTCCAAGCCGCCGATCACGCGGCTGCTTGAGCGTTACGCCGGCAGCTATATGGTGCTGGTGTTGCTGCTGGCGGCGGTGACCTGGTTTGTGACCAATGACGCGCAGGCAATGCTCGCCGTGCTGGTGGCGGCGTGCCCGTGTGCGTTGGTGCTGTCGGCACCGGCCACGGCGATTGCCGGGATTGCGGTGGCGGCGCGGCACGGAATTTTGATTCGCAGCTCGGCGTTCCTCGAAGAGCTGGCGGACCTGACGTCGTTGGTTGTGGATAAGACCGGCACGCTGACTTTTGGCACGCTGCGCCTGCAATCTGTCGAAACCACGGCGCCGGATCGGCAGGTGCTGCTGAACCTGGCGGCCAGCCTGGGTTCGGCCAGCAGTCACCCGGTCAGCCGTGCGCTGGCGGGGTTGGCGACGCAGGAACAAATGCTGGGGCTCACGGATATCCGCGAACGTCAGGGGCTTGGCGTGGTGGCGCAGACCGAGCAGGGCGAAGCGGCCTTGGGGCGCCCGGAGTTGTTTGAGCAACTGGGTATTACCACTACCGCAGTCCCGAACCATGACGGGCCGATTGCCGGGTTGGCACTGAACGGGCAATTTCTCGCCTGGCTGTTGCTGGCTGACAGCGTCAAGCCGGAAGCGCGTCAGGCACTGCAAGAACTGCGGGACTTGGGCCTGGGCCGCCAACTGCTGCTGACCGGCGACCGTCAAAGCGTGGCGGACAGCCTGGCGCTGGACGTGGGCATCAGCGACGTCGAAGCCCAGGCGCTGCCGGAAGACAAACTCAACCGCGTGCTGGGGGAAATCAGCAGCGGCTTCCGCCCGATGGTGGTCGGTGACGGTATCAACGACTCGCTGGCGCTCAAGGCGGGCGTGGTCGGCGTGGCGATGGGCGCGGGCGGGGCGGACATTGCACTCGCTTCGGCGGATGTGGTGTTGATCGGTAGCGATCTGCGCCGCCTGGGCACCTGTGTGCGTTTGAGTCGCCAGTGCCGCCATACGTTGCAGGTCAACGTGATCATCGGTTTGGGTTGGACCTTGGCCATCGTCGTGTTCGCCGCGTTTGGCTGGCTGGGGGCCGCAGGCGCGATGATTGCGGCGGTGTTGCATAACCTCAGCACCTTGCTGGTACTGGGCAACGCCGGGCGTTTGCTGCGCTTTCAGGAGCCGCTTTTGAAGCTCGACGATTAATTTTAGAAATATTTGCACACGGCTGTAACGCGGATAAGGGACCTCACTCTAGTGGTATGTCGAGACTGAACAATCCGTTCAGACCGGCTCCACTACCGATCATGAGGAATACACGATGAACATCAAATCCGCTGCTGCTGGTGCCGCCCTCGCAATGGCCGCCGCTACTATGTTTGCTGGTGTTGCCACTCAGGCTCAAGCCGCTGATACCGCTGTGCATTGCTATGGCGTCAACGCTTGCAAAGGCCAGAACGACTGCAAAACCAAAGACCACGCGTGCAAAGGTCAGGGTTCTTGCAAAGGCCAGGGCTTCCTCTCCATGAGCAAAGCCATGTGCGACCAGAAAGGCGGCACCGTCGGCGAATAACCGGCAACCAAGTGCACCCGCAGCGGATGCCCCCCACCGCTGCGGACACTTTGCCTTGGAGTGAGTCATGTCCGCGTCCCTTCCAAGTCTGGGTTACGGCCTGGGTTTACGCAGTGAGTACTACCAGCAGATCCTTGAACAATCGCCGGCCGTGGATTGGTTCGAAGTGATCTCCGAGAATTATCTGGTCCAGGGCGGTAAAGCCTTGTATTACCTGGACGCGATAGCCGAGCGTTATCCCTTGGTGATGCACGGTGTGTCCCTGTCCATCGGTGGGCCGCATGCCCTCGATATCGATTACCTCAAACAAATCAAACAGCTCGCCGAGCGCATTCAGCCCGCGTGGATTTCCGATCACCTGTGCTGGAGCCGTGGCAGTGCGCACCAATTGCACGACTTGCTGCCACTGCCTTACACCGAAGAAAGCCTTTATCACGTAGCCGGCCGCGTGCGCCAAGTGCAGGACGTGTTACAGCGCCCGTTAGTATTGGAAAATGTCTCCAGCTACGTGCGCTCCAAGGCGGATGAATTCACCGAGTGGGAATTCCTCAATGCCTTGGCTCATCTCACGGGCTGCCAGCTGTTGCTGGACGTCAACAATGTGTATGTCAGCTCGCGTAATCACGGGTTCGACGCCTGGACCTTTATCCGCAGCCTGCCGCCCGAAAGCATTCGCCAGCTGCACTTGGCCGGGCATATGGATTACGGCGATTACGTGGTCGATACCCACGACCATCCGGTCTGCGACCCGGTGTGGGCGCTTTATCAGCAAACGCTAGAGCTGTTGGGGCCGGTGTCGACGTTGTTGGAGCGCGATGACCATTTCCCACCTTTCGAAGAGCTGCTCACCGAGCTGAGCAAGGCCCGTGAACTGGGCGCTGCCGCGTTGGCCAGGAGGGCGTTATGCGCCTGATTGATTGGCAGCTGGCCTTTGAACAGCATCTATTGTGTGAAACCTCGGTGGCCAACCATTGTTTTGCCGCCACCTTGCTGGGCGGGCCGACCCTGGACGTGGACACGGGCCTGGCGATTTATCACAACGCCTATGTCGCCCGACTGCAAGAAGTGTTGCGGCATGACTTCGGCGCCATCTGGTATTGGCTGGGGGACGATGAATTCGCGTTACTGACACACGCCTATGTGCGGCGTTATCCGTCTGCCCATTACAGCCTGCGATGGCTGGGCGAGCGGTTCCCGGCGTTTCTCGTTGAGCATCTGGTGGCTGAGCAAAGCGCGCCGCTGGCCGAGCTGGCGCGGTTGGAGTGGGCGTTTACCCTGGCCTTTGACGCGCCGCAGGGCGAGCCGCTGAGCCTGAATGACATGGCGCAATTGGCACCCGAAGACTGGCCGGGTTTGCAGGTCACCCTGGCGCCGTCGGTGCAGCAGGTGCTGTGCCATTTCAACAGCGTGGCGATCTGGCGAGCCAGCAAAGATGAGTCGGATTTCCCTGACAGCCAGGCATTGGAATTGGCGCAGATTTGCCTGGTGTGGCGTCACCAGAACGTGTGCCATTACCGCAGCCTGGAGCCGGCCGAAGCCTGCGCGTTGGCGGGAATGGTGACCACTGGCTGGAGTTTTTCAGAACTGTGCGCAGAGTTGGCAGTCACTACTGGAGAGGGTGCGCCACTGCAAGCGGTTACGTGGCTGAAACAGTGGATCCAGGACGGTTTGCTCGAGCGACGAGGCCTATAGAATAGCGCTATCAATTCGATAGCCTCCTACTTTGTCTTCGGATGGTCTACCCTCAAACCAGACGTCTGAAACAAGGGGGATTACTCATGCTCGCGCAACTTCCACCGGCCTTACAGAATCTTAAGCTACCGCTACGTCTTCGACTCTGGGACGGCCATGAATTCAACTTGGGCCCCGAGCCCAGTGTGACCATCGTGGTGAAGGACCCCACGTTTGTGTCCAGTCTGACCCATCCAACGCTCGACTCATTGGGCGAAGCCTTCGTCGAGGGCAAATTGGAGCTGGAAGGCTCCATCACCGAAGTGATCCGGGTGTGTGACGAGTTGAGTCACGCCCTGATTGATGACGACGAGGGGAGTCGTCCGGTGCGCTCGATCCACGACAAGGCCACTGACGCAGCGGCCATTTCCTACCATTACGACCTGTCCAACGAGTTCTACCAGCTGTGGCTGGACCAGGACATGGCGTACTCCTGCGGTTATTTCGAAACCGGCAGCGAATCCATCGATCAAGCTCAACAAGACAAATTTCGCCATCTGTGCCGCAAGTTGCGCTTGCAGCCGGGTGAGTATTTGCTCGACGTAGGCTGCGGTTGGGGCGGGCTGGCGCGGTTTGCGGCGCGTGAGTTCGGGGTCAAAGTGTTTGGCATCACCCTGAGCAAGGAACAACTGGAGTTGGCCCGGGAACGGGTCAAAGCCGAGGGCCTGGAAGGCCAGGTGGACCTGCAACTGCTCGACTACCGCGACCTGCCGCAAGACGGTCGTTTCGACAAAGTGGTGAGCGTGGGCATGTTTGAACACGTCGGCCACGCCAACCTGGCGCAGTACTGCAAGGTCCTGTTTGGCGCAGTGCGTGAAGGCGGCCTGGT
Organism: Pseudomonas sp. IB20; assembly: GCF_009707325.1. NCBI lineage: Bacteria > Pseudomonadati > Pseudomonadota > Gammaproteobacteria > Pseudomonadales > Pseudomonadaceae > Pseudomonas > Pseudomonas gelidaquae. The sequence goes on along the minus strand of NZ_CP046103.1, from coordinate 5,265,713 downwards.
GATGAACCACGGCATTACTGCTAAACACATCGACGGCCGCCCAGTTGGCCGTGGCGCCGGGGAGTTTATCGAGCGTTATGTGTTCCCCAACGGCGAGCTGCCGCACCTGGCGATGATGACGGCGGAAATCAGCGAGGTCGGGCTGGAAGTGGTCGACGTCGAAAGCCTGCGCCTGCACTACGCGCGCACGCTGGACCATTGGAGCGAGCGCCTGGAAGACAACCTGGAAGCGGCGGCGAAGAGGGTGCCGGAGCAAGCGTTACGCATCTGGCGGCTGTATTTGGCGGGTTGCGCGTATGCGTTTGCGCGGGGCTGGATCAATTTGCACCAGATATTGGCGGTAAAACCGCATGCCGATGGCAGCCATGAACTGCCGTGGACGCGGGAAGATATCTACCGCTGACTTAGGAACACCGAAGGTCTAAAAAACGTGGGAGCTGGCTTGCCAGCTCCCACGTTGTTTTGAAGGTCTAAAAAACGTGGGAGCTGGCTTGCCAGCTCCCACGTTTGTTCTGTTGTGTTCAGAGGATGGGTGAAATAAGCCGTGCTACCCGCATGCCCAGATGTTGCAGGCGGCGGGTCTCAAGGCTTTCCTCCTGGCTGACTTCATGGGCCAAGGCGAAGTCATCCAGCAGCATCTGCTCCACCTCGCTGGCAAAGGCTTCATCGACCGTCAGCAACATCACTTCAAAATTCAGCCGGAACGAACGGTTGTCCATGTTCGCACTGCCGATGGCGCTGATTTCGCTGTCCACCAACACCACTTTCTGATGCAGGAAGCCCGGCTTGTAGCGGAACACCCGCACGCCGGCGCGTACCGCTTCGATCGCATACAGGCTGGAAGCGGCATAGACGATGCGGTGGTCCGGCCGCGACGGCAGCAGTAGGCGCACATCCACGCCGCGCAGCACCGCCAGGCGCAGGGCCGCGAACACGGCTTCATCGGGCACGAAATACGGGCTGGTGATCCACACCCGCTCGGTCGCTGCGTGAATGGCCTCGACGAAAAACAGTGAGCAGGTTTCATACGGGTCGGCCGGCCCACTGGCGAGCAACTGGCAGAGCACACCGTCTTCGGGGTAAGCGTCCGGCAGGATCAGCGGCGGCAATTCCCGTGCGGCCCAGAACCAGTCTTCGGCAAACGACTCCTGCAGGCACGCCACTACAGGGCCTGTGACCTGCACATGGGTATCGCGCCACGGTGCCAGCGGTGGCTTTTTGCCCAAGTACTCATCACCGACATTATGCCCACCGACAAACCCGGTGATGCCGTCCACCACCACGATCTTGCGGTGGTTGCGGAAGTTGACCTGAAAGCGATTGAGCCAACCGCTGCGGGTGGCGAACGCTTTGACTTTGACCCCAGCGTCGCGCAGCGACTGCACATAACTGTAGGGCAGGGCGTGGCTGCCGATGCGGTCGTAGAGCACGTAAATATCTACGCCTTCGGCAGCTTTTTCCTTCAGCAAGGCATGCAACTGCCTGCCAAGATCGTCGTCATGAATGATGAAGAACTGGAACAGCACGGCGGTCTTGGCGTTGCGAATCGCCTCGAAAATCGCGCTGAACGTGGCTTCGCCATTGATCAGCAAGCGCACTTCATTGTTGGCCAGGCACGGCATGCGGCCCAGCTTGGGCATGGCGCGCAGGGACGCGTAGGCGCTGGAGTTGCGCGCGGCCAGGGCTTCTTCGACCCAAGGGCGCCAGTTCAGCTCGGTAATGGCGGTGTGCATTTCCTGGTTGGCTTGGCGACGGGCCTGGATGTACGCGTCGAAGGTGCTGCGGCCGAAGATCAGGTAAGGGATCAGCGTCAGGTAGGGCATGAACATCAGCGACAAGGCCCAGGCGATAGAGCCTTGGGCGGTCCTGACGGTCAGCACTGCGTGGATCGCGGCCAGAGTCCCGAGAAAATGCAGCGTGGCAATGAAGTAGGCGAGCAGGTGCGGGCCAAAAAAATCCATGAACGACGTAACTCCAGGCAATCCAGTGCCTAACAGACCATGAACAGCGGTGAATGTCGCTATTTTATTTGCCGTGCAACACTGGCAACTTTACGGCGTCTAACGCCGACAATTACCCAGGAGTTACCCGATGAATGCTCGTCTGCTTGGTTTGGCCATGGTTGTTGGATTGACGCTGCCCGTGGCGGCTCAGGCGCAGATGCTGGCGCCGGGCTTGTGGGAATTGACCACCAGCAATATGAAAGTCGATAACCAGGACTTGCCGGACCTGTCGCTGATCCTCGGTCAGCTCAAGCAACAGATGACGCCTGAACAGCGCGCCATGCTCGAAAAGCAGGGCATCACCATGGCGGGTAAAGGCGTGCAGGTGTGCCTCACGCCCGCCCAGGTTGCTTCTGATTCGATCCCGTTGACCGACCCTCAATCGGGCTGCAAACAGGAAGTGACCGACAAAACCGGCAACCAATGGAAATTCCGCTTCAGTTGTCCGAAAGCCCAAGGCACTGGCGTTGCGACCTTCCGGAGCCAGCAGGAATTCACCACCACCGTTAACGGCACTTTCAATGCCACCGGCATCCAGCAGAAGGGCAGCCTGGACACGCACGCCCAGTGGCTGGGCAACGATTGCGGTACGGTCAAACCCCGCGCTTAACGCAGAAAATGCAGGGGCAACCCCTGGCAACTGTCGACCACCTGGCCGTTGTGCCACGCCAGGTGGCCGGACACCAGCGTGGTGCTGACGCTGTGGCGAAAGCTGCGCTCGGCAAAGGGCGTCCAGCCGCAGCGCGCGAGGATCGGTTGGCTGCTGACGGGTTTGCCTTCGGGCTCGGGTTTGATCAGCACCAAGTCGGCCCAATAGCCTTCGCGTAGATAACCTCGGTCCGGGATGGCGAACAAGTCGGCCACACGGTGACTGGTCTTCGCCACCAGCGTGGTCAGCGGCAAATGCCCGTCGATCACCAACTCCAACAACGCCGGCAACGCGTGCTGCACCAGCGGCAGGCCTGACGGCGCTTCGCGATAGCCCAACTGTTTCTGCGCCCAGGTATGCGGCGCGTGATCACTGCCAATCACATCCAGACGGTCACTCAGCAGGGCCAGGCGCAGGGCGTCGCGGTCGGCGCGGGTCTTGATCGCCGGGTTGCATTTGATCTGGTGGCCGAGGCGGTGATAGTCGCGGTCATCGAACAGCAAGTGGTGCAGGCAGACCTCGGCGGTGATGCGTTTTTCCGATAAGGGTTTGTCCTCGAACAGGGCCAGCTCGCGGGCGCTGGTCAGGTGCAGCACGTGCAGGCGCGTGCCGTGACGCTTGGCCAGTTCCACCGCAAAAGACGATGAGCGATAACAGGCTTCGGCATCGCGGATCAGCGGGTGGGCGACGGCGGGAATGTGCTCGCCGAAGCGCTCACGCAGGCGCTGCTCGTTCGCCAGGATGCTCGGCGTGTGTTCGCAGTGGGCGAGGAGGATGGTCGGTACTTCGGCAAACAGCCGCTCCAGAATCCGCGGGTCGTCCACCAGCATGTTGCCGGTGGAGGCGCCCATGAACACTTTGACCCCGGCCACTTCGCGCGGGTCGAGGGCGGCGACGGTGTCCAGGTTGTCGTTGCTCACGCCAAAGTGAAAGCCGTAGTTGGCCACCGAATTCAATGCGGCCCTTCGCTTCTTATCGGCCAGGGCTTGGAGGTTCAGGGTGGCGGGGTTGGTGTTGGGCATGTCCATGAAGCTGGTAATGCCACCGGCCACCGCCGCGCGGGACTCGCTGTAGAAACTGCCTTTGTCGGGCGCGCCAGGTTCGCGAAAGTGCACCTGGTCATCGATCATGCCGGGCAGCAGCCATTGACCCTGGGCGTCGATTTCTACCGGTTCGTTGTAGCCTTCGAGGCTGGCGGCAATCTTCTCGATGCGGCCGTTGGCGACCAGTACATCGGCATCGAACTCCCGGCCTTCATTCACCAGGCGGGCATTGCGAATCAGCAGGCGGCTCATGGTTCAGAACTCGTTTTGCAGGGCTTTGTAACCGCGCACCAGGTCGACGTTGGTGCGCGCCACGTCTTCGGAAAACTCCGAAGCGCTGACACTCACCGGCGGGAATTGCGACAGGTCGGTGTTCGGCCCGATGCGGGTGGTGGAGGGCACATAGAAGGCGGCGGGCAGGTCGCGGCCATCGACCACTGAGTTGTGGCGCACCACGCAGCCATCGCCGACGGCGCAGTTGAACAGCACGCTGTTGAAACCGATAAACACGCGGTCGCCAACGGTGCACGGGCCGTGGACGATGGAGCGATGCGCGATGGACGTGAATTCTCCGATCGTCACCGCCGCGCCAGATTTGGAGTGGATGACCACGCCGTCCTGGATATTCGAATTGGCACCGATGGTGATCGGGTCCATGTCGCCGGTGGCGTCGACTTCGTCGGCACGGATCACCGCGTAAGGGCCGACAAACACGTTCTCGCCGATGATGACCTTGCCGCAGATGATCGCGGTTTTGTCGACGTAGGCCGACTCGGCAATCACCGGCAGATCGCCGGAAGGGTTCTTGCGGATCATGCAGTGGGCTCCTTTTTAAGGGGCGAGGTGATGATATGAACGTAGGCGCCGTCGATGGCGTTGTAGAAACAGGTCGGCCGGCCGGTGTGGCAGGCCGGGCCTTGTTGGTCGACGATCAGCAGTACCGCGTCGCCGTCGCAGTCCAAACGTGCCTCGAGCAGTCGTTGCCGGTTGCCGGAGCGTTCGCCTTTGCGCCACAGCTGCCGTCGCGAGCGCGACCAGTAGCAGACCTGCCCGGTGGCCAGGGTTTCGCTGAGGGCCTGGCGGTTCATCCAGGCGAGCATCAACACTTCGCCGCTGCCGTGCTGCTGGGCGATGGCAGCAATCAGGCCGTCGCTGTTCCACGGCAGGGCGTCGAGCACCGGTTCGAGTGGGAAGCGGGGCGTGGCCCGCTTCCAGGTCGAGCATGCTCAAGGTCATGGCTTGCTCAGGGCGGCGCACAGGGTGTTGAGGTTGTACTCGAACAGCCCGGTGAAGGTGCTGGCCGGGCCTTCGGCGGCAAGGGCGTCGGAGTACAGCGTGCCGCCGATCTGTGCGCCGCTTTCGTCAGCAATCTGCTTGAGCAGGCGCGAGTCCTTGATGTTTTCCACGAACACGGCTTTGACCTTGTCCTTGCGGATCTGGGTGATCAGCGCAGCGACTTCGGCGGCCGACGGCTCACGTTCAGTCGACAGACCTTGGGGCGCCAGGAACTGGATGCCATAAGCTTGGCCCAGGTAACCGAAGGCGTCATGGGAGGTGACGATGCGACGGTTGCCCGGTGGCAGCGCGCCGAACTTGGTTTTGGCTTCGGCCAGCAGGCGGTAGATTTCTTTCAGGTAGGTTTGGCTGTTGCGCAGGTAGTCCGCCTTGTTGCTTGGGTCGGCCGCCACCAGTGCCTTGGTGATGTTATTCACATAGATTTCGGCGTTGGCCAAGTTGTGCCAGGCGTGCGGGTCGGGGATGGTTTCGCCGTCTTCGTCCATGGTGTGGGAGATCACGCCCTTGCTGGCGGTCACGACCGTGGCTTTGGTTTCTGTGCTGGTTACCAGGCGGTCCAGCCAAGGTTCAAAGCCCAGGCCGTTCTTGATGATGAGCTTGGCCTTGAGCAGCGCTTTGGCGTCATCCGGCGTGGGTTCGTAGGTGTGGGCGTCAGCGTCCGGGCCAACCATGTTGCTGATCTGGATGTGGTCGCCACCGATCTGGTGGGTGATGTCATCGAGAATACTGAAGCTGGTAACCACTTGGAGCTTGTCGGCGGCCTGGGCCATCGACAAAGGCAGCAGCAGGCTGAACAGCACGAGTAGAGCGCGCATCGGGAAACACCTCATTGGGATGTAAGCAAAGGCGGGCGGCGCAGCAAGCCGTGCACCGGACCGAAGATTACGGACAGCAAATACCCACCGCCAGCCACCAGCACGATGGCCGGGCCGCTGGGCAGCGAGTAGTAGAACGACAGCAACAAACCGAACCACACCGACAGGCATCCCAGCACCGCCGATACCGCGATCAACACCGGCAGGCGCCGGCTCCAGAAGCGTGAAGCAATCGCCGGCAACATCATCAAACCCACCACCATCAACGCGCCGATGGCCTGGAAACCAATCACCAGATTCAGCACCACCAAGGTCAGGAACAACCCGTGGGCGATCGGGCCGAGACGGCTGACGGTTTGCAGGAACAGCGGGTCGAGGGTGTCCAGCAGCAGCGGTTTGTAGATCAGCGCCATGGCGATCAGGCTGAAACCGGAGACCCAAAGCATGCCGGTGAGGGTGGTTTCATCCACCGCCAGGGCTGAGCCGAATAGCAGGTGCAGCAGGTCCAGGCGCTTACCGGCGAGGCCGAGGATCAGCACACCGGCGGCCAGCGAGATGGGGTAGATGGCGGCGAGGCTGGCGTCTTCGCGCAGGCCGGTGCGGCGCGTGATCCACGCGGCCAAGCCGGCCATGCTCAGGCCCGCGCCGAGGCCGCCGATGGTCAGCGCGGGCAGGCTGAGGCCAGCAAACCAGAAGCCCAATGCGGCGCCAGGCAGGATGCCGTGGGCCACGGCGTCACCGATCAGGCTCATGCGCCGCAGGATCAGAAACACACCCAGCGGCGCGGTGCTGCACGCGAGCACCAGCCCGCCAATGAGTGCACGGCGCATAAACACGAAGTCGAGGAACGGCATCCACAAGTGGGCGGCGAAGTGCATCAGACCACCTGCATGTGAGGTTGCGGGCGGATCAGTTCTTTACTGGGGCCGAACACGCAGCCGGTGCTTTTGATCTGCACCACGTGCGGGGTGTGATGGCGCACCGATGCCAGGTCGTGACAGACGACGATGATCGTGCGGCCTTGATCGTGCCAGGCGTGGATGTGTTTCCAGCACAGCGCCTGGCCGTCTTCGTCGAGGGCGGCGTGGGGTTCGTCGAGCAACAACACGGGCGCTTCGGCCAGGCTCATGCGGGCGAGCAGGGCGCGTTGCAGTTCGCCACCGGACAACGCCATCAACGGGCGATGCTCCAGGCCACTGAGGCACCAATCCTCCAAGACGGCTTGCAGGCGTTCGTTGCGTTGTAGCGGGGTTAGCTGAGTGCCCCAGAAACCGGCGGCGACCAACGCCTGCAGGCTGATTGGGAACTGCCGATCCAGGTGTTGTTGCTGTGGCAGGAACGACAGGCCACCGCGGCGTGGGACCGCCACGCTGACTTTTCCCGCCAGCGGTTTTTGCAGGCCTGCGATGACTTTGAGCAGGCTGCTTTTGCCAGTGCCGTTGGCGCCGATGATGCCGGTGAGGCTGCCTTTTTCCAGGGTCAAATCCAGCGCTGGAGTGAGTGGTTGCCCAGGTGCGCCCCAACGCAAAGCGTTACAGGTGATCATGCAGAGTCTCTCGTCCAGCGGCTTTCAGCCACGGCATCGTGCGCGTGCAGGCTTTCGGCATGGATCACTTTCAGGTGGAAGGCTTTGACGGCATCCGAGCGTTTCAAGGCGAGGTTCAGGCGGCGGGCGGCGTCTTCGCAGAACATCAGGTTCTGCCCGTTGGCCAAGGCGAAGGCTTGTTCGTCCGCACGTTTCACAGCGGTTTGCACGGCGGTGCCGAGGGCGGCCTCGACGTCGTCGATCAGGTTGGTGAGCGGCAAGGTGGACTGGTTGGCGTCCAACTGGATGGAAAGCTCTGCGCTGCTGCGTTGGCTGTGGGGTGTGGCGACGATGCCGTTGGCGCTGCCGAGCCAGGTCAGCACGTCTTCGTGTTGCAGCGGCGTATTGGCGAAATCTTGAACAAATTGCTGCTGAATCAATTGCCTGGCGAGCGCAGCGGAGCAGGGGCAGGTTGAGGAGTATGTAACGTCAATTTTTAGTTCCACGTGGAACATCTGGTTTTCCAGACGCGCCTCGATGCACACCGGGTAGCTTTTCCAGCCAGCTAATGGGCTGACCAGCGCCGGACGTTTTAGCAGCAAATCCGTGTGAATTCGCAGGTACGCGTTCTTAGATAAACCTTCATGACTCTCCAGAAAGCGCTGCAGTACATTACGCAGAAGTGCAGGCGTAAGAAGCTGCTGGTCGAGCATTTCCAGGGCCAGGTACAGGCGTGACATATGAATGCCACGGGCCTCGCCGTCGTCCAGGCTGACGCCCGCATCGGCAGTGGCAGCCAGGCGTTGGCCGTCGACGAGGATGGGCAAGGCGATGCCGCACATGCCCACCCAGTCGAGCGGCAAGGCTTGGCGTGAAGCCTGCGCGGCGATATCCGGCAGAGTCAGCGCATTCATGAGCAGGTCCATCGTTGGAAATAAAAAGACATGTTATATTATAACTATTGAGTCGACGATGCTTTTTCTGTTCCAGCCTTTCTTCAGTCATGTCGAGCAGGGACGCTCCTCTATTTGCGGTACATGTCATGCACAGACGTCAGCTCCTCAACCTGCTGCTGGTCAGCCCTCTGTTCACCTTTCCATTGGGGGCCTTCGCCACACAGATTCGTAATGCGCGCCTGTGGCGCTCCGACGACAAACTGCGGCTGGTGTTCGACCTCAGCGGCCCGGTGCAATACAAGACCTTTTCCCTGACCGCGCCGGAACGCCTGATCATCGACTTGAGCGGCGCCGGGCTCAGCGGTGATTTCTCGCAGCTGGCGCTGAAAAACAGCGGGATTACCTCGATCCGTTCCGGGCATTTCGGCAAAGGTGATACGCGTATCGTGCTGGACCTGGCCGCGCCAATGCAGCTCAACAGCTTCTTGTTGCCGCCGCAGGATGGCCAAGGCCATCGCCTGGTACTCGACCTGACCAACGCTACCCACGCGCCGCGCCAAATCGCCGCCGAACCGCCGCCCTTGATTGCGCCGGTGGATAAAGCCCATCCCAAGCGCGACATCATCGTGGTGGTCGACCCCGGCCACGGCGGCAAAGACCCAGGCGCGATCGGCTCCAAGGGCCAGCGCGAGAAAGACGTGGTGCTGTCCATCGCCCAATTGCTGGCCAAACGTTTGAAGCGCGAGAAGGGTTTTGACGTGAAACTGGTGCGCAACGACGACTTCTTCGTGCCGCTGCGCAAGCGCGTGGAGATTGCCCGTCAGCACAAGGCCGATATGTTTATTTCGGTGCACGCCGATGCCGCGCCACGGCTCACAGCATCCGGAGCGTCGGTGTATGCGTTGTCTGAAGGCGGCGCCACCTCCGCCACGGCGCGCTTCATGGCGCAGCGTGAAAACGGTGCGGATTTGCTGGGCGCCACTACGTTGCTCAATCTCAAGGACAAGGACCCGATGCTGGCCGGGGTGATTCTCGACATGTCGATGAACGCCACCATCGCCTCCAGCCTGTAACTGGGCAGCTCGGTGTTGGGCAGCTTGCAAAGCATCACCACGCTGCACCAGAAGCGCGTGGAGCAAGCAGGTTTCGCGGTGCTCAAATCACCGGACGTGCCGTCGATCCTGGTCGAGACCGGGTTTATCTCCAACACCCAGGACGCCCAGCGGCTGGTGACGGCGCGCCATCAACAGGCGGTGGCGGATGGGCTGTTCGAGGGCTTGAAAAAATACTTCGAGAAGAACCCGCCGATGAACAGCTACATGGCCTGGGTTCAGGAGCAGAAGAACGGCCAGGTCTAACAGCCGGTCATACGGCTGCAGGTGAACGTCGCGCGGGTGCCGCCTGAACTGGAAAACCGGTTGATCGTGGTCCAGCCCACGCGGCGCGTATAGCCGACCCACGCCTCACCATCGGACGCCAACCCGGTAAAGAACGTCAGCTGCCCATAGCGGCTGTTGGTCTGTGCCCAGTAGCGTTTGCCGATCACCTCGAAACCTCGCAAGTACGTGGTGCTGCCCACAGTCGCCACGCTATAGGCATTGCCCAACGGGTCCACACAGGCCAGCAGGTTGGCGCTGCGCGTGCAGTTTGCCAACAGGCTCGGCGCTTGGGCGCAGGCCGGTCCTGCCACCGCCAACAACAGTGCGCACACCAGGTATTTCATAGGGCTTCTCGGGGCAAGAAAGTGTTCAAGCATTGCGCCCTTCGTCGTGACGAGCAAGGGAGATTGGCTTATTCGCATTGTTATACTATAACATCGTAGCACAGCCTGACCCGTGAACCGCTCTCCATGACTGAACAAGACCTGCTGGCGCAACCGCCCTGCGACTACATGAATGAAGCCCAGCAAGGTTTCTTCCGCGAACTGCTGCTGACCCAGCGCTACGAACTGCAGGCGCGCATCCAAGCCGAGTTCCTGGTGCTACGCGAGCAAGAAACCAACAGCGACCCCGCGGATGTGGGCAGCGCCGAAGAACAGCGCCAATGGCAACTGCGCCTGCTGGAGCGTGAAAAGAAGCTGCTGGACAAGATCGACGACGCCCTGGAATTGCTCGCCCGTGGTGAGTACGGCTGGTGCCGTGAAACCGGCGACCCCATCGGCCTGAAACGCCTGCTGCTACGCCCCACCGCGACCCTGAGTATCGAAGCCAAAGAACGTGAAGAGCTGCGCGAACGCCATAAACGGGCGATTTGACCGGCCACCCCTGATGAGGAATACCTGATGCCCAATCGTCTCCCCGTTACTGTGTTGTCCGGTTTTCTCGGCGCCGGTAAAAGCACGCTGCTCAACTACGTCCTGCGCAACCGCGACAACCTGCGGGTGGCGGTGATCGTCAACGACATGAGCGAAATCAACATCGACGGCAGCGAGGTGCAGCGCGACGTCACCCTTAACCGCTCCGAAGAAAAACTGGTGGAGATGAGCAACGGCTGCATCTGCTGCACCTTGCGGGAAGACTTGCTGGAAGAAGTCGGAAAACTCGCCAAGGAAGGTCGGTTTGATTACCTGCTGATCGAATCCACTGGTATTTCCGAGCCGTTGCCCGTGGCCGAAACCTTCACCTTTCGCGATGAAAACGAGCAAAGCCTGGCCGATGTCGCGCGCCTGGACACTATGGTCACCGTGGTCGATGGCATGAACTTCCTGCTCGATTATCAGGCCGCTGAAAGCCTGGCCTCACGCGGTGAAACCTTGGGTGAAGAGGACGAACGCTCGATCACCGACCTGCTGATCGAGCAGATCGAGTTTGCCGACGTGATCCTGATCAGCAAGATCGACCTGATCAGCAGCCGCGAGCGCGAAGAATTAATGGCGATCCTCGAGCGCCTCAACGCCCAGGCGCAAATCATCCCGATGGTCATGGGCGAAGTACCGCTGAACAAGATCCTCAACACTGGCCGCTTCGACTTCGAACGTGCCGCCCAGGCGCCGGGTTGGTTGCGGGAACTGCGCGGTGAACATGTGCCGGAAACCGAAGAATACGGCATCGCCTCCACGGCTTATCGCGCGCGCCGCCCGTTTCACCCACAGCGTTTTTTCGACTTTATCGACCGCCCGTGGGTGAACGGCAAGTTGCTGCGCTCCAAGGGGTTTTTCTGGCTGGCGAGCAAGCATCAGGATGCGGGCAGTTGGTCTCAGGCCGGCGGCCTGATGCGCCATGGTTTTGCCGGGCGCTGGTGGCGCTTTGTGCCGAAAAGCCAATGGCCCCAGGACGAAGAAAGCGCGGCGGCGATCATGGGCAACTGGCAGCTGAGCACCGGCGATTGCCGCCAGGAGCTGGTGTTTATCGGGCAAAACATCGACTTCACCCAGATGCGTGCCGAGCTGGACGCCTGCTTGCTCACCGATGAAGAAATGGCCCTGGGCGTCGAGGGTTGGCGCCAGTTGGCCGACCCGTTTGGCCCTTGGTTCGAGGAGGTCGCCTGATGCTGGCCCCGGTTATCCCGCTGCGCCCGGTGATCCGCCAGACTCGTGGTGAAACCCCGCTGGCGCTGGCTGACGTGCTCAATGACGGCGTGAACCTCGCGGTTTGGCAACGCCAGTTGCCCCTGCATATCGCCCAGTTTGGTGCTTTGCTGGTGGCGCTTAACGAGCCGTTGGCTGAGTCCTTGGTGATTGAACTCAATACCGAGGACGCAGTGCCGAACTTGCAGGGTTTGGTGTCCAGTTGCCGTGATCTTGAAGGCTACGACGGCTTTATCGCCGATGTGTCGTGGCTGGTCAGCGCGTTTGCCTGTTTGCTTGGCGCCAAGCGCATTGGCGTGCGTTTGCGGCTGCTGGACAAGGCCATGTGCCCGCGTTTTCACGTTGACCACGTGCCGGTGCGGCTGATCACTACTTACGCGGGCATCGGCAGCCAGTGGCTGCGCGAAGGCGTGATGGACCGCCGCAAACTGGCCCAGCCGGACGCGGAACCCACTGAGCGCATCGAGCAGATTCTCTGCGGTGAAGTGGCGATGCTTAAGGGCACCAAATGGCATGGCAACGAAGGTCATGGTTTGATTCACCGTTCGCCAGCACTCAAGGCCGATGAGCGCCGCTTGATCCTGACGCTGGATTGGCTCGCATAACCGGGTAGGATCAAACGCTCTACACGGTCTGAAAGATGCCCAACATGCTGCAGAACATTCCCACCCACGTGATTGCCGGGCCTTTGGGCGCCGGCAAGACCAGCCTGATCAAGCACCTGCTTGCCCAACGCCCGGCCAACGAGCGCTGGGCGGTGTTGATCAACGAGTTCGGGCAGATCGGCCTGGACGCCGCCTTGCTGACCCAGGATGACGACGGCATTGCCCTGGGCGAAGTAGCGGGCGGCTGCCTGTGTTGTGTGAATGGTGCACCGTTCCAGGTAGGCCTGGGCCGCCTGCTGCGTAAGGCCAAGCCGGATCGGCTGTTTATCGAACCCTCGGGCCTTGGCCACCCGGCGCAGTTGCTCAAGCAATTGCGGCAGGCGCCGTGGCAGGGCGTGTTGGCGGTTCAGCCGTGCGTGCTGGTGCTGGATGCCGAGGCGCTGGCGGCGGGCAAACCTTTGCCTGATGCGCAACGCGAGACGCTGGCCAGTGCCGGGCTGTTGGTGTTGAACAAGGATGAGTCGCTGGATGCCGCGCAGCGCCAGGCCATTGAACAGCAATTACCCGACTGCCCGCTTTACTGGACGCGCCAGGCGCAATTGCCGCTCGAACGGTTGCCGGGCCTGAATGCGCAGGCCAACGCGGCTGTGGATAACTTCGACGTGCCCAAAGGCTTGGCGCAGCTGCCGGCTATCTGGGCCGACCCCGCGCAGCCCATCTGCCTCAGCCAGGCTCAAGAAGGCGGGTGGAGTATTGGATGGCGCTGGCACCCGAGCCAGTACTTTGCCACCCAGCGCTTGCATCACTGGCTGACAAGTCTTGAGTGGCGCCGTGCCAAACTGGTTATCCACAGCACCGAAGGTTGGGTCAGCGCCAATGCTGTGGATAACAGCACCCTCACCTGGAAACCCAGCGAATGGCGTCGCGACTCACGTATTGAATTGATCTTTGGCCAGCCACAGGACGTGGCCGCCTTGCAGCGTGCGTTAGCGGCCTGCCGTCAGTGACGGTTCTTGCTGGCGTGGTCCTGGCGCCATTGGCTCAGCTCGATCACTTCAGCGCTGGGCAGCGGCGTTTTGATCTCGAACGGGTAGGGCGCCAGTTCGATCTGCGCGCTGTGGGCGCCAAATTGGGTGATTGTCCCAGGATGGCGGGCTTCGCCGGTCACGGTGAACTCAAAGTTATAGATGCGCGCCAGACGGCGCCGACCATTGGCATCTTTCACAAAACCGATGCGCTTTAGCGCTACTGCGCCGTCGAGCAGTTCGATATCAAGCTTGGCGCAATGCTGCTTGACCCGCTCCAGCGCCCGCTCGCGCAGGCCGTGGTTGTGCCACACCCAAGCGGCGCAGGTCGCCAACAGCATCAATACGAAGATGTTTCCCAGGGTCAGCATGCAGTGAACTCCAACAAAGTGAGAGCAGCTTAACTGTGTCGCCGGCCTGTCGTATAGGCTGTGTTTAGTCGCATACTGCGCGGCCAGAATTTCAACGGCTTTACGGAAATCTCCCGCATGAAACGCACACCTCATCTGCTTGCGATCCAGTCTCATGTGGTCTTTGGCCACGCCGGAAACAGCGCGGCCGTATTCCCCATGCAGCGGGTCGGGGTGAACGTCTGGCCGCTCAACACGGTGCAGTTCTCCAACCACACCCAGTATGGTCAGTGGGCGGGCGAAGTGTTGGCGTCGCAGCAAATTCCGGCGCTGGTGGAAGGCATTGCCGCGATTGGCGAGCTGGGTAACTGCGATGCGGTGCTGTCCGGCTACCTGGGCAGTGCCGACCAAGGCCGTGCGATTCTTACCGGCGTGGCGCGCATCAAGGCCATCAACCCCAAGGCCTTGTACCTGTGCGACCCGGTGATGGGCCACCCGGAAAAGGGCTGCATCGTGCCCCAGGAAGTCAGCGATTTTCTGCTGGACGAGGCGGCGGCCATGGCGGATTTCCTCTGCCCCAACCAGCTGGAGCTGGACAGCTTTGCCGGGCGCAAGCCGCAATCGCTGTTTGATTGCCTGGGCATGGCCAGGGCGCTGCTGGCTCTCGGGCCCAAGGCCGTGCTGGTCAAGCACTTGGATTATCCGGGCAAGCTACCGGATGGCTTTGAGATGCTGCTGGTAACGGCTGAAGGCAGCTGGCACTTGCGTCGGCCGCTGTTGGCCTTCCCGCGTCAGCCGGTGGGCGTGGGCGACTTGACGTCGGGATTGTTCCTGGCGCGGGTGCTGTTGGGCGACAGCCTGTTGGCGGCCTTTGAGTTCACGGCGGCGGCGGTGCATGAAGTGCTGCTGGAAACCCAGGCCTGCGCGAGCTACGAGCTGGAACTGGTGCGCGCCCAGGACCGCATAGCCCATCCTCGAGTACGTTTTGAGGCGACACCGATCAGCTTTTAGGGATTAGTCTGATCGAGTACCGCAAGGGGCAGCGATAGGCTCGTGGCATGAACCAGCTGGATCAGCGCTTCGGCGTGTGTGCTCACTTTCCTCTTTGCGTGTTGGAATGAGCCTTACGGCCCGTCGGCTTTGATTTCCTGGTAGCGTTTTTCCAGCTCTTGGCGAATCTGCCGACGCTGCTGCGCCTGCACGAACCGGCGTTTGTCTTCGCTGTTCTGCGGCTGCAGCGGCGGTACGACGGCGGGTTTGCGCTGGTCGTCCACGGCCACCATGGTGAAGAAGCAGCTGTTGGTATGGCGCACCGAGCGCTCGCGGATGTTCTCGGTCACCACTTTGATCCCCACTTCCATCGACGTGTTGCCGGTGTAGTTGACCGAGGCGAGGAAGGTCACCAGTTCACCGACATGGATCGGCTCACGAAAAATCACCTGGTCGACCGACAAGGTCACCACATAGCGGCCGGCATAACGGCTCGCGCAGGCGTAGGCCACTTCGTCGAGGTACTTGAGCAGGGTGCCGCCGTGCACATTGCCTGAGAAGTTGGCCATGTCAGGGGTCATCAATACCGTCATCGACAGCTGGGCGTTTCCGGGTTCCATAGCACACTCACGGGTTGTAGGCATCGGTTGGGGAGGCACCTCTGTGGGTGCTGGAATCTTTGCAGCGCTCTCCCTTACGGGACGCCAGTGGGCGGCTTGCCGTCACGCGGTCACCGATCTGTTTCCATATATTGCACCGGCTTTTTGCCGGAAGTCGCGGTGTTAACCTTCAAAAGCCCGTCTCAGGGCATTTCTTACGACAAAGGCCGACTTTTCCTTCCGCTTATTGCGACCGTTCCAAGGTCCGGGTGGAAGTGGGAAAAGCGCCAGTACCCTTAAGGAGCCCCTCGCCATGCACGCCATCAGTTTTATCCAGGACTTGGCCGTGATCATGCTGGTGGCGGGGGTTGTCACCATCCTGTTTCACCGCCTCAAGCAGCCCGTGGTGCTGGGGTATATCGTTGCCGGGTTCATCATCGGCCCCCACACCCCGCCCTTCGGCCTGATCCACGACGAAGACACGATCAAGACCCTCGCCGAGCTGGGGGTGATCTTCCTGATGTTCTGCCTGGGCCTGGAGTTCAGCCTGCGCAAGCTGTTCAAGGTTGGCGCCACGGCGTTTATCGCCGCGTTCCTCGAGATCATTCTGATGATCTGGATCGGCTACGAAATCGGCCGCTGGTTCGACTGGAACACCATGGACTCGCTGTTCCTCGGCGCGATCCTGGCGATTTCCTCGACCACCATCATCGTCAAGGCGCTCAACGACCTGAAGATGAAAAACCAGCGCTTCGCCCAGCTGATTTTCGGCGTGCTGATCGTTGAGGACATCCTCGGTATCGGCATCATCGCCTTGCTGTCGAGCATTGCCGTGAGCGGTACGGTCAGTTCCGGCGAGGTGTTCTCCACGGTCGGTAAGCTCTCGCTGTTTATGATCGTCGCGCTGGTGATTGGCATTTTGCTGGTGCCGCGCCTGCTGGCCTACGTGGCCAAGTTCGAAAGTAACGAGATGCTGTTGATCACCGTATTGGGCCTGTGTTTCGGCTTCTGCCTGCTGGTGGTGAAGCTTGAATACAGCATGGTGCTGGGCGCGTTCCTGATTGGCGCGATCATGGCCGAATCTCGTCAGTTGATTAAGATTGAGCGTCTGATCGAACCCGTTCGCGACATGTTCAGCGCGATCTTCTTTGTGGCGATTGGCTTGATGATCGACCCACAGATCCTGCTGCAATACGCGTGGCCGATCGCGGTCATTACCGTGGCGGTGGTGTTGGGCAAGATGTTGTCCTGCGGCCTGGGGGCGTTTATCGCCGGCAACGACGGCCGCACCTCGCTGCGGGTGGGCATGGGGCTGTCACAGATTGGCGAGTTTTCCTTCATCATCGCCGCGTTGGGCATGACCTTGCAGGTGACCAGCGATTTCCTCTATCCAGTGGCCGTGGCCGTGTCGGCAATCACCACGTTGCTCACGCCGTACCTGATTCGCGGCGCCGACCCGTTGTCGTTGAAGATTGCGGCGGTGATGCCCAAACGCATGAGCCGGGTGTTTGGCATGTATGGCGAGTGGCTGCGCAGCATTCAGCCTCAGGGTGAGGGTGCAATGCTTGCGTCGATGATTCGCAAGATCATCCTGCAAGTGGGTGTAAACCTGGCGTTGGTGGTGGCGATCTTCTTTACTGGCAGCTTCTTCGCGGCACGCATCGGTGGGTACCTGGAGGGTTGGATCAGTGACCCAAGTTGGCAGAAGGCGTTGATCTGGGGCGGGGCGTTGTTGTTGTCGCTGCCGTTTTTGATTGCGGCGTATCGCAAGCTCAAGGCGCTGTCGATGTTGCTGGCGGAGATGAGCGTGAAGCCGGAAATGGCCGGGCGGCATACCCAGCGCGTGCGACGAGTGATCGCCGAACTGATCCCCATCCTCTCGCTGCTGGTGATTTTCCTGCTACTGGCAGCCTTGTCGGCCAGTATTTTGCCGACCAACAAGTTGCTGGCGCTGATCGCCGTGGTGGCGGCAGCGGTGGCGGCGGTGCTCTGGCGGTGGTTCATCCGCGTGCATACGCGGATGCAGGTCGCCTTGCTGGAGACCCTGGATAACCACAAAGATACGCCGGAGCACTAGAGGCCGGGGTGTGGGGCTCAGCTTTCCAGCCAGACGTCCCGCGCCCAGTGCCACACCGATTCCCAAGTTTCTTCGGTGACCAGTTCTTCTTCGCCGGACCACAGCACCACGGTGCCGTCTTCTTCGACGCAGTAGTAGTCGTCGCCGTCCTGGCAGATCGGGATCATGCTGCGGTCAACGCCGGCATCCCAGGCGTTGGCGGCAACGTCTGGCAGGTAGGTGTGGGACTGCGGGTCGGTGACGGTCACCGGCTCCAGGCTGCCATACACCACGTCGCTGACGGTCAGCAGGAATTCGCGGAAGACAAACGGGATGTCGATGAACAGTTGTTCCTCGATTTCCACCAGTTGGTCTTCGTCAGGCAGCTCCAGAGGCACCGGGACCGGTTCGTTGGCTTCACGCAATTGTTCGATGATTTCTTCCACGGCCGGGATCCTCTTGCTAGATGGCGCGGTTAATAGGGGCGTTTTATACAGTAGCTCGCTATAAGTGCAACCGTGAAATAGAAAACCCCGGAACATGTCCGGGGTTTTTATTACCAAGTGCTCAAACGCGCAGCGATCAGCCGTTCTGGCGGATACCGGCAACCAGCCATGGCTGGTTGTCGCCTTGCGGGCGTTCCATGTTCCAGCTTTCGCTGAACACTTCACCCTGGTCGAAACGCGAAGTCTTAGACACGCCGCTGAAGGTCAAAGTTGCGATGGTCTTGTCGGCGCGATCATCCACACCTTCCAGCTGTACGCGCAGGTCGTCGATGTAAGTCGACTGGAACGCATCGCCCAGGTCAGCGCGTTCGCGCTTGAGGAACTCCAGCAGTTGCGGGGTCACGAACTCGGAGATCTTATCCATTTCGTTGGCGTCCCAGTGTTGCTGCAGGGACTGGAAGTGGCTGCGTGCCGCTTCGACGAAACGCTCTTCGTTGAACCAGGCCGGTGCGTTGATAACCGGACGAGCGGCAGCAGGTGCAGCCGAACCGCCGAAGATCGAACCCATGGCTGGTTTTTGCTCGAACGCTTCACGCTGCATCGGCGCGCCGGCTGGAGCCAAGTGCTCCTGCTGCTTGCGGCGACGGGCGGCGATAAAGCGGAAGATCAGGAAGGCGATGACCGCCATGATCAGGATGTCGAAGATCTGCATACCCTGGAAGCCGCCGCCCATGAACATGGACGCGAGCAGGCCACCGGCAGCGATACCGGCCAGAGGGCCCAACCAGCGCGAAGCACCGCCAGCTTTGGCTGCTGCGCCAGCCGCACCGGTTGCACCCGCCGTTGCCGCTGCACCGCCGGCACCGGCGGCTGGAGCCATTTGGCTGGTCTGGTGAGTCGGCGCCGAGCCCATGCTTTTGCCGCCACCGAAGCGCTTGGCGTTGGCGTCGAGGCTCATCGTCAGGCCGATGCACAACGCCATGGCGATGCTAAGAAAACGTTTCATCAAGGGAATTCCCATTTGTGGATTGCACGCGCGCCATGTTGCACAGGTGTCGTGACACTGGCTAGCGGCATAATGTTTCGGGCTTTTACGTAAGACAAATCCCGAAAGGTCTGTAGGACTAGTTACAGATATTGGCCCGCGTTCCTCAAAAACAAGGACCGGAGCGTGGGAATGCTCAGGTCAGAGGGCTTCGAGCTTCGCGTAGCCCATCATCAGCCACTTGCTGCCTTCGGCGAAGTTCACCTGCACCCGTGCCTGGGCACCGGCGCCTTCGAAGTTGAGGATCACACCCTCGCCGAAGACCGCATGCTTGACCTGCTGGCCAAGGCTGAACGGCGTTTCCGGAATTTCGGAGCCGGCAAACATGCTGCTGGAGTTCTGCTGCTGGCCGCCGCCGAACGGGCGGCTGACGCTGTTGGACAAGCGCACTTCCTGGATCAAACCTTTCGGCACTTCACGTACGAAGCGCGACACCTTGTTGTAGGTCTCGCTGCCGTACAGGCGTCGGGTCTCGGCGTAGGTCATCACCAGGTTCTGCATGGCCCGGGTGATGCCCACGTAAGCCAAGCGGCGTTCTTCTTCAAGGCGGCCGGGCTCTTCCAGGCTCATCTTGTGCGGGAACAGGCCTTCTTCCATGCCCACCAGGAACACGTAAGGGAATTCCAGGCCCTTGGCGCTGTGCAAGGTCATCAACTGGACGCTGTCTTCATGCTCATCGGCCTGGGTATCACCCGCTTCCAGCGAAGCATGGCCGAGGAAGGCGGCGAGCGGGGTCAGCTCTTCATCGTCCTCAGTGTTCTCGAACGCGCGGGCGGCGCTGACCAGTTCCTCAAGGTTTTCTACCCGGGCCTGGCCTTTCTCGCCTTTTTCCGCTTCGTGATAGGCAATCAGCCCGGACTGTTCGATCACGGTCTGGGTCATCAAGTGCAGGGGCATTTCTGCGCACTTGGCGGCCAGGTTCTCGATCAGCTCGACAAACACGCCCAAGGCACCGGCGGCGCGGCCGGTCAGGCCTTTATTGGCGATCAGCAAGCGCATGGCTTCCCACATCGACACATCGGCGTGGCGTGCGTGGTCGCGAATGGCCTCGACGGTCTTCTCGCCAATGCCACGCGCCGGGATATTGATCACCCGCTCCAGCGCCGCGTCATTGCCACGGCCTTCCAGCAGGCGCAGGTAGGCCATGGCGTTCTTGATTTCCGCACGCTCGAAGAAGCGCTGGCCGCCATAGATGCGGTACGGGATGCGCTCGCGCAGCAAGGCTTCTTCCAATACCCGCGATTGGGCGTTGGAGCGGTACAGAATGGCGATATCGCTGCGCGCCAAGCCGGTTTTCAGCGCGCTTTCGATGGTTTCCACCACATAGCGCGCTTCATCGTGCTCGTTGAACGCGGCGTACAAGTTGATCGCTTCGCCTTCGCCGCCGTCCGTCCACAGCTCTTTGCCCATGCGCCCGGT
Organism: Pseudomonas sp. IB20; assembly: GCF_009707325.1. Taxonomy (NCBI): domain Bacteria; kingdom Pseudomonadati; phylum Pseudomonadota; class Gammaproteobacteria; order Pseudomonadales; family Pseudomonadaceae; genus Pseudomonas; species Pseudomonas gelidaquae. The sequence goes on along the minus strand of NZ_CP046103.1, from coordinate 5,245,425 downwards.
GTTATTGGCGATCAGTGCGTTGGCAGCCTTGAGGATGCCGGCGGTGGAGCGGTAGTTCTGCTCCAGACGGATAGTGATCGCGTCCGGGAAGTCGTCGGAATACTGGTAGATGTTCTCGATCTTCGCGCCACGCCAGCCGTAGATCGACTGGTCGTCATCGCCCACCACCATCAGGCTGTCGCCGCCTTTGGCCAGCAAGCGCAGCCAAGCGTATTGCACGGCGTTGGTGTCCTGGAACTCGTCCACCAGAATGTGCCGGAAGCGCTTCTGGTAATGGGCCAGCAAGCCTGGGTTGTCTCGCCACAGGTCGAGCGCGCGCAGCAGCAGCTCGGAAAAGTCGATCACGCCGGCGCGCACGCAGGCGGCCTCGTACGCTTCATAAATGCTGCGCATGGTGGCCAGGAACAAATCGCCGCTGGCCTGGATATGTTGCGGGCGCAGGCCTTCGTCTTTCTGACCGTTGATAAACCACTGCGCCTGGCGGGCGGGCCAGCGCTGTTCATCGAGGCCCAGCTCGCGGATCACGCGCTTGACCAAGCGTTGCTGGTCATCGCTGTCGAGGATCTGGAAGGTCTGGCTCAGCCCCGCTTCCTGCCAATGCGCCCGCAACAGGCGGTGCGCCAGGCCGTGGAAAGTGCCCACCCACATGCCGGCCGGGCTGATGCCCATCAGCTGCTCGATGCGGTGGCGCATCTCGGCAGCGGCCTTGTTGGTGAAGGTCACCGACAGGATGGAGTGTGGGGACGCGTTTTCGACCTGGATCAACCAGGCGATACGGTGCACCAGCACACGGGTTTTACCGGAACCAGCACCGGCCAGGACCAACTGACGGCCAACGGGGGCTGCTACGGCCTGGCGTTGGGCATCGTTGAGGGAGTTCAGCAAAAGGGAGAGATCATCGCGCATCGGCGCATTCTAGGGTGCCCGGGGGAGTGGGGCAAATCCCAATGCCGGGTGGTCGCAAGAAACCTCAGGAAGCACTTCGGGCGGGGGGAAACATTCTGCCGAGATGGATGACCGGTTGGTCATAGGCTGCAGCCCGCGCAGTGTCTCGCTCGAGGTGTCTGGCTCCGGAGTTTGCGGCGGTTTGTCGCGCGGGTTTTATGACGTGGGGCAGTTTGGCCCACGCGCTTGCTTGTGTATGCTCCGTGCACGTTTCGGGCTCACCATTATAAGAACACTGCCTATGACTCTCAGTCCCGACCTGTTCGGCCCCTCGGCGGCGCCTGCGCAGATCATCCGTAAACATTACGCAACCGAGATGGCGGTCGAACGCACTCGCCTGCTGTACCAAGGGTCATTGCTGCCGACTTTATTGATGTTGGTGAATGGCCTGGTCTGCGCCTGGTTGCTGTGGAACCCCAAACAATATCTGTTGGACAGCGTCTGGCTGATCTGGCTGCTCGCGCTGGTGGCGTTGCGCGTGATCCAGGTGGCGGCCTTTGATTCGGCGATGCCCAGCCGTCAAGCCCAACCGATCTGGCGGCGCATGTTCATGCTCGGCTCGGCGGTCAGCGGCCTGACCTTAGCCACTGCCGCCATCGCCCTGGTGCCGGCGGACAGCTTCATGCAGCAGGCCTGGGTGTTCGGCCTGCTCGGTGCGGCGACGCTGTCGGCCAGCGTCGCCTATGCAGTGAGCCTGCCCGCGTTCCTGTCCTTTGCCGTGCCGTGTCTGGTGCCGGCCATCCTTTATCTGTTCTGGAAGGGCGCGCCTGCGCAACAAGGTTGGGGCGTGCTCGGCCTAATCCTGCTGGGCTCTTTGAGCCTGGTGGCGTGGCAGGTCAACCGCCTGACCCAGCGCGGGTTGTTGCGACGTTTCCAGAACCAGGCACTGATCGAGCATCTACAGCAGGCGCAGCAGCGCAGCGAACGGTTGAATCAGGAGCTGGTGCGCGAAGTTGAGCAGCGGCGCCAGGTCGAACAGGAATTACGCGAAGCCCAGACCGGCCTGCAAGACCGCATGGCGCAACGCAGCCAGGAACTGGACGCCGCCAGCCTCGCCCTGAATAAAAGTGAAGCGCGCCTGGCCATGGCCCTGCAAGCCAGCGAACTGGGGCTGTGGGACTGGAACCTGCAAACCGACGAAGTCCACCACACCCAACTCAAGGAACTGTTCGGCCTGGAACCTGAATACGTCACGGCGATGCTCAGCCACCTCAAGCCGCGCCTGCACCCTGACGACTTGCCGCTGCTCAAGCGCGCGCTGGTGGAGCACCTTAAGGGCCGCAGCGAGGACTATCAGGTCGAATACCGCGTGCGTCATGGCGATGGCCACTGGGTGTGGATCGAAGACCGTGGCCGCGCCGTGGAGCGCACGCCCGGCGGACGGGTCACGCGCATGCTCGGTACTCGCCGCGACATTAGCGCCGGCAAGGTCCTGGAGGAACAGCAGCGTCTGGCGTCGACCGTGTTCGAAGCGGCCAGCGAAGGCATCGTGATTCTTGACCCGGACTACGCGCTGATCGCCGTTAACCAGGCCTTCAGCCGCGTCACCGGTTTTGAAATCGATGACATGCTCGGGCGCAACGTGGTGGAGCTGCCCAGCACTCGCGATGCCCGCCGCCATTTCCCGGTGATTCGCCAGGCATTGCTCAGCCACGGCACCTGGCAGGGCGAGCTGGTGGAAACGCGCAAGAACGGCGAGCTGTACCCGCAATGGCTGCAACTGAACGTGGTGCGCGATGCTCGGGGAAAAGTTAGCCATATTGTCGGCTTCTTCGCCGATCTTTCGGCGCGGCGTGAATCCGAGGAGCGCATGCGCTACCTCACCCACTACGACGAGTTGACCGGCCTGGCCAACCGTTCGCTGTTCCGCGAACGCCTGCGCGAAGCCCATGCGCGCGTGCGCCAAGGCGGGCGCAGCCTGGCGCTGCTGCATATCAACCTGGACCGCTTCAAGTTGCTCAACGACAGCCTCGGCCATGAAGTCGCCGACCAGTTGTTGCAGAAAATGGCGCGCCGGCTGATCAACGCCTTGCCCGAAGCCGACACCATCGCGCGTCTGTCCGGGGATGAGTTCGCCGTGCTGTTCGACGCCTATGGCAACCTGTCGAGCCTCGCGCGTGTGGCTACTCGGCTTCTCGCCAAGCTGCGCGTGCCGGTGACGGTGGAAGGGCATGAGCTGGTGGTCAGCGCCTCTATTGGCGTCAGCCTGCTGCCGGATAATGCGCGGGAAATTTCCGCACTGGTCACCCAGTCGAACATGGCCATGCAACACGCCAAGCACTTGGGCGGCAATAACTTCCAGTTCTACACCGAGAGCCTGCAGGCCAGCACGCTGGAGCGTTTGCAGCTGGAGAACCACCTGCGCAAGGCCATCGAAGAACGCCAGTTGGCGGTGTTCTACCAGCCGAAACTGTGCCTGGCTACCGGCAAGCTGAACGCCGCCGAGGCGCTGATTCGCTGGGAACACCCGCAGTGGGGCATGGTGCCGCCGGCGGACTTTATCGGCCTGGCCGAAGAAACTGGCTTGATCGTACCGCTGGGCGAATTCGTGCTGCGCCAAGCCTGCTGGCAAGCCTGTGAGTGGCAGCGCCAGGGGCTGGCGCCGATTCGGGTGTCGGTGAACCTTTCCGTGCATCAACTGCGCCAAGGCAAGCTGGTCAGCCTGGTGCGTCAGGTGCTCGAAGAGACCGGCCTGGACCCGCAATACCTCGAGCTGGAGCTGACCGAAAGCCAACTGCTCGACAGTGTCGAACACATCATCGCCACCTTCCAGCAACTGCGCGACCTGGGCGTGAAGCTGGCCATCGATGACTTTGGCACCGGCTATTCGTCCCTCAGCTACCTCAAGCGCATCCCCGTGGACTACGTGAAGATCGACCAGACGTTTATTCGCGGGCTGGGCCAGGGCCGCGAGGACGCCGCCATTACCCGCGCCATCATCGCCATGGCCCATGGGCTGGCGCTCAAGGTGGTTGCCGAAGGAGTGGAAGATCAGCAGCAGTTGGATTTCCTGCGCGGGGAACACTGCGATGAAGTGCAGGGCTACCTGATCAGCCGGCCGATGGAGGCGCAAGGGCTAGCAGAATTGTTACGCAAAAATGCAGACTTTCCTTAAAGCGCGCCAGGCCGCCCGTGTGGCTACATGCCGGCCCCCCGCTGATTCAAAGGGCATCAGGGCGATTTAGTGATGCATCGGACGGGCAAAACGGTAATTCTTGTAGTATAACTACAAGCTTGCTACATCCCTGGCACCTGCCAATAACAAGAGTCCTGCCCTTTGAACCTGTTGCAACATATCGCCCAGTCGCGCCACCTGTTACGCAAATCGGAACTCAAGGTTGCCGATCACGTGCTGCTTGACCCTGCGGCCGTGATGCACAGTTCCATGGCCGACCTGGCCCACAGCGTGGGCATCAGTGAGCCGACCATCGTGCGCTTTTGCCGCGCCATCGGTTGCTCCGGGTTCCAGGACTTGAAACTCAAGCTGGCCCAGAGCCTGGCAGCGGGGGCGAGCTTCGGGCAATTTGCGATTCACGAAGACGATTCTGTTGCTGACTACAGCCTGAAAATCTTCGACACCACCTTGCACACCCTCATGGAAGTGCGCGAGAAGCTCGACCCGGTGGAGTTGCAGAAGGCCGTGACCGCGATGTCCCAGGCCCAGCGCGTCGAGTTTTACGGCTTCGGTGCTTCCGGCGCCGTGGCTGCCGATGCCCAGCACAAATTCTTCCGCCTGTTGCTCACCGCAGCGGCCTACAGCGACCCGCACATGCAGGCGATGTCGGCGGTTACGTTGAAACCGACCGATGTGGCCATCTGCATTTCTCAGTCCGGCCGCTCCAAAGACCTGCTGATCACCGCCAACCTGGTGCGTGAAAGCGGCGCGACGCTGATTACCTTGTGCCCAAGCCAGACGCCGTTGGCGGAGCTGTCTACCGTCAACCTTGCGATCGATGTGCACGAAGACACCGAAATCTACACGCCACTGACCTCACGCATCGCCCACTTGGTGGTGATTGACGTGCTGGCGATGGGTGTAGCCATGGCGCGCGGGCCGAGCCTGGTCAACCACCTCAAGAGCGTGAAGCGCAGCTTGCGCAGCCTGCGGTTGTCGCCTAAGTCCGTCAAAGCCCTCGACGACTGATCAAAGGCTGAGCGCGGTCAAAAATGTGGGAGCTGGCGTGCCTGCGATTACGGTCTGCCAGTTGCCATATTGGGTGGCTGATGCATCGCCATCGCAGGCAAGCCAGCTCCCACATTGGCTTTGCGCCAATTTCCGAATATTCATCGTCCTGTAACCCGCGCGCCGCCAAACCGTCATCCCCCGCGCCCATCCTGACCTCCCCGTACTCGCATTGGGAGACTCAACATGGCCCGGCAATACGAAGACAGCAGCACCGTCAAAACCCGTCGTCAGCAGGAAGACCAGCGCCGCATGGCGTTCCGTCGTGCAATCGAAGACCGTTGTGAGGAGCGCCAATTACTCCAGAGCATCAGTGACTACCCGGAACTCCACTGGCAGGCACCCGCGGCTGCCCAGCGAAGCGTTCAGCCAACGCGCTGATCTGCACCCGCTCGCTGCGGATAAAGCCCAGGAACGCATGGGCCACTGGTGACAGGCGCTTGGCCTTGGCCTGCACCAGGCACCAACTGCGGTACAGCGGCAGTTCTTCCACCGGCAGCTCCTTGAGCCCGCCGATGGCCAGTTCCAGGTTGACCGCGTGGCGCGTCAGCAGCGCCACGCCCAACCCCGCGCTCACACACTCACGCTGCGCCTCGGCCGAGGCCACTTCCACCGTCTGGGTGAAGTGCACGCGTTTCTCCTTGAAGTACTCCTCGCAAGCCAGCCGCGTGCCGGAACCCGGCTCGCGCAGCAGCAGCGTGTAAGGCTCCAGGTCCTGCAAGCGCAGCGGGCCTTGCAGGCTCAAAGGATGATCGAGCGGCGCCACGGCGACAATCGGGTTGTTCAGAAACGGCAGAAATTCCAATCCCATGTCCTGGGGCACCATGGACATGATCACCAGATCATCGCGGTTATCCGAAAGCCGGCGAATCACCTGGGCGCGGTTGACCACCGTCAGGTGCAATTGCACTTCCGGGTGCTGGCGCTTGAAGGCGGCAAACAGGTGGGGCACGAAGTACTTGGCGCTGGATTCGATCGCCAACTTCAGCTGGCCCTGCAGCGAGCCTTGCATGTCCGACAGCTGCATATCGAGGTTTTCCAGGCGCCCGAAAATGTCGCGGCTGGCCCGTTGCAAGGCTTCGGCGGCTTCGGTCATGTAGAGCTTTTTGCCGACGTAATCGAACAGCGGCTGGCCGACCAGCTCTTCTAGCTGGCGAATTTGTAGGCTAACGGCTGGTTGTGTGAGGGACATTTCCTCGGCGGCACGGCTGTAGGAACGCAAATCACAGACTTCATTGAAGATCTGCAATTGCCGTAATGTCATACGCATCAATGACTTACGCACTATTTAAATCCTCTCGCCCCAAGCTGTCCGGCCAACTATAAGTCTTTACTTATACACAACCCAATAATTATTGATTTTTGTTAATCCTCCGGTGCGCATAGTGTGTGTCTCGCGACTGTCATGAAACATTTGGTCACGCGCCGACTCGGATCCAGCGGGTCGAAGAACGCAGCAATCGGCTCAAGGGAATTTCCAAGTGATAAAAAAGATCCTGATCGCCAACCGGGGTGAGATTGCCGTACGAATCGTGCGTGCCTGCGCCGAGATGGGCATTCGCTCGGTCGCGGTTTACTCGGACGCCGACCGCCATGCGTTGCACGTAAAACGTGCTGACGAAGCCCACAGCATTGGTGCCGAGCCCCTGGCCGGCTACCTGAACCCGCGCAAGCTGGTGAACCTGGCCGTGGAAACCGGTTGTGATGCGCTGCACCCCGGTTACGGTTTCCTATCGGAAAACGCCGAGCTGGCAGACATCTGCGCCGAACGTGGGATCAAATTCATCGGCCCGTCGGCGGAAGTGATCCGCCGCATGGGCGACAAGACCGAAGCGCGCCGCAGCATGATCAAGGCCGGCGTGCCAGTGACGCCCGGCACTGAAGGCAACGTTGCCGACATCGCTGAAGCCCTCACCGAAGGCGACCGCATTGGTTACCCGGTGATGCTCAAGGCCACCTCCGGTGGCGGCGGTCGCGGTATTCGTCGTTGCAACAGCCGCGAAGAACTCGAACAAGCCTTCCCTCGCGTGATCTCCGAAGCCACCAAGGCATTCGGCTCGGCGGAAGTGTTCCTGGAAAAATGCATCGTCAATCCCAAGCACATCGAGGCGCAGATCCTCGGTGACAGCTTCGGCAATGTGGTGCATTTGTTCGAGCGCGACTGCTCGATCCAGCGCCGTAACCAGAAGCTCATTGAAATCGCCCCAAGCCCGCAACTCACCCCGGAACAGCGCGCTTACATCGGCGACCTGTCGGTGCGCGCGGCCAAGGCCGTGGGCTACGAGAACGCCGGTACCGTGGAGTTCCTGCTCGCCGAGGGCGAGGTGTACTTCATGGAAATGAACACCCGGGTGCAGGTGGAACACACCATCACCGAAGAAATCACCGGCATCGACATCGTTCGCGAGCAGATCCGCATCGCCTCGGGCCTGCCGCTGTCAGTGAAACAGGAAGACATCCAGCACCGTGGTTTCGCGTTGCAGTTCCGTATCAACGCCGAAGACCCGAAGAACAACTTCCTGCCAAGTTTCGGCAAGATTACCCGTTACTACGCGCCCGGCGGCCCCGGCGTGCGTACCGACACGGCGATCTATACCGGCTACACCATCCCGCCGTTCTACGACTCCATGTGCCTGAAACTGGTGGTGTGGGCGTTGACCTGGGAAGAAGCCATGGACCGCGGCCTGCGTGCCCTGGACGACATGCGCCTGCAGGGCGTGAAGACCACCGCCGCCTACTACCAAGAAATCCTGCGCAACCCGGAATTCCGCAGCGGCCAATTTAATACAAGCTTTGTGGAAAGCCACCCTGAGCTGACCAACTACTCGATCAAGCGCAAACCCGAAGAGCTGGCCCTGGCCATCGCCGCCGCCATCGCCGCCCACGCAGGCCTGTGAGGAATATTCCAATGTCTAAAAAAATCTTCGTAACCGACAAGCTGGCCATCGCCGCCGCCATCGCCGCCCACGCAGGCCTGTGAGGAATATTCCAATGTCTAAAAAAATCTTCGTAACCGACACCATCCTGCGCGACGCCCACCAATCGTTGCTGGCGACCCGCATGCGCACCGACGACATGCTGCCGATCTGCGACAAGCTCGACAAAGTTGGCTACTGGTCTCTGGAAGTTTGGGGCGGCGCAACCTTCGACGCCTGCGTACGCTTCCTCAAAGAAGACCCGTGGGAGCGCCTGCGCCAGCTGCGCGCCGCGTTGCCCAACACCCGCCTGCAGATGCTGCTGCGCGGCCAGAACCTGCTGGGCTACCGCCACTACAGCGACGACGTGGTCAAAGCCTTCGTCGCCAAGGCTGCCGTGAATGGCATCGACGTGTTCCGCATCTTCGACGCGATGAACGATGTGCGTAACCTGCGCGTGGCTATCGAGGCGGTGAAAGCCGCCGGCAAACACGCCCAAGGCACCATCGCCTACACCACCAGCCCGGTGCACACCATCGAAGCCTTTGTGGCCCAGGCCAAGCAACTGGAGTCGATGGGTTGCGACTCGATCGCGATCAAGGACATGGCCGGCCTGCTGACCCCGTACGCCACCGGTGAACTGGTCAAGGCGCTGAAAGCCGAACAAAGTCTGCCCATCTTTATTCACTCCCATGACACGGCCGGCTTGGCCGCGATGTGCCAACTCAAGGCCATCGAAAACGGTGCCGACCACATCGACACGGCGATCTCCAGCTTCGCTTGGGGCACCAGCCACCCGGGCACCGAGTCGATGGTTGCCGCCCTCAAAGGCAGCGAATTCGACACCGGCCTCGACCTGGAACTGCTGCAGGAAATTGGCCTGTACTTCTACGCCGTGCGTAAGAAGTACCACCAGTTCGAAAGCGAGTTCACCGCCGTCGACACCCGCGTGCAAGTCAACCAGGTACCGGGCGGGATGATCTCCAACCTGGCCAACCAGTTGAAAGAGCAGGGTGCTCTGAACCGCATGAGCGAAGTGCTGGCCGAAATCCCACGGGTACGGGAAGACCTCGGCTTCCCGCCGCTGGTGACGCCGACCTCGCAGATTGTCGGCACCCAGGCGTTCTTCAACGTGCTGGCCGGCGAGCGCTACAAGACCATCACCAACGAAGTGAAGCTCTACCTGCAAGGCGGCTACGGCAAGGCGCCGGGCACTGTGAACGAAAAACTGCGTCGCCAGGCCATCGGCAGCGAAGAAGTGATCGACGTGCGTCCAGCCGACTTGCTCAAGCCGGAAATGACCAAGCTGCGCGGCGAAATCGGTGCGTTGGCCAAGTCCGAAGAAGACGTGCTGACCTACGCAATGTTCCCGGACATCGGCCGCAAGTTCCTCGAAGAACGTGACGCCGGCACCCTGACGCCCGAAGTGCTGCTGCCGATTCCGGAAGCCGGCGGCGTTGCCCGTGCCGGTGGCGAGGGTGTACCGACTGAGTTCGTTATCGACGTACACGGCGAAAGCTACCGCGTCGATATCACCGGTGTCGGCGTCAAGGCCGAAGGTAAGCGCCACTTCTACCTGTCCATCGATGGCATGCCGGAAGAAGTGGTGTTCGAACCGCTCAACGAGTTTGTCAGCAGTGGCGGCAGCAAGCGCAAGCACGCCACCGAGCCCGGCCATGTCAGCACGGCGATGCCGGGCAACATCGTCGACGTGCTGGTCAAGGAGGGCGACGTGGTGAAAGCCGGCCAGGCCGTGTTGATTACCGAAGCCATGAAGATGGAAACCGAAGTGCAGGCTGCGATTGCCGGCAAGGTCAGCGCCGTTCATGTGGCCAAGGGCGACCGGGTAAACCCTGGCGAAATACTGATTGAAATCGAAGGCTGATTAACAGTCTTCGAGGCTAACGTTTAATCCTCGGGGGGGCAGGTGCCCCCCTTTTTTTTCGCCTGCGTATTGAGGGCGTGCTCGGTTAAGTGTGGCTTGCCTGCGAGCCCCAGGCCTGGCTGCGGCTGTTGGTACCGGCTTGGGCGCTGTAGGTTAGACCGACGCTATGTTGTGTCGACAAGGCAAGGTCCAGGCCGGTTTGCAGGTCCAGGCTGTTACGGTCCAGAGACGTACCTGTGATGGTGAACGCGTCAATGAGCGGCGCAGCGCGAGAGGATTGGCGTACTTGGCTTTCGACTTCGCCGTAGAGGTGTTTCCAGCTCGTACTCAAGTGTGGTGTGAGGCTCATCCGGTTGTCGAAGTGGTACACCGTGGCCAGGCGCAGGCCGAAGGTGCTGCTCAGGTTTTTCTGAGTTTGTGAGCCAACGTTCAGCGCGGCCAGGCCACCTGTTTCCTTGAAGCTGTCGCGGTGATAGCGCTGAAACCCAAGGCCTGCGAAGGGCTCCATGTACAAGTCTTCACTGCCCAGTAGATAGCCCAGCTCGGAGAACACGGTTTGGCTTTGGGCGTTGTAGTTGCCCTTGAGCTGCTCCTTGTATTCAAACAGGGTGACGTTGCGCTTGTTCTGCCCGGTATGGTCGCTGTAGACCGCACCCAGGCGCAGGGCCAACGGCCCATCCTGACGCACGGCGTATCCACCCAGGTGCCAGCTGTCCAGGTCGGCGGAAAAGCGTTTTGCGTCAAAGTGGCTGGTGGATTTTGCGCCCATCACACCTACGCGCCAGGCGTGATCCAGCGCCCAGTCGGCGCCCAGCAACAAACCTTGGGTGCCATATTTCAGACCGGCGCTGCCGCGTTGTTTGTCGAGGCTGGCGTCGTTGCCAAGGCCTTGCGCCCAGAAATGTCCGTTGTCGTCAGTGGGCAGGGTGCGCAGGGTTGAGAGCAGTTGGGTACCGAGCTGCTGCGTGGCGTTTTGGGTGGCGGCAGCCAAGTTGGCATTCTGGCTGCCGGCTAACTGTTCGAGGATGGCGCCGATCCCACCGGGGTGTTTGCTCAACGTGTCCGTGAGTGTCTCTAAGTCCTTGAGGTCTTGCGAGTCCAAATCATCAGGCTCCAGCAAGCCCATCAACGCAGGTTCCAGAACCTTCGCGATTTGCAGGCCATTGTACGAGGTGGCCTGGCCGGTAAGGTCCCCTTTGACCGGTGCTGCTTGCTGTGGGGGCCTTTGCAGCCAGTTGTCGTCAATCGCGTCGTAGGGGTGAGATGTGTACGGCGCGTACTCGATATCGCCTCGCGCCTGTGCGTAGGGAAGGCTGGTGGCGCTGAGCGCAAGGGCCAGGACAAGGGCAAGTCTGTGATGTGTAAAGGGCATGTAATCCCAACCTCTGATGAGTGAGGCCGGGAATTTAGCGAGATGGCGAGGTGATAACTGTCAGGTCATCGACCCCTGTTTTGCGGGAGTTGTCTCTAGTACGGCGCGATTAAAAACGCATCAGCCATTGGCCTGTCAGCGCATGGTTGCGGCTGTTGCTGCCCAGTTCGCCGGTGTAGCCAAGGCCCAGGCTGGGCGGGAAGCGCGAGCCCAAAGCTTGGAATCGCTACTATCTAGAGTGTTTTGCAACGTCAGGCTCGGCACTCGGCCAGTGTTTTCAGTTGGCCGGAACCACTCTGGTTCGCCTGCGACAACCACTCCTCAAACCCTGCCCCAACCGTCGGCCATTCCGAATCCAGGATCGAATACCACGCGGTATCGCGGTTCTGCCCTTTGACCACCATGTGCTGGCGGAACACGCCTTCAAAACTGAAGCCCAAGCGCTCCGCCGCGTATTTGGAGCGGGCATTGCCGTTGTTGCACTTCCATTCCAGGCGACGGTAGCCCTGCTCGAACGCGTACTTGGCCAGCAGGTAGACCGCCTCGGTGCTTTTCGGCGAGCGCTGCATCGGTGCGCCGAAGGTGACGTGGCCGATTTCGATGCGGCCCTGGGCCGGGACGATGGACATCAGGCTGAGGATGCCCTGCACGTCGCCGCTTTGGCGGTCGATCACGCTGAAGAAATACGGTTCGCTGTGCTGGGCATGGTTGTTGAGCCAGGCATCGAACGCGGTGCGTTCGGCAAACGGGCCGTAGGGCAAATAGTCCCAGAGCTTCGGGTCGGCGCCGGGGCCTTCGAGGGCTTGCCACAGGCCGTCGCCATGGCGCGCGGGGTCGAGTTTTTCCAGGCGGATAAAATGCCCTTCGAGCAGTTCAACGGTGGGCGCTGGGACGCCTTTCCAGTCGGCGGGTGAGATAGGCATGCTGCGCTCCTTAAAGACCTTTGCGAAATTGGATAAAGCCAGGACGTTCGGCAATGCGTTCGTAGAGTTGGATCGCCGTGGCATTGGTCTCGTGGGTCAACCAGTGGACCTTGCAGCAACCATCGGCCTTGGCGGTGGCGTAGACGAATTCGATCAGCTTGCGGCCCACGCCGGTGCCGCGTTGGGCCGGGTCCACCAGCAGGTCCTGCAGGTAGCAGGAATTCTCGATGCTCCAGTTGGAGCGGTGGTAGATGAAGTTGACCATGCCCACCGCCTTGCCGTCCTGCCAGGCCAGGGCCGAGTGGGTCGGCTCGTTGGCATCGATCAAGCGTTGCCAGGTGCTTTGGCTAACGGCGTCGGGCAGTTCGGTGTTGTAGAACGTCAAGTACGCCTGCCACAGCGGCAGCCACGCGGCGTGGTCGGCGGCAGTGACCTGGCGGATGTCGATCTGGCTCATTCTGAAGCTCCTTGGGGAATAAAGCGCGCGAGGGTCTGGTCGCGCACATCGATGCTGGCAGCCAGGCCCTCGCGCACGCCGTTGATATCAGCTTGGCTGCGGTTCTGGCTGAGTTTGCGCTTGCCGATCAGGCGCTCGATGGGCAGGGCGAAACCGACGATGGCCTTGAGCATGCCGTCAATGTAGTCGGCCGGGGCGTCGCTGACTTTCCACGGCTGGGCGCGGCCGCCTTCGTGGCGATCGGTGAGTGCCGTGACCAAGGCGAGTAAACGCTCGGCGTCGGTAAATACTTCTGCCTTGCCGTACGCATGCACCGCGATGTAATTCCAGGTCGGCACCACTTTGCCGTGCTCGGCCTTGGCCGGGTAGAACGCCGGGCTGATATAGGCATCGGCGCCGGCAAAAATGACCAGGGCTTCGCTGCCATTTTGCAGGTCACGCCACTGCGGGTTGGCTTTGGCCAGGTGCCCGTAGAGCGTGCCGTTCGGGCCTTCATCAGGGTTCAGCAGCAGCGGCAAGTGGCTGGCTTGCAGGCCTTGCTCACCAAAGGTCACCAACTGCGCCAAGCGCGCGTGCTGGATCAGCTGGTGCAGTTCGGGCAAATCGTCGAGAGCAAAAGCGCGGGGTCTGTACATGGAAATATTCCTTGGCGAATGCCTGCATCCTAGGCAGGCTAATGGTTCGTTGTAAGAGCCATCTAGCGCCAATTTCATAGGTCCAATATGCCGTCGATCTCGCCGCCACTGTCATTCAACCCTGCAGGTATCGAGCTGGATCGCCGCCAGGGGCTGACGCGCCAGCTGTATGACGCCTTGCGCCAGCGGGTGCTGGATGGGCGGCTGGTCAGCGGCACACGCTTGCCCGCCACCCGTGACTTGGCGGCGGCGCTGTCGATCTCGCGAAACAGTGTGGTGCGCGCCTACGATCAGCTGTATGCGGAGGGGTTTATTGAGAGCCGGGTCGGCGATGGTACTTATGTAGCCCAACTGCCCACGGCAAAAAAACTATCCACAAAACTATCCACAGGGTTTTCAACAGGCTTATCCCCAACCTTATCCACAAAGTGGGCGGATTTGCCGGAAGATCTGGACAGTGAAGTTATCCACAGCGCGGGTTTGACGCGGGTAAAAAATAACCACCTGTCCCTGCCTCCCTCGGGGCCGCCTCGGGCGTTTCGTGTGGGTGTGCCGGCCTTTGATCTGTTTCCGTTTGAGGTATGGGCCAAGCTGAATGGGGCGTTCTGGCGCAAGCCTGACTTGCAACAGCTCTGCTACGGTGACCCGGCTGGTGACGGCCGTCTGCGCGGTTTGATCGCCGCTTACCTGCGCAGCTCGCGAGGCATGCAGTGCACCGCTGAGCAAATTGTGATCACCTGCGGCGCGCAACAGGCAATTAGCCTTTGTGCACAGTTGCTGGTAGAGCCCGGCGATGGGGTGGCGGTGGAGAATCCAGGCTATCGCGCGGCAGGCCATGCGTTCGCTTTGGCCGGCGGGCGATTGCAGGGTGTGCCGGTGGATGGCGAGGGTATCGATTGCCAGGTGCTCAACACGCTCAAGGATTGCCGTGTGGCCTATGTCACGCCGTCCCATCAATACCCATTGGGCGTGGTAATGAGCCTGGCGCGGCGTTTGGAGTTGCTGGCCTGGGCCGAGCGTGCAGGCGGCTGGATCATCGAGGACGACTACGACGGCGAATACCGCTACAGCGGCGCGCCTCTTTCACCTTTGGCGGCGCTGGATCGCAGTGGGCGAGTGCTGTACGTCGGCACCTTCGGCAAGGTGGCGTTCCCCGCCTTGCGTCTGGGTTACCTGGTACTGCCGCAAGGATTGGTGGACGCCTTTACCCGCCGGCGCGCCGTGGACATGCGCCATTCCGAAGTCAGTACCCAGGCGGTGATGGCGGAGTTCATGGCGGCCGGGCATTTCCAGCGGCACATTCGCCGGATGCGGCGTGCCGCATTGAGCCGACGCAACGCCTTGCTCGCCGGTTGGCCCAGTGGCTTGCCAGGTGTCGGCGAACTGCCCAGTGTCGCCGCCGGGCTGCACTTGACGGTGCGCGTGGACAGCTTGGCGCGCGAGCAGCAATTGCTGGCCCAGGCGCATGCGGCGGACGTCGAGGTCAACGGTTTGAGCAGCTATTGGCTACCCCAATCCACCACGCCCGCCGATCAGCGTGCCGGGCTGGTGCTGGGCTTCGCCGCGGTGCCTGAGGCGGACATCGCCCTGGCGCTGGAGCGCTTACGGCAGGCATGGGGCACCCGCCATTCGCCTATCGGTTCAGGTCCCTGACTTGATCTTGGTCCAGGCCCGCGTCCGGGCTCGTTCCGCGTCACGCCCCAGTGGTTTGAGGGTGTAGAGCGTGTTCATGGCGGCTTCGGTCGGGTACAGGTTGGGGTTATTGCGGATCGCCGGGTCGACCAGTTCGGTGGCGTCCTTGTTCGGGTTGGGGTAGCCGACAAAGTCGCTGACCGGTGCGATCACCTGCGGTTGCAGCAGGTAGTTGATAAAGGTGTAGGCGTCCTGCGGGTTTTGCGCGCCCTTGGGAATGGCGAGCATGTCGAACCAGATCGGCGCGCCTTCTTTGGGCAGGCGCATGTCCACGGTCACGCCATTTTTGGCCTCTTTGGCGCGGTTGGCGGCCTGGGAAAAACTGCCCGAATAACCAACAGCCACGCAGATGTCGCCGTTGGCGATATCGGCCATGTATTTGGACGAGTGGAAGTAGGTGATGTACGGGCGGATCTTCATCAGCAGCGCTTCGGCCTTGACGTAATCCTTGGGGTTGCTGCTGTTGGGGTCCAGGCCCAGGTGCTGCAAGGCCAGGGGCAGGAGCTCCGAAGGTGAATCCAGCAACGCCACACCGCATTGCTTGAGCTTGCTGATGTTCTCTTCCTTGAAGATCAGGTCCCAACTGTTTACCGGCGCGTTATCGCCCAGCGCTGCTTTTACTTTGGCCGGGTTGAAGCCGATGAGGATGGTGCCGTACATGTAGGGCACGGCAAATTTATTGCCAGGGTCGTTAGCCTCGATCAGCTTCATCAGCTTGGGGTCGAGGTGGTTCCAGTTCGGCAACTGGCTGCGATCCAATGGCTGGAACACGCCGGCTTCGATCTGTTTGGCCAGGAACACATTGGAGGGCACCACCACGTCATAGCCGGAGTTGCCGGTGAGCAGCTTGGCTTCCAGGGCTTCGTTAGTGTCGAAGATGTCGTACACCAGCTTGATCTTGGGGTTCTGTGCCTTGAAGTCTTCAAGCGCCTTGGGCGTGATGTAATCGAACCAGTTGTAGACCTTCAGGGGTTTCTCTTCGGCGTGGGCCGCGCCGCCGATAACCGCAGCACAGAGGACGAGCGACTTGAGCATGTTCATTGGGCGGACTCCTCAAAACCTTCGAGCACGTTGACGGCGTTGATGCCGATTTCTTCCACGGCGTAGCCACCTTCCATCACAAACAGCGTCGGCTTGCCCAGTTGGGCGATGCGCGCACCCATCGCCAGGTAGTCGGGGCTGTCGAGTTTGAACTGTGAAATGGGGTCGTCCTTGAACGTGTCCACACCCAAGGACACCACGATGACATCGGCGCCGTAGCGCTCGATCTCCCGGCAGGCTTGCTCTAGGGCTGCGCTCCAGCGCTCCCAACCGGAACCTGCGGCCAGCGGATAGTTGAAGTTGAAACCAACGCCTGCGCCTTCACCCAGCTCATCGGCGTAGCCCAGGAAGAACGGGAACTCCGCCTCCGGGTGGCCGTGGATCGAGGTGAATAGCACGTCGCTGCGGGCATAAAAAATCGACTGGGTGCCGTTACCGTGGTGGTAATCCACATCGAGGATCGCGACTTTTTTATAGCCTTGGTCGAGAAACGCCTGGGCGGCAATCGCCGCGTTGTTGAGGTAGCAATAACCGCCCATCAAATCGCTGGCGGCGTGATGCCCCGGCGGGCGACACAGGGCAAAGGCGGCGTTGGCACCTTGCGCGATGGCCTGTTGTGCCGTGAGCGCCACTTGCGCCGCGCTATACGCCGCTTGCCAAGTGCCGGCGGTAATCGGCGCACCGCCATCAAAGCTGTAATAACCCAGCTGGCCATGCAGGCTGGTGGGGATGACTTGGCGCAAGGTGCGGGCGGGCCAGGTGTAGGGCAACAGGTCGCCGTCCTTGCCGAATTGAGTCCAGCGCTGCCAGGCACCTTTGAAGAAGTCGAGGTAGTCGCGGCTATGAATGCGGTGCAGCGGCGCCAGGCCAAAGTCCTGCGGCGCCTGCACCGGGCCCAGGTCGCGGTCCTTGACCCGTTGCAGCACATGGTCGGCGCGCGAGGGCATTTCGAAGCAGGGCATCAGTTGCCCGTCCATCAATTCGCAACGGCCGTGATGCAGGTGGTGATCGTCCGAGTAGATCGTCAGCATTTGTTGTTCTCCGCAGGCTGTATCAGTGGATGCAGTCTTGCGGCGGATGCGGTTTATGAGAATGGCAGGAGCGGCCAAAAGGGGATGAATATGGCCAAATTGTCTGTCCGAAATTCGCCCCTCAATGGGGCATCATGGTCGAAATTGGCCAAATTGGCTCGGCGCCACGCCGCTCCAGCGCACAAAGGCATGCCTGAAACTGGCGGTTTCACTGAAGCCCAACAGCTCGGAAATTCGATAGATCGGCAGTTCATCGGCGCCCAGCAACTGTTTGGCGCGTTCAAAGCGCACGTCGTCCAGCAGCCCCTGATAGCTGCAACCCAAATCATGCAGGTGTCGGCGCAAGGTGCGCGGTGAGCAGTTCATCTGCTCGGCCAGCCCATCAACACCTGGCGCGGCGTGCAGCTGTGCGCTGAGCAATTGGCGAACCCGTTCTAGCCACGCCTGGCGCCCGGTGAACTCGGTGTTCTGTTTGCGGCAGCGTTCGGCGATTGCCCGGTGGGTGATGGCATCCGCCAACGGCAGCGGGTGGTCGAGCCAGCGCCGATCGAAAGCGAACCCA
This sequence comes from Pseudomonas sp. IB20, assembly GCF_009707325.1. NCBI lineage: Bacteria > Pseudomonadati > Pseudomonadota > Gammaproteobacteria > Pseudomonadales > Pseudomonadaceae > Pseudomonas > Pseudomonas gelidaquae. Next base: position 5,227,784 of record NZ_CP046103.1, on the reverse strand, counting down.
TTGGCGTGGGCTGAAAATTCCAGCGGGCAGTCGAAGTACTCTGCATAACGCCCCTGATAGTCGGGGCTTGAGTATTCAAAACGCGCGCGCAGCAGCGGTAGAGGCTGGCCGAGCAGGTCGTCACAAATGACTTTCAGCGAGACCAGGCACAGCTCGACATTGAACGCAGCCAGCGCGGGGGCCTCGCGGTAATCGCTGGCGGTGAACCAGATGCGTTGTCCGTCTTGCTCCAGGCTCAATTCAAACAGTGTTCCCAGTAGCGCCGGGTAGCGCAGCGCGAGGCGCAAAGCGTCACCGAAGGTGGCACTGGTGAGCAGGGCGTAACCGAGCATGCCATAGGACGACACATGCATGCGTCGCCCCAGTTCCAGGCCAACGTCCCGGCGCAAGGCCACTGCGTTGGCACACACGCGCATCTCTTGGTGGGTGGTGATACGTGTGTCGGCGCGCTGCAGGTCGGCGCTGCAGATGCCGCTGCCGGCCAGCAACGCTTCGAAGGCCACGCCTTCGGCCTTGAAGGTGTCCAACACCCGCGAGACGGCATTGAGGGTAGTCAGGTGTGAATGTAGCATGCTGTCGCGGGCAAGACGGGATGGGAGGTACTTATCTAGGGTGCGAGTCCGTACCCAGGTCCAGCTCCACCAAGCGGCGGATTTCGTGTGTGGCAAGGCCTGCGCCGATCAACGCATGGAGCTTGCCGAAGGCTGCTTCGCGGGTCATGCCGCCGCCGGACAGTACGCCAACGCCGCGCAAACGGCTGCCGGCTTCGTACACATCCAGCTCCACGCCGCCTTCATGGCATTGGGTGATTGCCACCACTGCAATCCCTTTATCCCGTGCGCGCTGCAGGCCGGCGAGAAACGCCGGGTTGTCGCTGGGCCCTGTGCCGCTGCCAAAACATTCGAGGACCAACGCCTGGATGCCACTGTCGATCAACGCATCCAGTTGCCCGGCGGCGATGCCTGGTACCAGCGGCAATACACCGACGTTGGCCAGGGCCTTGGGTTGGCGATAATCCAGAGCTGCTGGAAGTGCATCGGCCTTGGCTGCGCCGCCGTTGCGTTGCAGTGCGGCAAATGGATGGCGGCCGAAGCTGCGGATTTTTGCGCAGCGGGTCGGCGCCATCAGCGCGCCGTGGAAGTACAGGTGCACGCCCGGTGTCAGGCCTTCGCCCAAGGCTTGCAGGGCGCCGCTGACGTTTTCCCAGGCATCGCTGTCGGGCACGCCGGCGGGCAACATGGAGCCGGTGAACACCACCGGTGCCGGCAGGCCCAGCAATTGGAAACTCATGGCCGCTGCGCTGTAGGCCAGGGTGTCGGTGCCGTGCAGGATCAGCACCGCGTCGCAGCCCTCGTCCACGGCCTCGATCACGGCGACGCGCAGGCGCTGCCAATAGGCCGGGGTCATGTTGGCGCTGTCAATCAGTGGCGACATTTCGCGAAAGCGCCAGGTGGGCACTGGCAGGTTGGCAAGCTGTTCGCGCATGCGCGCTTCAAAACCCGACGCAGGCGCCAGGCCGTTGGCGCTGGCCTGCATGCCGATGGTACCGCCGGTGTAGAGCACCATCACATTGTTAGCTGGTTGCATTGAACAATCTCCTGAACGAAAAACGCCGCCGGGCCCTGAGCATGCCCAAGGCCGGGCGGCGTGTCATCTATCTAGGCTTACGACGCTTAGCGTTGCGCTTGAGCGTTGAGTTCAGCCGATGCTTGAGCGCCAGGCTCAGGCTTCGCCGGGTTCGCAGGCCAGGCCTTGCGGTCCAGGTCCAGGTCAGGGAACTGGCTGGAGTCGAACACCGGGGTCTTGATGCCCGCTGCGCGCTGGTTGTCGTAGTCATTCAGGATGCGCATGGCGATCTTGAACAGGAACGCCAGGGCGAACAGGTTGACGAACGCGAGCATGGTCATGGTGATGTCGGCGAAGGCGAACACGGTGCCAAGGTTCTCGATGGAACCCCAGAAAATCAGCACCAGCACCAGTGCGCGGTAGCCCATCAACACCTTGCGGTTGTTGCCGACCAGGAAGCGCAGGTTGCTCTCGCCCAAGTAGTAGTTGTACATGATCGAGGTGAATACGAACAACGCCAGGGCCACCGAGATGAACATCCGGCCCCAGTCGCCGACCACGGCCGCCAGGGAGTTCTGGGTCAGGGCAATGCCGTCGCCTTCAAAGCCTGGGGTGTAGAAACCGGAGAGCAGGATAAGCAGCGCGGTGCAGGTGCAGATCACGAAGGTGTCGAGGAACACGCTGAACGCTTGCACCACGCCTTGGGCGATCGGGTGTTCTACCGAAGCCACTGCGGCCACGTTAGGCGCACTGCCCAAACCGGCTTCGTTGGCGAACACGCCGCGCTTCACGCCCATGATGATCGCGCTGCCTACCAGGCCACCGAAGGCTTGGTCGAGGCCGAACGCGCTCTTGACGATGGTCGCGAGCATGGCCGGCACGTGGTCGAATTGCAGCACGATCACGTACAGGGTCACGGCGATGTAGACCAGGGTCTTGACCGGCACCAGCAGGTCGGCAATCGAGGCGATGCGCTTGATCCCACCGATGAACACCAGGCCCAGCAATACGGCCAGCGCGAGGCCGGTGTAGGTGGTGTCGAGGCCGAAGGCGTTGTTCAGCGAGTGCGTCACGGCGTGGGCTTGCAGGCCGTTGAAGGCGAAACCGAAGGTCACCAGCAACAGGAACGCCATGACCATGCCCAACCAGCGTTTGTGCAGGCCGTGCTGAATGTAATAGGCCGGGCCGCCACGGTAAGTGCCTTCAGCGTCAGTGCGCTTGTACAGCTGGCCGAGGGAGCATTCGATAAAGCTCGAAGACATGCCCACCAGTGCGGTGACCCACATCCAGAACACGGCACCCGGGCCACCCAGGGTCACGGCAATGCCGACACCGGCGATATTACCGGCACCCACGCGGCCGGCCAGGCTGAGCATCAGCGCCTGGAACGAACTGAGTTGGCCGGCGCTGCTCTTCAGGCTGTCTTTAAACACCGAGAACATGTGGAAAAAGTGACGCAACTGTACGAAACGCGAGCGGATCGTGAAGTAACCGCCGAGCCCGACAATGAGCACGATCAGTACTTTCCCTGAGAGGAAGTCGTTGATGACTTCGAGCATGGAGTGTTCCTCGCTGATTTTTCTAATGGCAAACGCAGGACGGTTCGACGCATCGCTCAGCACCAGGCAGTGCACGACGCTTCGACCCAATCCTTTTGCGGGTGTTGTTATTCATGCGGTTTCGCGCTGTATCCGGGCCTCGTTACCGACGGCCGCAGACGCGAAGAGGGGCGGCACTATACCTAGGCGAGCGTGATCCGTCTGCACGGGGCGATTAAAGGTTTCAGCCAAGCTGTTGCAGGCAAGGAGGGTTTGCAGGGCGATATTGGAGTTTTTATGCGCGTCATTTCACAACCTGGAGGCAAAAAAAAGGGCCTGAAGAACGAGCCTCCTAGGCGAGCGTGATCCGTCTGCACGGGGCGATTAAAGGTTTCAGCCAAGCTGTTGCAGGCAAGGAGGGTTTGCAGGGCGATATTGGAGTTTTTATGCGCGTCATTTCACAACCTGGAGGCAAAAAAAAGGGCCTGAAGAACGAGCCTTCAGGCCCTCAAAAGGTGAGAGGTGTCTAGTCCCTCATCCTGGTGAGCAGTGCAACAAACGTTAGGCCTTCAGCGGGACCAAACGTGGGGCAATCATGTTTTCGGGGCGCAGGATGTCGTCGAGCATGGCGTCGTCGAGCAAGCCTTCTTCGCGCACCAGTTCCAGCACGCCGCGGCCGCTTTCAAGGGCGATGCGGGCGATGCGGGTGGCGTTTTCATAGCCGATGTACGGGTTCAGCGCAGTCACCAGACCGATGGAGTGCTCCACCAGTTCGCGGCAGCGCGCTTCGTTGGCGGTGATGCCGACGATGCAGTGTTCGCGCAGCATGTCCATGGCGCGTTGCAGCAGGCGGATCGAGTCGAAGATCTTGAAAGCGATCAGCGGCTCCATCACGTTCAGCTGCAATTGGCCGCCTTCGGCTGCCATGGTCAGGGCCAGGTCGTTACCGATAACTTGGAACGCGACTTGGTTGACCGCTTCCGGGATCACCGGGTTGACCTTGCCGGGCATGATCGAGCTGCCTGGCTGGCGTGCCGGCAGGTTGATCTCGTTGATGCCGGTGCGTGGGCCGCTGGACAACAGGCGCAGGTCGTTGCAGATCTTCGACAGCTTCACCGCAGTACGCTTGAGCATGCCGGAGAACAGCACGAAGGCGCCCATGTCGGAGGTGGCTTCGATCAAGTCGGCAGCCGGTACCAGCGGCTGGCCGCTGATCAGGGCCAGGCGCTGTACGGCCAGGGCCTGGTAACGCGGGTCGGCGTTGATGCCGGTGCCGATGGCGGTGCCGCCCAGGTTAACTTCGGTCAACAGCTCCGGAGCCAGGGTTTTCAGGCGGGCCAAGTCTTCACCAAGGGTGGTGGCGAAGGCACGGAATTCCTGGCCGAGGGTCATCGGCACGGCGTCTTGCAATTGGGTGCGGCCCATTTTCAGCACGTGGCTGAACTCGACGCCTTTGGCGGCGAACGCCTGGATCAGGCTGTCGAGGCTGGCCAGCAGCGCGTCATGGCCCAGCAGCAGACCCAAACGGATCGCAGTCGGGTAGGCGTCGTTGGTCGACTGCGCCATGTTCACGTCGTTGTTAGGGTGCAGGTACTGGTACTCGCCCTTGTTGTGGCCCATGGCCTCCAACGCGATGTTGGCGATGACTTCGTTGGCATTCATGTTGGTTGAAGTGCCAGCGCCGCCTTGAATCATGTCCACCACGAACTCTTCGTGGAAATCGCCGCGGATCAGGCGGGCACAGGCTTCGCTGATGGCAGCGTGCTTGGCTTCGCTGAGCTGGCCCAACTCGCGGTTGGCGTCAGCGGCTGCCTGCTTGACCATTGCCAGGCCGACCACCAATTTCGGGTAATGCGAAATCGGAACGCCCGAGAGGCGGAAGTTATTCACCGCTCGCAGGGTTTGGATGCCGTAATACGCTTGAGCAGGTACTTCAAGTACGCCAAGCAGGTCTTTTTCTGTGCGGAATGATGCAGCGGAGGACATGACGGAAATCATCTCGATATGGACCCGGAACTGGCCGGAACGCTGCGAATGCTAGGCTTGTGGGAGTTTTTGGGCCAATGCTGTTAAACACTGGCCTATGCACAAACGGCATAATGTAGGTGTGACCCAGCTATCATGACGGGCGTGTGTGCCAAAATGGTGCGTACCCGTGGGAGGAAGTGATGAACCTTGAGAGCAAATGGCTGGAAGACTTCAGCGCCTTGGCGGCTACCCGCAGCTTTTCCCAGGCGGCGGAGCGGCGCTTTGTCACTCAGCCGGCGTTCAGCCGACGTATCCGCAGCCTGGAGGCCGCACTGGGCCTGACCTTGGTCAACCGCTCGCGCACGCCAGTCGAACTGACGGCGGCGGGGCAACTGTTCCTGGTCACCGCGCGCACGGTGGTCGAACAGCTCGGTGAAGTCCTGCGCCATTTGCATCACTTGGAAGGCGGTCAGGGCGAGGTCATGCAAGTGGCGGCGGCCCACTCCCTGGCGCTGGGCTTCTTCCCGCGCTGGATCGCGCAACTGCGCAACGAGGGCCTCAACATCGCCACACGGCTGGTCGCCACCAACGTCGGCGACGCCGTGCACGCCCTGCGCGAAGGCGGCTGCGATTTGATGCTGGCGTTCTACGACCCCGACGCGGCCTTGCAGATGGACCCGGAGATCTTCCCGTCGCTGCACTTGGGCAATACCGAGATGCTCCCGGTGTGCGCCGCGGATGCCGAGGGCAAGCCATTGTTCGACCTGGAAGGCGAGGGCAGTGTGCCGCTGCTGGCCTACAGTGCCGGTGCATTTCTCGGGCGCTCGGTGAACCTGTTGCTGCGTCAGCGCGCCCTGCGGTTTACCACTATCTATGAGACCGCCATGGCCGACAGCCTCAAGAGCATGGCGCTAGAAGGGTTGGGCATCGCCTGGGTGCCGCAACTGAGTGTGCGGGCAGAGTTGGCCCGAGGCGAGTTGGTGGTGTGCGGTGGCCCGCAATGGCACGTGCCGCTGGAGATTCGCCTGTATCGCTGCGCGTTGGTGCGTAAGGCGAACGTGCGGTTGTTGTGGCGCAAGTTGGAAGGTGGGGCGGCGCAGAGTCCTCCCGTTGAGCGCGGTTAGTGTGGGCGCTGGCTTGCCTGCGATGCGCGCACCTCGGTACATCAGGCATATTGAGGTGATGCTATCGCAGGCAAGCCAGCTCCCACATTGATCCCGTTCCCATGGTTTATCGGCGGTGTTTTCGCTGACCTGAAAGTCAATAAAACCGCCGGTTTGCACGGCTAGACAGATGGTCATTCCAGGGGCTGTTTATCTGAATTATTACGGTATACTGCGCGGCCTTCGGCCGGTCCAACCGGCCAAATTTCGTACAACAAGCCACGCCGGATTTCCCGCGTGGCTTGTTGTTTTTTGACGCGCCTGCGGGCGCCCAGAGAGAAGAGGCACGACGATGAGTGCATTGGTTGGCGTGATCATGGGCTCCAAGTCCGATTGGTCCACCCTTAGCCACACCGCCGATATGCTGGAAAAACTCGGCATTCCGTATGAAGTGAAAGTGGTCTCTGCCCACCGCACCCCGGATTTGCTGTTCCAGTATGCCGATGAAGCAGAATCCCGTGGCATCGAGGTGATCATCGCCGGTGCCGGCGGTGCAGCGCACCTGCCAGGCATGTGTGCGGCCAAGACCCACCTGCCGGTGCTCGGTGTGCCGGTGCAGTCGTCGATGCTCTCGGGTGTGGATTCGCTGTTGTCCATCGTGCAGATGCCCGCCGGTATTCCAGTGGCCACCTTGGCGATCGGCAAGGCCGGCGCGATCAACGCGGCTTTGCTGTCCGCCAGCATCCTGGGCGCCAAGCACCCGCAGTTCCACGCGGTGCTGAAAAAATTCCGTGCTGAGCAGACAGACAGCGTCCTGGACAATCCAGACCCACGCATCGCCTGAGGTTATTGATTGATGAAAATCGGTGTAATCGGTGGCGGCCAACTGGGTCGCATGCTGGCTTTGGCGGGAACCCCGTTGGGGATGAACTTCGCTTTCCTGGACCCGGCGCCGGACGCTTGCGCGGCGGCCCTCGGTGAACACCTGCGTGCTGACTACAGCGACCCGGACCATCTGCGCCAACTGGCCGATGAAGTCGACTTGGTGACTTTCGAATTCGAAAGCGTCCCGGCCGAAACCGTGGCCTTCCTGTCGCAGTTCGTACCGGTGTACCCGAGCGCTGAAGCCTTGCGCATCGCTCGCGACCGCTGGTTCGAAAAGAGCATGTTCAAGGACCTGGGCATTCCGACCCCGGCCTTCGCCGACATCCAGTCCCAGGCTGACCTGGACGCTGCTGTTGCCAGCATCGGCCTGCCGGCTGTGCTGAAAACCCGCACCTTGGGTTACGACGGCAAGGGCCAAAAAGTCCTGCGCACCGCCGCCGATGTGGTCGGTACCTTTGCCGAATTGGGCAGCGTCGCCTGCCTGCTGGAAGGCTTCGTGCCGTTCACCGGTGAAGTCTCGCTGATCGCCGTGCGTGCCCGTGATGGCGAAACCCGCTTCTACCCGTTGGTGCACAACACCCACGATAGCGGCATCCTCAAGCTGTCCGTGGCCAGCACCGACCACCCACTGCAAGCCCTGGCCGAAGACTATTCCAGCCGTGTGCTCAAGCAGCTGGATTACGTCGGTGTGATGGCGTTCGAGTTCTTTGAAGTCGACGGTGGCCTCAAGGCCAACGAAATCGCCCCGCGCGTGCACAACTCCGGGCACTGGACCACCGAAGGCGCCGAGTGCAGCCAGTTCGAAAACCACCTGCGGGCGGTGGCGGGGTTGCCGTTGGGCTCCACGGCCAAGGTCGGCGAGAGCGCCATGCTCAACTTCATCGGTGTTGTGCCGCCGGTTGAGCGTGTGATTGCGATCGATGACTGCCACCTGCACCACTACGGCAAGGCTTTCAAAGCCGGGCGCAAGGTCGGTCATGCCAACCTGCGCTGCAAGGACCGCGCGACGCTGCAAGCGCAAATCCTCAAGGTCGAAGCGCTGATCGCCGAGCAATAAGCCAAGGGTCGTCGGGAACCATTGGTCACCGTCGTCTCTCTGATTGCAGGATGCCAAAGCCTGACTAGGCTTTGGCATGGCTCACATTCAATCAGAGGGAAATGCCATGGGTATCATCGGAACCATCTTCATCGGCTTGATCGTCGGTCTGCTCGCGCGTTTCCTTAAGCCTGGCGACGACAGCATGGGCTGGATCATGACCATCCTGCTGGGTATCGCAGGTTCCTTGGTCGCCACTTACGGTGGCCAGGCTCTGGGCATCTACCAGGCGGGCCAGGGCGCAGGCTTCATCGGCGCGCTGATCGGCGCCATCGTGCTGCTGGTGATCTACGGTCTGCTGCGAAAAAAATAATTTAGCCACAAAGCCCTCTGCGCTGCGCAGGCGCAGAGGGCTAGAATGCTCGCCACCTGTATTTGTCGAGCCTTTCCATGCGCCGTCTTCTGTTGACTCTCCTCTTGCTGGGCTCTGGCCTGGCGCACGCTGGCGAACTGCCGGAAACCGACTGGCTCGACCTGATGCCGCTGTCGGACCAGAAAGCTCTCGAAGCCATGCCCGAGATCGACCACAACTCGCCCGAAGCCCAAGGCACGTTCACCGACACCGGTGGCTTGAAACAAAGCAAGGGCTTGCCGGCGGTGATGTATTCGACCAAAACCGTGGCCGCCATGAACGGCAAGAACATCCGTATCGGCGGCTACCCGGTGCCGCTGGAAACCGATGCCAAGGGCCGCAGCACGCTGTTCTTCCTCGTGCCGTACCCGGGTGCCTGCATCCACGTGCCGCCACCGCCGCCTAACCAGTTGGTGCTGGTGCGTTATCCCAAGGGGCTGAAGCTGGATGATATCTACACGCCGCTGTGGGTCACCGGCACCTTGAAGGTGGAGAAGGTCAATAACGACCTCGCCGATGCGGCGTATGCGTTGGATGCGGGGAAGGTGCGGGTGGTGAAGGAATCGGATCTCTAAGCCCACAACACCCCTCTATGTGGGGGCAGGCTTGTGTGGGCGCTGGCTTGCCTGCGATAGCTCGCGCGCCCGGCTGCCACACAAGCCAGCTCTCACATTTTTGATTGGGTTTACAGGGCGATACCGGCGATGCTCACGCCAAGCGTATGGCTTTCACCCGGCGCCAAGCTCACCACGTCATCCAGCACATTCGCCGTCTCGATGCACAGCATGCCCTGCCAGCCATCATCGGCCATGTCGTCAAAGGCCTTGGCACGTTCGGTCCAGGGGTTCCAGACCACCGTCGAGTTCGAACCCTGGCTGGTCAGCTGGATGCGGCGCTGCCAGTCTTTATCGACAATGCTCAACTGCGCCGGGGTATCCAGGTAAATACGGTCGGTCTCGGCACTGAAGTGCAGCAGGCCGGATTGCTGTTTGTGGCTCCAGCCATCGGCGGTGTCGATATACGCCCGCCCGTCGAGGCCTTCGACCTGCACGTTGCGCACATCGCTCACGGCGAAATAGGTGTGCAGCGCCTGGCTGAGGGTCACGGTGTCGGTGCCACGGTTGTGGCTGGTCAGGCGGATATGCAGTTGCTCGTCCAGCAGCAGGCTCAGCTTCAGGTCGACCTGATGCGGCCAGGCAGGGAAGCCGCCCGCAGGCACCGGCAGTACCAGGTCGACGCGCAATGCATCGCCTTCAAACGCGGTCCCGGCCAGTTCCCACAGTGCCGTGCGCACAAAACCGTGGGCACCGGCAGGCTGATCGCTCTGGCGCATCGCCTTGACGCTCTGCGGGTTGCGGTCGAACACGCCAAACCACGGCCAGCACACCGGCACGCCGGTACGAATGCCTTTGCCCTGTTTGAACACGGCCTCAGGGTTAGGCCAGATCAGCGGCTGCTCGCCCTGGCGCTGGTAACTGAAGATGTGCGCGCCTTGTTGGGCCACCATCACTTCGGCGCCGTTGTGGCGGATGCGCCAGCAGTCCAGCGCGTCGATTTTCACGGTTTCAACGTGGGGCGTAGGCATAGCAGTGCTCTCAAATGGCAGGCAATGGGGCAATTGACCGTCAAAACCCGGCGATGTTTAACGCGCGCGCGATGGCACCGAGCGCGTACGGCCGCTGCCGTCGATGGCGACGAACACGAAAACCGCCTCGGTGACCTTGCGCCATTCGCTGGACAACGGGTCGTCGCTCCACACTTCGACCATCATCTGGATCGAGCTGCGGCCGATTTCCAAGGCCTGGGTATAGAAGGACAGTTGCGCGCCGACGGCTACCGGCACCAGGAACGCCATGCGATCTATCGCCACGGTGGCAACACGCCCACCGGCAACCTTACTGGCCATGGCCGTGCCGGCCAGGTCCATCTGTGAGACCAGCCAACCGCCGAAGATATCGCCAAAACCGTTGGTTTCACGCGGCAGCGCGGTGATTTGCAGGGCGAGATCGCCTTGCGGAATTGGATCTTCTTGTTCGAGTTCGATCATGCGAGGGTGCCTCTGACCCGTGACGCGTCATGGGTAGTTCAAGTGGATAGCCGTCTTCTGGAAAAACGTTTCAGCACCAACATACACCGCTCGATGCGTTTCTCGTAAGGCGTACTAAAGGGAAACTCTGCCAAATCGGCTGGATGGCACCAACGACGTTTTGGCACAGCAGCCTCTCAAGACTGCGGGTCTTGCGCTTGCAGGGGCCGAGTATATCGAGACGCCGGCGCCGCGACGACCTCCCGATACTCATTTGGTCGGCAAATCGCGGCTGTTATGCGGCTTTTTCGCGCAACTGTGTTTCTGATTGCGGTGAAAGCGCAGGAATGGGGAATATTTCGCCCTTCTGAACTGTTATTCGGTAGGCGCTGTGCTTTTTCAAGCGATTTGCTATCTTGCCAAACCTGCCGCAAGTCCCGGGCTTGCCGTTCTGATTACTATAAGAGAAGCCTTGCCATGTCCTCCGTGCCCGCAAGCAGCGCGCAACCGTCGCGCCCGCTGACCCGCAACGACTACAAAACTCTGTCGCTGTCTGCTTTGGGCGGGGCGCTGGAGTTTTACGACTTCATCATCTTCGTGTTTTTCGCCACCGTGGTCGGAAAACTGTTCTTCCCCGCCGACATGCCTGAATGGCTGCGCATGATGCAGACCTTCGGCATCTTCGCAGCCGGCTACCTGGCACGCCCGCTGGGCGGCATCATCATGGCGCACTTCGGCGACCTGCTGGGCCGCAAGAAAATGTTCACCCTGAGCATCTTCATGATGGCCGTGCCGACCCTGATCATGGGCCTGCTGCCGACCTACGCGCAGATCGGCCTGTGGGCGCCGATCCTGCTGCTGTTGATGCGCGTCATTCAGGGCGCGGCGATTGGCGGTGAAGTACCGGGCGCCTGGGTGTTCGTCTCCGAACACGTGCCGCCGCGCCACATCGGCTACGCCTGCGGCACCCTGACCAGCGGCCTGACCGCGGGCATCCTGCTGGGCTCGCTGGTGGCCACCGCCATCAACACGCTTTACAGCCCGGAGCAGGTGTCGGATTACGCCTGGCGTATCCCGTTCCTGCTGGGTGGTGTGTTCGGCCTGCTCTCTGTGTACCTGCGCCGCTGGCTGCATGAAACGCCGATTTTCGCCGAGATGCAGCAACGCAAGACCCTGGCTGCCGAACTGCCGTTACGTGCGGTATTGCGCGATCACCGTGGCGCCATCGTGCTGTCGATGCTGCTGACCTGGTTGCTGTCGGCCGGTGTTGTCGTGGTCATCCTGATGACGCCAACCGTGCTGCAAACCGTCTACCACTTCAGCCCCACCGTTGCGTTGCAAGCCAACAGCATGGCCATCGTCACCCTGAGCCTGGGCTGCATCGCCTCCGGCGCCCTGGCCGACCGCTTTGGCGCGGGCCGTGTGCTGGTCAGCGGTTGCCTGTTGTTATTGGCGACGTCATGGACGCTGTACCACAGCCTTCTTGACCACCCGAACTGGCTCTTCCCGCTGTACACCCTGACCGGCCTGTTTGTTGGTGTGATCGGCGTGGTGCCTTACGTGATGGTGAAAGCCTTCCCGCCGGTGGTGCGTTTCAGCGGGTTGTCGTTTTCCTACAACGTCGCCTACGCCGTGTTTGGTGGTTTGACGCCGCTGGCAGTGTCGCTGCTGATGAAGGAAAGCCCGATGGGCCCTGCTTACTATGTCGCCGTGCTGTGCGTGATGGGGATGTTGGTGGGTGGGTACCTGTGGAAGCGCGGACGCTAACCCGCAGCTTGAAGACCATTCCTACACAGAGGTGTAGGAATGGTCATAGATTACAGCGTATTTCTGAAACACCGCTTCAAACGCTCCAACCTCCTCGCAAGCCCCAGCTCTATTGATCTTTATCCTTCCTGCCAGGTTTTTCACGAATACTGGCCTTTCATCTAATTGTCACATTCCGGACATAGAGTGTTCACACGGCCTACCGATACTTGGCCCCGATCCAACTATCCCTATCTGCTAGGAGCAAGGCATGAAACTGAAACGTTTGATGGCGGCAATGACTTTTGTCGCTGCTGGCGTTGCGACCGCTAACGCGGTAGCCGCTGGTGTTGACCCGGCAATGCCGGCTTACACCAAGACCACCGGTGTCTCGGGCAACCTGTCCAGCGTTGGTTCCGACACTCTGGCTAACCTGATGACCCTGTGGGCTGAGTCCTATAAAAAGGAATACCCGAACGTCAACATCCAGATTCAGGCTGCCGGCTCCGCCACTGCTCCACCTGCGCTGACTGAAGGCACCTCTAACCTGGGCCCGATGAGCCGCAAGATGAAGGACACCGAACTGGCTGCCTTCGAGCAGAAGTACGGCTACAAGCCAACCGCTATCCCGGTAGCTGTGGATGCCCTGGCCGTGTTCGTGCACAAGGACAACCCGATCCAGCACCTGACCATGGAACAAGTCGACGCGATCTTCTCCTCGACTCGCCTGTGCGGTGCTAAAGCCGACGTGAAAACCTGGGGCGACCTGGGTGTGACCGGCGACCTGGCCAACAAGCCAGTTCAGCTGTTCGGTCGTAACTCGGTATCCGGCACCTACGGCTACTTCAAAGAAGAAGCCCTGTGCAAAGGCGACTACAAGCCAAACGTGAACGAACAACCAGGCTCGGCTTCGGTTGTGCAGTCGATCAGCTCCTCGCTGAACGGCATCGGTTACTCGGGCATTGGCTACAAAACCGCTAGCGTGAAGACAGTAGCCCTGGCCAAGAAAGGCAGCACTGACTTCATCGAAGACACCGAAGAAAACGCCCTGAACGGCAAATACCCGCTGTCGCGCTTCCTCTACGTGTACGTCAACAAAGCCCCGAACAAGCCTCTGGCCCCGCTGGAAGCTGAGTTCGTGAAGCTGGTTCTGTCCAAACAGGGCCAGGAAGTTGTAGTCAAAGACGGCTACATCCCACTGCCGGCCAAAGTGGCCGCCAAGGCCCTGGCTGACCTGGGTCTGAAAGAAGGCAACTAAGCCTGTAATACCAGGTGTAGACGCATGCTTTTCGGTGGGAGCGGGCTTGCCCGCGATGCTGGCGACGCGGTTTAGAGTTGAAACCGTATTGACGCCATCGCGGGCATACCCACCCCCAGACTACCCGTCTACACCCCTAATTTTTTAGTCCGCTGCCAGCTCTGCTACGCGGCGGATTTCTTGCGTCACTGCATTGTCATCTTTCTGTCATACAGGATCGCTAGGGTGTGCGCATGAATGATCTGGCCAATTCCACCATGACGACGACTTCTCCCCCCAAGCGCATTGACTTCAATACGCCTGAGTTGCAACGCAAGCGCCGCATTCGCGCGCTCAAAGATCGCCTGACCCGTTGGTACGTGTTGATCGGCGGCCTCGCCGTCCTCGGTGCCATCACCCTGATTTTCTTCTTCCTTGCCTACGTCGTCGCGCCCTTGTTCCAAGGTGCCTCGCTGACCAAGGAAGACGCGCTGACGCCTGCCTGGATTCAGGACGCCGGCAAGCCGTTGATGATCTCCCTCGAAGAACAGAACCAGGTCGCCATGCGGGTTTCCGACAAGGGCCAGGCGCTGTTCTTTAATGTGGAGACCGGCGCCGAACTCAAGCGTGTCGACTTGCCGCTGCCGGCAGGCGCCAGTGTTGCGTCCATCGGTGAAGACCAACCGGGCAGCCCGCTGGTGATCCTCGGTCTCTCCAACGGCCAGTCCCTGGTGTTCCGCCACACCTATAAGGTGTCTTACCCGGACGGCAAAAAAACCATTACGCCGGCAATTGAATACCCTTACGGCGAAGCGCCGATCGTGCTGGATGATGCCGGCCGCCCGCTGGAACACGTCGCCCTCAACGCCACTGACTCCTCGCTGGTGGTGGCAGGCTCCGCCGGTTCGCACCTGAACGTGCTGGCCCTGAGCCGCGAAGAAAACATGATGACTGGCGAAGTCACCAGCGAGCAGAAGCGCATCGAGCTGCCGCAAATGACTGAGCCGGTGAAGGCGATCTTCATCGACCCACGCCAGCAGTGGCTGTATGTGATCAACGGTCGCGCCCTCGCCGATGTATTCAGCCTGCGCGACAAGAGCCTCAACGGTCGCTACAAACTGCTCGAAGACGGCAATGCCGAAATCACCGCCAGCACTCAACTGGTGGGCGGTATCTCGCTGATCGTCGGTAACTCCAAGGGCGGCCTGGCCCAATGGTTCATGGCCCGCGACCCGGATGGCGAGCAGCACCTGAAACAGATCCGCACCTTCCAGATGGGCACCACGCCGATCGTGGAAATCACCGCAGAAGAACGTCGTAAAGGCTTCACCGCCCTCGACGCGTCCGGCAAGTTCGGCGTGTTCCACAGCACCGCCCACCGCACGCTGTTGGTGGACCCGGTGGTCGACGGCCAAGGTGTGTTCGGCCTGTCGCCACGCGCCAACCGCGTGATCGTCGAAGCCGGCGGCAAGCTGCAACCGCTGCTGCTGGACAACCCGCACCCGGAAGTGTCCTGGAGCGCGTTGTGGAGCAAGGTCTGGTACGAAAACTACGACGAGCCTAAGTACGTCTGGCAATCGACCGCCGCCAACACCGACTTCGAACCCAAGATGAGCCTGGCACCGCTGACCTTCGGTACATTGAAGGCCGCGTTCTACGCCATGCTGCTGGCCGCACCCCTGGCCGTTGCCGCCGCGATCTACACCGCGTACTTCATGGCCCCGAGCCTGCGCCGCAAGGTCAAGCCGGTGATCGAACTGATGGAAGCGATGCCGACGGTGATCCTCGGCTTCTTCGCCGGCCTGTTCCTGGCGCCGTATGTCGAAGGGCATCTGCCGGGGATTTTCAGCCTGCTGATGCTGTTGCCGATTGGCATCCTGGTGGCCGGTTTTGTCTTCAGCCGCTTACCTGAGTCGATCCGCCTGCGCGTTCCCGATGGCTGGGAAAGCGCAATCCTGATCCCGGTGATCCTGTTTGTGGGCTGGCTCTCGCTGTACATGAGCCCATACCTGGAAACCTGGTTCTTCGGCGGCGACATGCGCATGTGGATCTCCCACGACCTGGGCATCACCTACGACCAGCGCAACGCCCTGGTAGTCGGCCTGGCCATGGGCTTTGCGGTGATCCCGAACATCTACTCCATCGCCGAAGACGCCGTGTTCAGCGTGCCGCGCGGCCTGACTCTGGGCTCGTTGGCCCTGGGCGCCACGCCATGGCAGACCATGACCCGCGTTGTCATCCTGACCGCCAGCCCGGGGATTTTCTCGGCGTTGATGATCGGCATGGGCCGCGCAGTGGGTGAAACCATGATCGTGCTGATGGCCACCGGTAACACCCCGGTGATGGAGATGAACCTGTTCGAGGGCCTGCGCACATTGGCGGCCAACGTCGCGGTGGAAATGCCCGAGTCGGAAGTCGGTGGTAGCCATTACCGCGTGCTGTTCCTCTCGGCGCTGGTGCTGCTGTTGTTCACCTTCATCATGAACACCCTCGCCGAGCTGATTCGTCAGCGTCTGCGCAAGAAATACTCGTCGCTTTAAGAAAGGTAGAAGTCTGTGAAACAGAACTCCCTGAATGGATGGTTCAAGAGCGGCGCCCCAGGCGTCTGGATCAGCGGTGGCGCGGTGTCCATCGCGGTCATCATGACCATTGGTTTGCTGGCCGTGATTGCGGTGCGTGGCTTGGGCCACTTCTGGCCGGCTGACCTGATCCAGGCCAACTACAACGTGCCGGGCCAGGAAAACCATATCGTCATCGGCGAAGTGGTGCAGAAGGAAGAAGTACCGCGCGAGCGCCTGAAAAGCGCTGGCCTGCCGGTGCCCGACCAAGGCCCGGAATTCATGACCCGCGAGCTGATCAAGGTCGGTAACCGCGACCTGAACGGCAATGACTTCACCTGGATTGTTGGCGAATGGCTCAAGGACCAGACCAAGCCTGCGAACCTGATGGCGATCGAGCGACGTGAGTGGGGCAACTTCTACGGCACCCTGGTCAACGTCAAGCAGGACGGCAAGGTCATCGCCGAAGGCGAGGCCGCGTGGCCAGAGCTGCAAGCCCGTGTCGACCGTGTGAACAAGTTGGCTGCTGAGCTCAAGAGCTTGGAAAAAACCGACATCGGCGCGATCAACGCCGGGCTGGAACGCATCCGCCTGCACGGCCGCAAGCTGGAGCTGGAAGGCAAGCTCGATGCCACCGCTCAAGCGGATATGGACAGCGGCCGCGCCGAATTGAACGCCCGTTACCAGGACATCGAAGCGCGCCTGGCCGACTTGCACG
The DNA here is from genome assembly GCF_009707325.1 of Pseudomonas sp. IB20. NCBI lineage: Bacteria > Pseudomonadati > Pseudomonadota > Gammaproteobacteria > Pseudomonadales > Pseudomonadaceae > Pseudomonas > Pseudomonas gelidaquae. Next base: position 5,210,991 of record NZ_CP046103.1, on the reverse strand, counting down.
CCCAGTTCAACCGTGACGCCCTGACGGCTCGCGATGGCAATGGCAAAGAAGTCGAAATTGGCATCGGCAAAGTGGTGCACGCCTACCAGCCGAACGCCATGGGCACGATGACCAAGATCGGCTTCTACTTCAGCAAGGTCTGGGAATTCCTCAGCGACGACCCACGTGAAGCCAACACCGAAGGCGGGATCTTCCCGGCGATTTTCGGCACCGTGATGATGACCCTGATCATGGCGATGATCGTGACCCCGTTCGGCGTGCTGGCGGCCGTGTACCTGCGTGAGTACGCCAAGCAGAACACCCTGACCCGGATTATCCGCATCGCGGTGAACAACCTGGCGGGCGTACCGGCCATTGTTTACGGCGTGTTCGGCTTGGGCTTCTTCGTGTATGTACTGGGTGGCTCGGTTGACCGCCTGTTCTTCGCCGAAGCCCTGCCGGCACCGACCTTCGGTACGCCGGGCCTGCTGTGGGCCTCGCTGACCCTGGCGCTGCTGGCGGTGCCGGTGGTGATTGTGGCGACCGAAGAAGGGTTGGCGCGAATTCCTCGCACCGTGCGTGAAGGCTCGCTGGCGCTCGGCGCGACCAAGGCGGAAACGCTGTGGAAGATCGTGCTGCCGATGGCCAGCCCGGCGATGATGACCGGCATGATCCTCGCCGTGGCCCGCGCCGCCGGTGAAGTGGCGCCGCTGATGCTGGTAGGTGTAGTGAAACTGGCGCCGTCGCTGCCGTTGGATGGCAACTACCCGTACCTGCACCTGGACCAGAAGATCATGCACTTGGGCTTCCATATTTATGACGTCGGCTTCCAGAGCCCCAACGTCGAAGCCGCACGACCGCTGGTGTACGCCACAGCCTTGCTGTTGGTGCTGGTGATTGCCACGCTCAACTTGTCGGCGGTGTGGATCCGTAACCACCTGCGCGAAAAATACAAAGCGCTGGACAGCTAAAGCTATTAGCCACAAGCGGCAAGCTACAAGCCGCTTTTGCTCAAATCTTGCAGCTTGCAGCTAGAAGCTGGCAGCTACGAACGGAGTGAGACCATGCAACACGAAACCCACACCCACGGCATCAACATGTCGGCCCTGGGTCGCGACAAGCAGAGCCTGAGCCTGGCCCAGGAAACCGTGGCCATCGAAGTGCCAGGCCTGAGCCTGTACTACGGTGAAAAGCAGGCGCTGTTCGACGTCAGCATGAACATCCCGAAACAGCGCGTGACCGCCTTCATTGGTCCGTCCGGCTGCGGTAAGTCGACGCTGCTGCGTACCTTCAACCGCATGAACGACCTGGTCGACGGTTGCCGCGTAGAAGGCGCGATCAACCTCTACGGCACCAACATCTATCGCAAAGGCGAAGACGTTGCCGAGCTGCGTCGTCGCGTGGGCATGGTGTTCCAGAAGCCCAACCCGTTCCCCAAGACCATCTACGAAAACGTGGTGTACGGCCTGCGCATCCAGGGCATCAACAAAAAACGCATCCTCGACGAAGCGGTTGAGTGGGCCTTGAAAGGCGCCGCACTGTGGGACGAGGTCAAAGACCGCCTGCATGAATCGGCACTCGGCCTGTCCGGCGGCCAGCAGCAGCGTCTGGTGATCGCCCGTACCATCGCCGTGGAGCCGGAAGTGCTGCTGCTCGACGAACCGTGCTCGGCACTCGACCCGATCTCGACGCTGAAAGTCGAAGAGCTGATCTACGAGCTCAAGTCCAAGTTCACCATTGTCATCGTGACCCACAACATGCAACAGGCGGCGCGGGTTTCCGACTACACCGCGTTCATGTACATGGGCAAACTGGTGGAGTTCGGCGACACCGATACCCTGTTCACCAATCCGGCGAAGAAGCAGACCGAAGACTACATCACCGGTCGTTATGGCTAGTTGGAGCAGCTGCGAGCCGCACGCTTCAAGCGGCAAGTAAAAGCAGTTCAATGCAACGACACATATCAACTTGCAGCTTGTAGCTTGCGGCATACAGCTTTTGTGGAGCAAAACCATGATTTCGAAGGAAGGCTTAACCCATCACATCTCCGCGCAGTTCAACGCCGAGCTTGAGGAAGTGCGCAGCCACCTCCTGGCGATGGGCGGGCTGGTGGAGAAGCAAGTCAACGACGCCGTCACTGCGCTGATCGAGGCCGACTCGGGCCTGGCCCAGCAAGTGCGTGAGATCGACGACCAGATCAACCAGATGGAACGCAACATCGACGAAGAATGCCTGCGCATTCTGGCGCGTCGTCAGCCGGCGGCGTCCGACCTGCGTTTGATCATCAGCATCTCCAAGTCGGTGATCGACCTGGAGCGCATCGGTGACGAAGCCACCAAAATCGCGCGCCGCGCCATCCAACTGTGCGAAGAAGGCGAAGCGCCGCGTGGTTACGTGGAAGTGCGCCACATCGGCGACCAGGTGCGCAACATGGTGCGCGATGCACTCGACGCGTTTGCCCGGTTCGACGCCGAACTGGCGTTGTCGGTGGCTCAGTACGACAAGACCATCGACCGCGAATACAAGACCGCACTACGCGAGCTGGCCACCTACATGATGGAAGACCCGCGCTCTATCTCGCGGGTCTTGAACATTATCTGGGTACTGCGTTCACTGGAGCGTATCGGCGACCACGCGCGCAATATCTCGGAACTGGTGATCTACCTGGTGCGCGGCACCGACGTACGGCACATGGGCCTCAAGCGCATGAAGGCCGAAGTTGAAGGCACGGCTGATCAAATTCCTAATGTTCCGGGCAAATCTGACGATAAGTAAGTTGCCCGAGAAATTAACGCCCGGCCTTTGGTCGGGCGTTTTTGTTTGTGGCATCTGAATTTTTTGCGCAGTGGGCGCGATAAAGTCCCTCTGTGACCAGCGAGTTTTGGCAAAATGCCACCTGTCAGGCGTTCTGCGTGCCGAAGTTTTTATAGGATGAAGGGTCGATGAGTAAAGTCAGTGTGTTGGTGGTGGATGACGCCTCGTTTATCCGCGACCTGGTGAAGAAGTGCCTGCGCAACTACTTCCCGGGGATCAAGATTGAAGACGCGGTGAACGGCAAAAAGGCGCAAACCATCCTGATGCGCGAGACCTTCGATCTGGTGCTGTGCGACTGGGAAATGCCCGAGATGTCCGGCCTTGAACTGCTGACCTGGTGCCGTGAGCAGCCTCATCTCAAAGCCATGCCGTTCGTGATGGTGACCAGCCGTGGCGACAAGGAAAACGTGGTCCAGGCGATTCAGGCCGGGGTTTCCGGCTACGTCAGCAAGCCGTTCACCAACGAACAGTTGCTGAACAAGGTCAAACAGGCGCTGCACAAGATCGGCCGCCTCGACGCGCTGATCGCCAGTGCGCCGACCAAGATGAACTCGGCCTTCGGCAATGACTCCCTCAGCGCCCTGACCGGCGGCAAGCCTGAAGCGGTCAAGCCGGCACCGGTAGCGGCGGCGCCAAGCAAAGGCCTGCTCAACAGCCCGTCCGTGCAAGCGGCTCCAACCGCCCCGCCGGCTGGCGGTCGTGGCCAGGGCCAGTTGCGCCTGCCCAGCGGCACCCAGCAATGCGTGATCAAGGCGCTGAGCATCAAGGAAGCGCTGCTGGTGGTGCGTCGCGGTGAAGTCCTGCCTCAGGTACTGGAAAGTGCAGTATTGGACCTTGAGCAAGGCGACAACGCCGAAGTCGCACGCCTCAACGGCTACCTGCACGCCATTGTCGCCTACGAGCCCAAGCCCGACAGCGACTGGCTGCAACTGACCTTCCGGTTCATCGACCAGGACGCACAGAAGCTCGATTACATCTCCCGCCTGATCGCCCGTGGCACGGCGCAGAAGCACTTTGTGCCGGGTGCGTGATCACCTCAATTGCGGGAATCGACCGACCGTCTGATTCCCGTTAGCTGGATTGATTTATATCTGTTTCGATAGAGCCTCTCGATAACGCATCAATGTTAACGAGTCTTTGCTATGCCTTGAAACAAAGCGCCACTTTTCAGTTGGACCTTTTGCAGCAGGGCGAACAGCCTTTTGATTGCAAGCCGATGAATTATATCTGTTTCGATAGAGCCTCTCGATAACGCATCAATGTTAACGAGTCTTTGCTATGCCTTGAAACAAAGCGCCACTTTTCAGTTGGACCTTTTGCAGCAGGGCGAACAGCCTTTTGATTGCAAGCCGATGAAAACCATTGGGAGGGGCGTCAGTGATATTCGGATCACTGAGGACTCAGGAGCGTTTCGAGTGTTCTATGTGGTCAATCGGCCGCAAGCGGTCTATGTGCTGCACGCGCTGCGCAAGACCACACAGAAAACCGAAGGGCGGGATATCGAACGGGCTCGTGCCAGATTGCAGGACATAGGTTAAGCCCATGACAGACTCAAAAATCTACACCGAACGTTTCAGCTGCGTCTGGGATACTCCTGAGCAAGCCGCCAATATGCGCCTGCGCTCAAAATTACGGGTGGAACTGTGCAACACCATCCGTCGCTGGGAGTTCTCTCAGGAGGATGCGGCGCAAAGGCTCGGTATTAGCCCGCCTGACGCTTACTTAGAGTTGTCATGATCCCTTGCAAGCCTGCGGTTCAGTCATCTGCGCGTACCGAGGCCGGGCTGGTATCGATCCCTTACGAGTTCAACCAGCCGGTTGGCACATTGCCCAACTTTGCGTTGGGCAATTGAGGGTCAATCCAGCAACAGCACTTTGGCCAACACGATCTTCGGGCCTTTCATCTTCTTGATGATGATCCGTAAGCCTTCAACTTCAAGCACTTCTTCCTCTTCAGGCACCCGCTTCAGGGTGTCGTAGATCAGCCCGGCCAGGGTTTCGGCTTCGATGTGGTCCAGGTCGACGCCCAGCAGGCGTTCCACTTTGAACAGCGGCGTGTCGCCACGCACCAGCAGTTTGCCCGGCTGGTAGGCGAGGATGCCGCGCTCAGCCTTGCGGTGTTCGTCCTGGATATCGCCGACCAACACTTCCAGCACGTCTTCCATGGTCAGGTAGCCGATGATCTTGCCGTCAGCTTCCTCCACCAGGGCAAAGTGCGCGCCGCCTTTGCGGAACTGCTCCAGCAGCTGCGACAACGGCATATGCCGCGATACGCGTTCCAGCGGGCGGGTCAGTTCGGCCAGGTTGAACGACTCGGGGATGTGGTCCAGCGCCGCCAGTTCCAGCAGCAAATCCTTGATGTGCAGCAGGCCCACAAACTCGTTACGCACGGCGTCATACACCGGGTAACGGCTGAATTTGTGGCGGCGGAACAGCGCCAGGATTTCTTTGAGCGGGGCGTTGAAGTCCAGGGTGACCAGGTCTTCGCGGGAGTTGGCCCAGTCCACCACTTCCAGCTCGCCCATTTCCACGGCGGAGGCGAGTACACGCATGCCTTGGTCGCTCGGGTCCTGGCCACGGCTGGAGTGCAGGATCAGCTTGAGTTCTTCGCGGCTGTAATGGTGCTCATGGTGCGGGCCAGGTTCGCCTTGGCCGGCGATACGCAAGATGGCGTTGGCACTGGCGTTGAGCAGGTAGATCGCCGGGTACATCGCCCAGTAGAACAGGTACAGCGGCACCGCGGTCCACAGCGACAGCAGCTCGGGTTTGCGGATGGCCCAGGATTTAGGCGCCAACTCACCGACCACGATGTGCAGGTAGGAAATCACGAAGAAGGCGGCAAAAAACGACACGCCCTTGATCACTTCCGGCGACTCGACGCCTACGGCGCCCAGCATCGGCTCGAGGATGTGCGCAAAAGCCGGCTCACCGACCCAACCCAGGCCCAGGGAGGCGAGGGTGATACCCAGCTGGCAGGCTGACAGGTAAGCGTCGAGCTGGCTGTGCACGGTGCGCAGGATCTGCCCGCGCCAGCCGTTCTTGTGGGCGATGGCTTCGACCCGGGTGGCGCGCAGTTTGACCATAGCGAATTCCGCCGCAACGAAGAAACCGTTGAGCAGTACCAGGATCAGTGCAAAAAGAATCATGCCGAAGTCGGCGAAGAGTGTAGCGAGGGTGATGCCAGGGGAAGGGTCCATGATGGGGTTTTGCAGGTTCCGTGTGTTCAATAAGGGTGACAGACAGGCCTGAAAGGCAGGCGCAAGTCGGCCAATGTAGCGGCTGATGGGGCGCTTGCCTAGTGCCCGCTGCCGGGCGGGACCTGCAATGCATTCCTGGAAACGATACAAATCCAATGTGGGAGCAGGCTTGCCTGCGATAGCGGACTGTCAGTCGGCGTATTTTCAGCTGACCCACCGCCATCGTAGGCAAGCCAGCTCCCACACTTAGTCCAGTGTCGTTCTCAGGCTATTCATCTGTGCCGATCACCCGCGAACGCGTCACCTGCGCGGGTGGGAAGTGGCAGGTAAACGTGCTGCCCTGCCCCAGCACGCTGCTGATTTCCAGGCGCGCGCGGTGGCGCAGCAGCACGTGTTTGACGATGGCCAGGCCGAGCCCGGTGCCGCCGGTGTTGGAGTTGCGGCTGGAATCGACGCGGTAGAAGCGCTCGGTCAGGCGCGGCAGGTGCTTGGCGTCGATGCCGATGCCGGAGTCCTGCACGCTCAGGTGTGCGCCGTGCTGGTCGGCCCACCAACGGATGCGGATATTGCCCTTGTCCTGGGTGTACTTCACGGCGTTGAACACCAGGTTAGAAAACGCGCTGCGCAACTCGCCCTCGCTGCCTTTGAGCAGCACCAGCGGGTCGGCTTCCAGGGTGATCTGCTGCCCGCGCTCGCCGGAAAGCGCCTGGGCGTCGTTCTTGATGGTCTGCAACAGGCTTTGCACCGCTACCGGATGGTTGTCTGACGGGTAATCGGTGGCCTCAAGCTTGGCCAGCAACAGCAGGTCGTTGAGCAGGGTTTGCATGCGCGAGCCTTGCTGCTGCATCTGCTGCAGGGCACGGCTCCAGCGCGGGTTGATCTCCTCGACGTTGTCCAGCAGCGTCTCCAGATAGCCGCAGATTACCGTCAACGGCGTGCGCAGCTCGTGGGAGACGTTGGCGACGAAGTCTTTGCGCATCTGTTCCAACTGGTGGATGCGCGTCACGTCGCGCACCAGCATCAGGTGCTCATTGTTGCCGTAGCGAGTCAGGTACAGCTGGATGCGCACGCGGTCGTTGGTGGGCGAGGGGATTTCCAGGGCTTCTTCGTAGTTCTCCTGTTCGAAGTACTCCTTGAAGCGCGGGTGACGCACCAGGTTGGTCACCGGCTGGCCGCTGTCCTGGGGCGTCTTAAGGCCCAGCAGGGTTTCGGCCGCGCGGTTCCACCATTCCAGGTTGCCGTCGCTGTCGAGCATGATCACCGCGTCTTTGAGCGCGGCGGTGGATTCCTGCACCCGGTCGATCACCGCCTGCAGGCGCCCACGCACGCGTTGGTCGCGGCGTTGCAGGTGGTAGATGCTGTCGAACACCTCGCCCCACAGGCCGTAGCCGTCGGGAGGTGCTTCTTCGGGTTTGTGCTGGCGCAGCCATTCATGCAGACGCAGCAGCTGTTTGAGGGTCCAGCCCAGGTACAGGCCGATACCCACAGCCAGGCTCCAGCCGTAATAGCCGCTGACCAGGCCTACCACCAGGCAGCCGGTGATCAACAGCAGCATGTGGCGGATCAGGGTGCCATGCCAGTTCTGGTTCACTTAAACGTGCGTCCTTGTCAGCTGTTAGGAGCAGTTCTGGTTCACTTAAACGTGCGTCCTTGTCAGCTGTTAAGGAAAGGGAGGGCTGGCTCAGCCTTTGGTGGAAAAGCGGTAGCCGGTGCCGCGCACGGTTTGTACCAGATTCTCGTAGGCATCGCCCAAGGCTTTGCGCAGGCGGCGGATATGCACATCCACGGTGCGCTCTTCCACATACACGTTGCCGCCCCACACTTGGTCCAACAGTTGGCCACGGGTGTAGGCGCGTTCCTGGTGAGTCATAAAAAACTGCAGCAGGCGGTATTCGGTCGGGCCCATCTCGGCCGGTTTGCCGTCGATGGTCACACGGTGGCTGATCGGGTCCAGAATCAGGCCGTCGACTTCGATCGGCGCTTCGCCATCAGTCGGTCCGGCACGGCGCAGTACGGCTTTGAGGCGCGCGACCAGTTCCCGTGGGGAAAAAGGCTTGGTGATGTAGTCATCAGCGCCGACTTCCAGGCCCTGGATCTTGTTGTCCTCTTCGCCCTTGGCGGTGAGCATGATGATCGGGATGTCCCCAGTCAGCTCGTCACGCTTGAGGCGCCGGGCCAGCTCGATGCCAGAGGTGCCGGGCAGCATCCAGTCCAGCAGGATCAGGTCCGGCTTGCGGTCGACGATAATGGCATGGGCCTGCTGGGAGTTCTCCGCCTCCAGGCAGTCGTAGCCGGCCATTTCCAACGCAACGGCGATCATCTCGCGGATGGGCGCTTCGTCGTCAACAATCAGAATGCTCCTGCCAACCATGCTCAAAATCCTCTTGTCATTTAACTGTCTTGCGCCGCATTAGATAACGGAATTATTGCAGTCGTGTGACAGTAATTTAGTCGCTTGGGCAATTATTGGCACTCTGGACTACCCTTTGGGTCCGAATCCTGACAACCACAAAAGGAAGGTTCCGATGACTCAAAGTACTTTCTCCTGGAAAGCCCTGCTGGTAACGGCCGCGTTGACGCTGCCGACACTGGTATTTGCGGCTGAGCCAGGGATGACCAAAGACGGGATGTTGGTGGACCACAATGGCATGACGCTCTACACCTTTGCCAAGGACGCCGATGGCAAATCTATGTGCAACGACAAGTGCGCCACCAACTGGCCGCCGCTGATGGCTGAATCCACCGACACTCCCATGGGCAAGTGGACCGTGATTACCCGTGACGATGAAAAGAGCCAGTGGGCCTACAGCGGCAAGCCGCTCTACACCTTCGTTATGGACAAGAAGGCCGGTGACATGACCGGCGACGGCAAAATGGACGGAGCCTGGAAGGTCGCCAAGCCCTGATCGCTTAGCGGCTAGCAGCCTCGCCACAGGATCAACGAAACCCATAATCCGCCACAATCCCTACAAAAATCGCCAACCCCGCCCAGTGGTTATGCAAAAACGCCTTGAAGCATTTCATGCGGTCCTTGTCCCGTGTGTACCAGAACTCCCAGGCAAAACAGCCTGCCGCCGCCAGCAACCCGAGGTGGAACCAGCCGCCGAGCTCGAACCGCATGCCTGCCAGCAACAGGCAGACCAGCGATAAACCTTGCAGGGTAAGAATGATCACGCGGTCGGCATCGCCGAACAGGATCGCCGTGGACTTCACGCCGATCTTCAGGTCATCGTCGCGGTCCGTCATCGCGTAATAAGTGTCATAGCCCACCGTCCACAACAAATTGGCGATGTACAGCAGCCATGCCGTGGCAGGCAGGTGGCCGGTCTCGGCGGTGAACGCCATCGGCATGCCCCACGAAAACGCCGCGCCCAGCACCACTTGTGGGTAATAGGTGTAGCGCTTCATGAACGGGTAGCTCGCCGCCAGCGCCAGGCCGCCCAACGACAGCAGGATGGTCGTGGCGTTGGTCAGCAGCACCAGCAGGAAGCTGATGCCCATCAGCACCGCAAAAAACACCAGCGCTTCTTTGGAACTGATCTTGCCGCTGACCAGCGGGCGTTGCTCGGTGCGCTTCACATGGCCGTCGACCTTGCGGTCAGCCCAGTCATTGATCACACAGCCGCCGGCGCGGGTCAGCACCACGCCCAGGACGAAAATCACGATGTTGATAAGAGAAGGCGAGCCTTTACCGGCGATCCACAGCGCCCACAGTGTTGGCCACAGCAGCAGGTAGATGCCGATGGGCTTGTCCATGCGGGTCAACTGAATGAAATCCCAGGCCCTGGGGTTCAGGTGGTTCAGGGACTTGAGCAGACGTTGATACATCAGCAGTTCTCCGGATGGTCATGCAGTGCATGCCAAAAGCTCGGCAGGAAGATTTCCGCCACCAGCACGCTCAGCGGCCCGCGATCAAAGCGCGAGCGGCGCCCCCACAGGCCGTCGGCCTGGTCCGCGGGCGGCAGCCATTGCCTTGGGTAGTGGCACACCTCGATGGCCTGGCGGGTGAAGGCGTGGTCGCAGAACAGCAACTCGCCCAGCGAACGGCTGCCCAGCTCGTCCATGTGCAAGCCGTCGCCCTGCAAGGCACTGCGTGCCGCCACGCTGCGGGCGAACACCCACGGCTGGCCGTGCCCGCGCAAATACACCTCGCGCACCCATCCGATGCTAGCAGGGGCCAAGCCCAGCGCTGCGCATTCATCCTCGCGCAACGGCTGCCAGCCTTCGAACAACGGCGTCACGCTGAAACCGTCGTTGGACAGCCACGTGAGCCGGCGTGTCAGCGAGCCTTCGTCGAACAGCCAATTGAGTGCCAAGGGCGCGGGCAATGGGCTCAGAAGGCTCTGGGTCAGCCATTGGCAAGCATCGGGCGGGGCGATTGAGTGCGGCACGGTGAGTCAGTATTGGCAGCAAAAGAGGCGGCGAGCTTACCATGGCGTCCTGAGCTTTTGCCGTGCTGAACCGGCCGTTTGCGCCGAACATGCTTGCATCTGCCGGCCCCGATCAGTACAAAACGCCCTGAGCCGCACGGCAACGTTGGTCTATCGACCGTCGGCCAAGATGCCTGGACCCTGAGGAAGTAAGTAATGAAGAAGTGGCAATGTGTAGTGTGCGGCCTGATCTACGACGAAAAAGACGGCTGGCCGGATGACGGTATCGCTCCGGGCACCCTGTGGCAGGACGTCCCGGAAGACTGGCTGTGCCCGGACTGCGGCGTGGGCAAAATGGATTTCGAAATGATCGAAATCGGTTAATCATCGATTTAAGAAACGTACTACAAGGAGAAAGGAATGAACGCACCTGTCGTGATCATCGGCACAGGGTTGGCCGGTTACAACGTGGCCCGGGAGTTTCGCAAGCTCGACAGCGAGACCCCGTTGCTGCTGATCACCGCGGATGACGGGCGCTCCTACTCCAAGCCCATGCTCTCCACCGGCTTTGGCAAGAACAAGGAAGCCGATGGCTTGAGCATGGCTGAACCGGGCGCCATGGCCGAGCAACTCAAGGCCGAGGTGCGCACCCACACGCGCATCAGCGGCATCGACCCGGGCCACAAACGCCTGTGGATCGGCGAGGAAGCCGTGGCCTACCGCGACCTGATCCTGGCCTGGGGCGCAGAAACCGTGCGTGTCCCGGTCGAAGGCGACGCGGCTGAGCTGATTTTCCCGATCAACGACCTCGAAGACTACGCGCGCTTTCGTGCCGCCGCCGCCGGCAAACGCCGCGTGCTGCTGCTCGGCGCCGGTCTTATCGGCTGTGAATTCGCCAACGACCTGATCCTCGGTGGCTATGAAATCGACTTGGTGGCCCCGTGCGAGCAAGTCATGCCGACCCTGCTGCACCCGGCAGCGGCCGCAGCCGTGCAAGCCGGGCTGGAAGGCCTCGGCGCGCGTTTCCACCTGGGCCCGGTGCTCAACCGCCTGCAGCGCACGGCTGATGGCCTGGAAGCGCACCTGTCGGACGGTGAAGTGATCCACTGCGACCTGGTCGTCTCGGCCATCGGCCTGCGCCCGCGCGTGGACCTCGCCGCCGCCGCCGGCCTGCAGATCAACCGTGGGATCATGGTGGACCGTCACCTCAAGACCTCCCACGCCAACATCTACGCCCTCGGCGACTGCGCCGAGGTCGATGGCCTGAACCTGCTGTACGTGATGCCGCTGATGAGCTGCGCCCGCGCCCTGGCCCAAACCCTGGCAGGCAACGCCACGGCGGTGAGCTACGGACCGATGCCGATCACTGTGAAAACCCCGATCTGCCCACTGGTGGTTTCCCCGCCGCCACGCGGTACCGAAGGCGTGTGGAGCGTCGAAGGGCAGGGCGCCGACATCAAGGCCTTGTGCCGCGACGCCAGCGGCCGCCTGCTCGGCTACGCGCTGACCGGCAGCGCCGTGATGGAAAAACTGGCTTTGAACAAAGAACTTCCGCCGTTACTGGCGTAAATACCGGTCGTTCTGTCGGAATCAGCACGTTCTTACCCGTAGAAAGGTCGCCTCGAGACTGGCGGAGCGTGCGAGGGCATGCCATCCTCACTCCCGTCTGCCGCAGAGTAGAGCCTGCGGCGCCTTGGGCGCTGCTCCATAAGAGAGCAGCACGGACATAACAACAAAAAACCGTCAAAGAGGCTTCACTTATGCGTAAACCAGAACTCGCAGCCGCCATCGCTGAAAAAGCAGACCTCACCAAAGAACAGGCCAACCGCGTCCTCAACGCCGTTCTCGAAGAAATCACCGGCGCCCTGCACCGCAAGGACAGCGTCACCCTGGTGGGCTTCGGCACCTTCCTGCAACGCCACCGCGGCGCCCGCACCGGCAAAAACCCGCAGACCGGTGAGCCGGTGAAGATCAAGGCGAGCAACACCGTTGCGTTTAAGCCGGGCAAGTCGCTTAAAGACAGCGTCAACCCGTAAGAGCGGTACCGTCTGAAGGGAGGCGGGATGGGGAAAAAATGGGCACGCCGACTGGGTCGGGTGCCCATTTTTTGTGGGGGCTGATTGGCGCTTTTAACCAGTGCCTTTCACGCTTGGTTTTTATAGGGGGTGAATGATCGCTCAGCGTTATAGAAACCTAGCCCTTTGTCGCCTTTGAATTTTCTTTCGATCATAGCGTCAGCCAGCTCTTGAGAAATCAATAGGTCTCCCGAATCACATTCGCGTGCGATTGCGCGCATTCCTGTGGGCAGGAATATTTTGTCCGGCTTTGTAAATCGAACCCTGCCAATTTGAGCAGAGGATGATTTTTTGTACTGGCATGTTTGTCGCTCAGTATGTGGTGGTCCTGATATCCCTGTTTTTTCAGGCGACCAATACGTCGATTTATAGATGACGTACAACTCCAACCCAATGGGTCAATCCAACCGTATGGGTTTGCTGCATAAAGATAAAGATTGATCCCACCTGCCAACCCAATCGGATCCGGCGTCGTAAACCGCCCGACATCCGGATCATAAAACCTGAACGTATTGAAATGCAGCCCCGTCTCCCGGTCCAGGTACTGCCCCTGAAACCGTAGGTTCTGCTCCTCAATGTAATAAGGCTCGCGCACTTCCTCCAGCGTGTTGCCCCACACCCGATAAGTCGCCTGCCAAACGCTGTGCCCGTCGGTTTCGGTCAGCTGCTCCGGCAAGCCGTTCAGGTCGTTGTGGTAGTAACGAATTTTTTGCAGCGGCCCGGCACCGTCGACGCGGGCCAGGGGTTGGTAGCCTTCATCTTCATAGACGTAAAGGCTGGTCTGACTGTGTTTATGCTCCTGCAATAACCGCAGTCCATCCCACATGAACCGGGTTTCGCCCAATGGATAACCATCACTGCCATGCTCGGCTTTTTCAATCCGCCGTCCCAGCGGGTCGTAGACCATCCTGACCACGCTGCCGTTTTCATTGCGCACTTCAACCAACCGGTTTTCCGCGTCATACGCAAACCGCTGCACACCGCGCTTGGCGCTTCGCTTCTCGATCATCCGTCCAAACGCATCGTAGCGATAACGCTTGTCCTGATACGTCAGCAGCTTGTTATGCACCACCAACCCGGCGCCTGCCTGCGGGCCGTCGAGCAGGTTGGCGGCGGCTCGTAGGCGAAGGTTTCGCGCTGGCCGTGCAGGCTGTCTTGGCTTGCGATGATGCGGCCGGTGGAGTCGTAGTGCAGCAACTGGCGATGTTGCGCAGCGGGTTGCTGGTCGAGTTTGCCGATCAGGTTGTCGGCGGGGTCGTATTCGAACTGCTTTTGCGTCGCGGCGGGCATCAACGAGGGCTGGCTGTTAAGGCGGCGTTGGCGAGAGCGCAGGCGGCCGCTGCGGTCGTATTCGCTGCGGGTGCTGAGTTGGCCTTGGGTGCGCAGCACTTCGCGGTGCAGACGGTCGCGCTCGAAGTCGCTGATAACCTGGCCGTCGAGGTTGATCTGGTGCAGGTGGCCGCTGCCGTAGTACAGGCGGTTGAGCCAGCGGCCGTCCGGCAGTTGGGTCTGGATCAGGTTGCCGAGTTCGTCGTAGTGGTGTTGCAGGTTGCCGCCAGCACTCTGTTCGGCAAGCAACTGGCCGACAGCGTCGTAGGCGAAAGCCAAGGCTTGGGCGTTGCCCTGCAAGTCGGTGAAGGTGACGGCTTTGAGCTGATCGACTGCATCGTAGCTGTAGTCGGTGCGGCCATCGTCGGTGGTTTTGGCGACCAGTCGGCCGACTGCATCGCGTTCCAGTCGGTGGACGATAGGCGCCGGTGGCGTCTCGGGCATCACCGCCAGGCCATTGCCGTAAGGCGCTGGAACGGCCGTCACCGCCGTGATGTTGTCGAGCAAGTCGTAGTCGTAGCGCTTGGCGCTGCCATCGAGGTCTTGCTGCTCAGTCAGCCGATCCCCGGCGTCCCACGCAAACCGATAGCTTTCACCGTTCTCATTGACCAGCGCTTGCAGTCGCCCGTAGCTGTCGTAGCCGAACTGCACCTGCCGACCATGGGCGTCGGTGCGCTGGCGTACCTGGCCTCGCCGGTTGTGTTGATAGAGTGTGGTATGCCCGGCGGGATCGGTGTAGCCCACCAACTGCCCACTGGCATCGCGCTGGTATTGCTCGGTGCGGCCATCCGGTAATTGGCTGCTGAGCAAACGCCCCTGGGCGTCATAGCTGAACTGCGTGCGTTCACCCAGGGCATCGGTGATGACCTGCAAATAGCCCCGCTCGTCGTAGCTGAAACGCGTCGGGTAGCCCGAGCAGTCGATATGCTCGACCAACTGCCCAAACGGGTTCCAGCGCAGTTTTTTGCTTTTGCCAGTGGCGTCGATGATTTCTACTGGCTGGCCGTGCGCGTCATAGCGGTAACGGGTGATATAGCCCAGCGGATCGGTCTCGGCGACGCAGTTACCGCGCGGGTCATAGCGATACTGCCAGCTGTTGTCGGCAGCGTCGGTTTCCACCAGCGGCAGCGCCCAGTGTTCCAGCCACAAGGTGGAATCGCTGCGCCCCAGCGGGTCGGTCTCGCCGATCAGGTTGCCGCTCTCGTCGTAGCTGTAGGCATAACGCCCGCCCTGCGGATCGGTGGCGCTGAGTAATTGGCGCTCATCGTTCCATTCGAACAGCCAGGTTTGGCCGAGGTTGTCGCTGTACTGAGTGATCTGGTGCTGAGTGTTCCAGTGGCGGATGCTGACGCGCTGCAAGCCATCGGT
Organism: Pseudomonas sp. IB20; assembly: GCF_009707325.1. Classification (NCBI taxonomy): domain Bacteria; kingdom Pseudomonadati; phylum Pseudomonadota; class Gammaproteobacteria; order Pseudomonadales; family Pseudomonadaceae; genus Pseudomonas; species Pseudomonas gelidaquae. The sequence goes on along the minus strand of NZ_CP046103.1, from coordinate 5,195,859 downwards.
GATGCGTGTGGTGCCGGCTTGCAGGTCATAGTCGAATTGGTAGGTGTCGCCTTCATCGGTCCAGTGCCGCACCACGCGCCATTCCAGGCCCTCAATCAACGCCCAGTCATAGAAGCAGCGCAATCCTGTCGGCAGCTGGTGCTCGACCATACGGCGCCCGGAATCATAGGAAAAACGCCGTTGTACTTGGCCGGTTGCGTCGCGTACCTGCGCCAGGTTGCCCGCAGCATCATAGCCATAGCTGACCAGCACTTCACGGCGTTGATCCGGGTACAAGCGTTCGATGTGGGTCAGATGGCCTTGATCACGGATCAGCTCAACCTGCACCAGATCAAACGTATCGCGCAGACGAACCAGGCATCCGGCATCGTCGTAGTCGAGATGGATGCGGTTGTCATTGCGATCACCGAGCTGGCTCAGGCGCAATCGCGACGGGTTTGCTGGTGCAGGCTCAAACAGGCGGTAAACGCCGTCATCGCTTTCGATCAGCAACTGCCCATTGAGGTGTCGCCGCACCGCCAGCCCTTCACCGGCGCTGAACACTGCGGCGCCCAAGGCAATCGAGCCCATGTCGATAGGCCGGCCCTGTTCATCGGTGTAGACAAGCGTATCGCCGCCTTCGGGGTGGGGCAGTACGTCGACGCACACTTCGTAGGGCACGCTCCACCCGGCGCCAAACAAGCTGCCTTGGCGTTCGTCGCGGCTGTTGTAGAAGCGTTGCCAGTCAATTGGGAAGATGCCGGGCAGCACGAAATCCAGTTCCTCGACATCGCCGAGTATCTTCGCGCCCGTCGCAGCATGTACCGGGTTCGACGAACCCATCGCGGCATTGGCCGCAGCCCCCATGGCACTGCTGATGGCCATTGAGGTGGCACCGCTGACCAACATGCACGGAAGCTTGCTGAAAAATTTTCCCTTGCCACCCTTGAGCATCAACAACGCCGTGACCGCCAACCCAACACCCGGCGTTTTGCCGCTGCGAATCTCACGCACCACCACCGAGCCGCCGCCGATGGTCACGTTGGAGGAAATCAGCCCCGACGACACCACTGTTGCATCGCACGTACTGCGGTCACCGCTGCGCACCGCCGGTTGGCCATTGACCGTGACCTTTTCCGAACCTTCTGCGAGAAACTGCGGCGGCATCGGCGGGTGCTTCATGCACACGACCAGGTCCAGCGGTTTAGGCACGGCGCCCGGCGCGGGCGTCGCGACGGTGGGGCGCCACATTTGCGAGAAGAAACCCTCGGCCATATCCAGGTAACTGGGTTCCGGTTCAGGCTTAGGCGCTTCCAGCTCGGTGCCAGCCGGCGTGACATGGGAGCTGATCGCCCCGGCGGCACGGGCGGCGGGGATGTTGTTGGTGAGCGTATTGGTGGAACCGGTGAGAATGTTCGCTTGCACCGTGGGCGGAAACAGGGCGTTGCTGAAGCCGTCGCATATCTTGGTCAGCCCTTTGTCCGCTCCGCTCTTGCTCATGGCGAGGCCGACAATCGTGCCAACCACCGCGCCCAGTAGGAAGCAGCCGAGGCCGCCGGTGGCCACGGTAATGCCGGTGGCCGCGACCACGGCAGCCGTTGCCACGGCAGTGATCGCAATATTGGCCGCCACTTCCAGCACACCACCGAGGATGTCCGCCATCATCGAAGTGTGGGAAAGCGCATCGCCCATCCGGGCCGCCCATAACGCGTCAGACATGTAGGCAGCTCATCAAGAAATAGCGTCGAACGACAGCGAGTTCTTAATCATCGCCCAATGCCCCGCCTCAGCATCCCCAAGCTTGTCCGCCTTCACATAACTCAAGGCGAGCATCTTGCGCGTACCTGGCAACACCAGGGCCAACTGGTACTGGAACACTTTGTCGTTGCCCTTGTTGAACTGGCTGCGCAGCTCAATCCCTTCCACCTCTTGGGCGGCGCCCAAACGCACGGTAACGCTCGGCTGGCAGCGTAAATCCTGCACCTGTTTTTCCAGGCGCTTGAGCTGGTCGTCGAAGTTGCTGTGCAGGGTTTCGCCTTCGCTGAGGAAGCTACGGCTGATGATCAAGGACGTGCCAAGTTCGGGGAACTTTAGGATATTGATCGACGCGTCCTGCAGCTCGCCCTCAGGCAGTTGAAACTGGAATTCGTTGATTCGGTACGTCATGGCAAGCAGGTCTCGTCAGGAGCTTTTAGGCGTGGGGAATGCGGCTTTGATGTTGGCGTCGATGCTGGTTTTCATGCCCTGGCCATCGGGCGTTGCGCCGGGGCCGCCGCCGTTGTTCAGGTGCAGGACGCCGCCGGTATTGAATTCGGCATCGCCGCTGGCGTGGAAGCTGATATTGACGCCGCTCAGGTTGATCTGCCCGCTGGCGTTCAACTCCAGAATGCTTTTACCGCAGACCAGGCGCAGGTTTTCGCCCACTTCAATCACGTAGCTCTGGCTGACGCTGTCGGTTTTCCTCTGGCCCACAGAAAGGATGTCTTCGTGCTTGACGATGCGCACACGGTTATTCCCAATCGTCACCGTCTCGTTATGCCCAATACTCTTATTGCGGTCATGCCCGACGGAGTGGCTTTCATCCACCTCCACCACGATGTCCTGATTCCTCTCGGCATGGATATACAACTGCTCCAGCCCCTTCTTGTCCTCCATGCGGATTTCATTGAAGTTGGCCGGCGTACCGCCCTTGCTCGAACGGCTTTTCATCCCGCTCTGGGTGGCGTTTTCCGGCAGGTCGTAGGGCACGGTCTGCTCGGCGTTGTACACCCGGCCGGTGATGATCGGCCGGTCGGGATCGCCCTCAAGGAAGCTCACAATCACTTCCTGGCCGATACGCGGAATCTGCATCGAGCCCCAGTTCTTCCCGGCCCAGGATTGCGACACGCGAATCCAGCACGAGCTGTTTTCGTTGGATTGGTCGTGGCGGTCCCAATAGAAGTGCACCTTCACGCGGCCATACTGGTCGGTCCAGATTTCTTCGCCTTTGGGGCCGACCACCAAGGCGGTTTGCGGGCCTTTGACGATGGGCCGGTGTGTATTCGCCAGCGGGCGGAAGCTTTGCTGGGCGTCGATGCAGGTCAGGCTGCTTTCGAACTGCGCCGAGCCCGAGCCGCCGCCACTTTCCAGGCTTTCCTGAACGATGTAGTAGCGACAGCCGACGATCAGGTATTCGCGGTTCTGGTCCTGGCGGCTGAAGCCGGTAAGGCTGAACAAGTGGCCGGAGCCGAGGCCACGGGCGTTGCCGCTGAACTCGATCTGCTCATGCAGGGTTTGCAGGGCTTCGATGCGGGTGCGTGCGTAGTGTTCGCCGTCTTCACTTTGAACATACGTGCCGGGGTAGTCGTACAGCGGGTAGTCGCCGGCGGTGTGCGGGCGCGGCATTGCCGAGCGTACGTCGATACTGGCGCTGGGGCGTTGGAAGTCGTAGTCATTGAGCTCCAGCGAGCCCGGCTGTACTTCGTGCGCCAGGTGCCAGTTGTGCATATGGTCGCGTTCGCGCTGCTGCTCGTCCTTGGGGTAGTACGGAATCGACGCGTAGCCCGGCACCGTGGTGTGGGCGCCGTAGGCGTCGGCCAGCACCAGCACATGGCGGTCCTGTTCATGGCGGAAGAAGTAGTAGATGCCTTCCTGTTCCATCAAGCGGCTGACGAAATCGAAGCTGGTTTCGCGGTACTGCACGCAGTATTCCCACTCGCGGTACGGCCGGCTCAGGGCGTCTTCGAAATCGGAAAAGCCCAGGTCGCGGAACACTTGCTTGATGATCTGCGGGATGCTCAGGTTCTGGAAAATCCGGCAGTCCGAGGTGCGGCTGAGCAACCAGAACCACGGCCTCAAGGTCACCTGGTAACTGGCGAACTGGCCCTGGTCGATGTTCTGACTGCACCGCGCGACGATGCCGTGGAAGTGCCGCTCGCTACCGTCCGCCAACTGCACGCCGACGCTCATCGGCTTGCCGAGCAACTGGTTGAGGTCGATGTTGGCGTCCAGCGAGGTCAGTTGCAGCTCATAGTTGAACAACCTGCCCAGCTCTTCACCGCCGCCCATTTCATTGAGCAACAGCACATCCGGCCCCAGAGGGCTGGTGATCTTGGCCAGGCGTGAGGCTTGGTTGAATAGCATCGGGCGTCTCGTAAATGACTTAATAACTGAAGAAACCGAATCCAAATGTGGGAGCTGGCTTGCCTGCGATGGCGGTGGATCAATCAACATCAATACTGAATGTCAGATCATAATGTCAGATCGCTATCGCAGGCAAGCCAGCTCCCACATTGACCGTATTCCAACAGTCGTTATTCGGCGTCGCTGAAGTCGTAGTGCAATTCATTATCCCGGCTGCTGATACGCACACCCGCCAGCGCCTTACCTTCGAGCATGCGCGTGAGGAACTCACGGCTCATGTCTGGCAGCAGGCTGTTGGTGAGGATGGTGTCGATCATGCGCCCGCCGCTTTCGGTTTCGGTGCAGCGCGAGACGATCAAATCGACCACCGCGTCGTCGTAGTCGAAGGCAACTTTGTGCGTAGTTTCCACGCGCTTTTTGATGCGGTTGAGCTGCAGGCGGGTAATCGCTTTGAGCATCTCATCGCTGAGCGGGTAGTAAGGAATCGTGACCAAACGGCCGAGCAGCGCCGGTGGGAAAATCTCCAGCAGTGGTTGGCGCAGTGCCTTGGCGATTTCTTCCGGCTCAGGGATATTCGCCGGGTCTTTGCAGACCTGGGAAATCAGCTCAGTACCGGCGTTGGTGGTCAGCAGGATCAGGGTGTTTTTGAAGTCGATCACCCGGCCTTCGCCGTCCTCCATCACGCCCTTATCGAATACTTGGAAGAAGATTTCATGCACGTCCGGGTGGGCTTTTTCCACCTCGTCCAGCAGCACCACGCTGTAGGGTTTGCGCCGTACCGCTTCGGTCAGCACGCCGCCTTCGCCGTAGCCGATATAGCCCGGTGGCGCGCCCTTGAGGGTCGACACGGTGTGGGCTTCCTGGAACTCGCTCATGTTGATGGTGATCACGTTCTGCTCACCGCCGTACATGGCCTCGGCCAGCGCCAGCGCGGTTTCGGTCTTGCCCACACCCGATGTGCCGGCCAGCATGAACACGCCAATCGGCTTGCTCGGGTTGTCGAGCCCGGCGCGGGAGGTCTGAATACGCTTGGCGATCATCTGCAGGGCATGGTCCTGGCCGATGATGCGTTTTTTCAGGTGCTGGTCGAGGTTGAGCACCGTCTCCAGTTCGTTGCGCGCCATGCGGCCCACTGGGATGCCGGTCCAGTCGGCGACCACCGAGGCCACCGCCTGGTAATCCACGGTCGGCAGGATCAGCGGGGTTTCGCCTTGCAAGGTGGTGAGGCGTTCTTGCAGGTCGACCAGTTGCGCGCGCAATTCGTCGCTCTCGTTGCTACCCGCATCGCTGTCCACAACACCGGCTTTCTCGCGCAAGGTCGCGCGGGTGGCGAGCAGCTCGTCTACCAGTGTTTTTTCTTCGGCCCAACGGCTTTCCAGGGTTGCCAGGCGTTCACGCTCGGCACTCAGCAAAGCTTCGCTATTGGTCTGGCGTGCGCCGATGGCGATGCCGATGGCATGCTCGCGGGCGATGATTTGCAGTTCGGTTTCCAGCGCTTCGATGCGACGGCGGCTGTCGTCCACTTCGGCCGGCACTGCGTGCAGGCTGATGGCGACGCGGGCGCAGGCGGTGTCCAGCAGGCTCACGGATTTATCCGGCAGCTGGCGCGCAGGAATGTATCGGTGCGACAGCTTCACCGAGGCTTCCAGGGCTTCATCGAGGATCTGCACTTGATGGTGTTTTTCCATGGTCGACGCCACGCCTCGCATCATCAACAGCGCCTTGTCTTCCGACGGCTCCGCCACCTGCACGACTTGGAAGCGGCGGGTCAGGGCCGGGTCTTTTTCGATGTGTTTTTTGTACTCGGCCCACGTCGTGGCAGCCACGGTGCGCAACGTACCGCGCGCCAAGGCTGGCTTGAGCAGGTTGGCCGCATCGCCCGTCCCGGCGGCGCCACCGGCACCCACCAGCGTGTGGGCTTCGTCGATAAACAGGATGATCGGCTTGGGCGAGGCTTGGACGTCTTCAATGACCTGACGCAGGCGCTGCTCAAACTCGCCTTTCATGCTGGCGCCAGCTTGCAGCAGGCCCACGTCGAGGCTGCGCAGCTCCACGTCTTTGAGCGCGGGCGGCACGTCGCCGGCGACGATGCGCAGGGCGAAACCTTCAACCACGGCAGTCTTGCCCACACCGGCTTCACCGGTGAGGATCGGGTTGTTCTGACGACGACGCATGAGGATATCCACCAGTTGGCGAATTTCTTCATCACGGCCGACGATGGGGTCGAGTTTGCCGCTGCGCGCCTGTTCGGTCAGGTCAACGGTAAAGCGCTTGAGCGCTTCCTGCTTGCCCATCGCGCTCGGCGCCATCGCGCCGCTGGCTTCGCCGGGCACGGCACCGGCGTTGAAGCCGTCACTGGCACTCAACGCATTCTCGGGCGAGTCGCCGACGTATTCGTCAAAGCGTTCGCTCAGGGCTTCGGCCTTGATCTTGTCGAATTCGGCAGACAAACCCAGCAACGCATGGCGCAGGCTCGGGGTCTTCAGAATGCCCAACACCAGGTAGCCTGTGCGCACCTGGCTTTCGCCAAACATCAGGCTGCCGTAGACCCAGCCGCGCTCCACGGCTTCTTCCACATGGGACGACAGGTCGGTGATCGACGTCGAACCACGCGGCAGGCGGTCCAGGGCCTCGGTCAAGTCACGGGCCAGGCGCGCCGGCTCCACGTTGAACTGGCGAATGATGCGGTGCAGGTCCGAGTCCTGCAGTTGCAGCAATTGGTGAAACCAGTGGGCCAGTTCCACGTACGGGTTGCCCCGCAACTTGCAGAACACGGTGGCGGCTTCGATGGCCTTGTAGGCCACGCTGTTGAGTTTGCCGAACAGTGCAGCGCGACTGATTTCACCCATGCTCTGGATTCCTTGAGGTGGTGGCGTGGTCGGCGTAATGCCGAGCCAGGATTAGGTCGTTGGCGTCATGCTCGGGTTGGCCGAGCCAGGTGTTGAAGCCCAGGCGGAACTGGCCATTGAGCTGCAGCGCCGGTACTTCGGGTTGTTGCAAAACCAGGTTCAAGTCCCAGTCCAATTCATGGCCCAGGTACTCGGCCACCCACGCCACCAGCTCGTTGAACGGCTGGCTGCCGGGCAGCATGCCCATGTAGTCATCCAGCTTGAGCGGGCCTAAGCGGATGCGGAATTTATGCTGGCGATCCCACACGTGGCTGCCCAGGCAAAAGTCCACGCCCAGTTGGTTGGCGCTGACACTCACGCGGCTGCGCTCGGGCAACTCCAGCCATTGGCCGACGTATTCTTCGATTTCCACCGGCAGGCCGAAGTACTCGCCGAGAATCGCCTTCAGGCCGTCCGGGTAACGGGTTTGCGCCGACAGGTGGCCGCTGTAATGCAGCTTCGCCGTGTCGGGAATCAGCCCCTGGTTGAGCAGGCTCGGCATGCCCCGGCCGCTCAGGGCGGCGAGGCGCGCCGACCAATAATCGTCATCCGGGCGATCGTGGCTGACCGTCGGCCGCGCTTCGGCCCAGGCCCGGTAAAAAAGGCTGAGCAGGCGGTGGTGGAACACATCCAAAAACTGTTTGCTGGTGCTGTCGGCGTTGTTGCGCTGACGCTCGCGCACGTACTCGGTGATGTGCAGCGGCAACGGGCCGTTGGGGCCGCCTAGGCCGAAGAAGAACTGCTCCAGCCGCGCGGGTTTGCCGTCGCTGCCGGGGTCGACCGAGGCCAGCGTGGCCGGGGCGAAGGTGCAATCCGCCTGTTGCCCCAGGCGCAGCGGGTCATCTGCCAGGCGCAGGGAATGGCCCAGGCGCGGCAGCTGCGGCGCTTCGCACTCGATACGGCGCAGCGCCTGGAAGAAATCGTATTCCCAGGGCTGCTGATGCATCGCATCCAGTGTGTTCACAGGGTCGGACGACGCCCGGGCTTGGCTTTCCATCGCATGATCTCGCCGCGTTCGGTGGTACGGATCACCGTCTCGGTAAAACTGTTGATCGACACGTAGCGTGCCAGGAAGCGCTCCAGCACCGCACCGAGCAGAAACACGCCGGTGCCGCGAAACGCGTTTTCATCGAATTCCAGGGTGATTTCCAGGCCACGGCCAAACACAATCGGGCCGGGCATCGGCAGGCGACGGGTCACGGCTTTACTGCTGACTTCGCGCAGGCCTTCGATTTGCAATTGCAGCGCCGCGTCGTTGCTGTCGCCATACAGGCGCAACAGTTCGCGCAAGGCGCCGGCGCCCTGGCCTTGTTCGCTCAGCGACAGGTAGTTGAGCGACAACTGGCTGATCAGGCGCCAAGCCTTGGCATCGTGGGCGTGGCTGGCGCGCGGGCGGCTCGGCCCGGCGACGCAGCGCACCGACAACACCGGCGCGCTGTCGGCCAAGGTGAAGTCGGTCTTGCCGCTGCCTACGCTCATGAACAGCGGCAAATCGCGGTTGGTGCACAGCGCCGTCACGCCGAGTTGGCGCAGGTCGTGGCGGTACGGCGCTTGCTGGCTGTCGACCAGGCTGACAAAGGTTTCGCTGCCCACATAAGTGGAGCGCGGGCCATTGCGGCGCTGGTCGCTGGACAACACGCGGGGCTCGCGGCGCAGCGTGTAGTAAGCCTGATCGCGCCCATAGCGTGACGGGTCGCGCACCGCATAGAACGGCAGGAACGGCTGCTCCGGCCCGGTGCCATGGCCGGCGATGCCGCTTAGCGAGTGAATCTCAAAATCCATCGGCCGTGTGCGGTCGGCGATCACATGGTGTTCGTTGACGCGGTCGGACAAATGAATACGGTCCACGCGTTTGGGGAACAGGTTGATCGCCGGGGTGCAGAACGGCATGAACTGCGCCGCGCCGACACTGCCTTCCAGGCTCGGCTCGTGGCGGTCGAACAGCACGATTAGCTCCAGCTCCTGGCCGTCGCAACGTTTGACTGCGCGGCTCAGCTCGGCAAATTCGACGAACAGGAAACGGTGGGGCAGGGCGAAGTATTCCTGCAACAGCCGATAGCCCTGGAACGCGCGGGCCACCACCGGCATAGCCGCGTCGGCGTCGTCAAAGCCCTTGGAACGCAGGGCGTCTTGCGGCAGGCGCTCGACCCAATCACCGCCGGGCTTGCGCGCAAACACCGCGCAGGCATTGCCCAGCAGTTGTTCGTAGAGGCGGAACGGCTGTTCATCCGCGCCGCTGAGGTACAGCGGCAGGCTGTCGAGGTTGAGGCTGTTGAACGGCAATTCGGCGCCGGTGCGCAGGGTCAGGCGCAAGCCGGCCTTGGCTTTCGGCTCGCTGGCGGCCAGGCGGCCGAGCACGGCGGCGGGGTTGCCGAAGTACTCGGCGCCGCTGACCTGCAACGGCCACAACGTCACCGGGTGTGCGGTGCGGTACTCGCAGCAGGTCTGGGTTTCGCGGCCCAGCGCGGCACGCAAGACGGTGTCGCGCGGCAGCGGAAAGCCGCTGGCCAGGGAGCCTTCGTCGGGGTCGGTCTGCAATTGCACCACGGTCATCGATGGCGTGGGCGCCAGGTAGTGCGGGTAAGCGATTTCCAGCAGGTTGTGGGTGAAGGTCGGGTACTCGGCGTCGAGCTTGAGTTGCACGCGGGCGGTGAGGTAGGCAAAACCTTCGAGCAGGCGTTCGACGTACGGGTCGGCGCAGTCCATACCGGACAAGGTCAGCCGACTGGCGATCTTCGGGTATTCCTTGGCGAACTCGGCGGCGCTTTCGCGCACGTGGTGCAGTTCCTGGTTGTACAGCTCCAGCAGGCGTGGGTTCATGGGCGCCTCCGCTGGTCGGCATTCACTACGCGCACATGGCCGGATTCCAGGTCGAGGTCGGTTTGCAGCAACAGGCGCAGCGGCACCGGCTGCGCCCACAGGTCGCCTTCGATCTCGAAACTCAGGGCGTTGTGGTTCATCTCGCCATGGCCGACGCGGGCTTTGACGCGCAGGGTGTGGCGCAAAATACGCGGCTCAAACGTGGCGATCGCCTGGTAAATCAGGGCTTCCAGGGCCTTGATGTCGACACTGGAGACGCTGTTGCCCGCGAGTGCCGGTAGGCCGTAATTGACCACCGAAGTACCGGCCGGGGTGTGCAGCGTGGCATCGGCATCCAGCAACGACGTGGTGTTGAGCAGCCACGCCAGGTCGCGCAGAACCGAGGCTTTCAATTGGGTCAGGGACAGCACGCGTTTGTCGGCGCTTTCCTTGGGATTGGTCGGGTCGTCGTCAGTCAACCGGTCCAGCAGGGACGGTTGCAGACGGTCGCGGGAAGCGATTTCAGTTACCACCAAAGCAGCTCCACGGACGGGTTGTGAGAGGGACGGTTTTTGCGCGGGGCATATGCCTGTGGCCGTGGCGGGGAGCCACGGCCGCCAGGGCTATCAGCGCTTGGTGTTGGAACGGATGTTCCAGCCAAACTTGATCGCGCCGCCGTCTTTGGTGCCGTCTGCTTTCTGCGGCTGGTAGTCGACCATCACTTGGGCGAAGTTCAGGGTGACGTTTTCAGTCAGGCGATCATCAGTGCCCGAGCCGCCGGTGCTCAGGGACGTGACCAGTACTTCTTCCAGGTTAATTATCATGTACTCGACCTGGCTTTCGCCCCCGGCCTTGCGCACGGTCAGCTTGACCTTGTCGATGTGCTTACCGCTGGCGCAGTGCATCATCAGGTTCGGCGAGGCTTTGTCGACGTACTTGGTCAGCGACAGGTCCTGGATATTCACCTTGCCTGCGCCGCCGCCACCGCCAACATGCATGTTGCCGGACTGGGCCATGCCCCAGCTCCAGTTCAGCACGTCGATTTCGTCCTTGTGGGCTTTGTCCATGGACTCGCCCTTGATGTCGCCGATCTTGATGAAAATATCAACAGCCATGTTTTCTCCCTGTGTGGTCTCAGCCACAGAATTTATTAACGCTGATCGTTCCCACGCTCTGCGTGGTAACGCATCCTGTGACGCTCGCGTCACTGGACGCGCGTCACTGGGACGCGGAGCGCCCCGGGCGGCATTCCCACGCAGAGCGTGGGAACGAGCGAGTTACGCGCTTTTCGCCGAAGGCAGCTTCGATACCAGGCGCAGCGACACGGTCAGCCCTTCGAGCTGATAGTGCGGGCGCAGGTAGAACTTGGAGTTGTAGTAACCCGGGTTGCCTTCGACGTCTTCCACGATCACTTCAGCGGCAGCCAACGGGTGCTGGGCCTTGGTGGTTTCGGTGGAGTGCGCCGGGTCGCCGTCGACGTAGTTGAGGATCCAGTCCTGCAACCAGCGCTGCATCTCGTCCTTCTCTTTGAAGGAACCGATCTTGTCGCGCACGATGCACTTCAAGTAGTGGGCGAAACGGCAGGTGGCGAACAGGTACGGCAGGCGCGCGGCCAGGTTGGCGTTGGCGGTGGCGTCCGGGTCGTCGTATTCGGCCGGTTTCTGCAACGACTGGGCGCCGATGAAAGCAGCGAAGTCAGTGTTTTTCTTGTGCAGCAGCGGCATGAAACCGTTCTTCGCCAGTTCCGCTTCGCGGCGGTCACTGATGGCGATTTCGGTCGGGCACTTCATGTCCACGCCACCGTCATCGGTCGGGAACGTATGGGCGGGCAGGTTTTCCACTTCACCGCCGGACTCCACGCCACGGATGCGCGAGCACCAGCCGTAGTGTTTGAACGAACGGTTGATGTTCACCGCCATCGCGTACGCGGCGTTGGCCCAGGTGTATTTGGAGCTGTCGGCGCCGTCGGTGTTTTCTTCGAAGGCGAAGGCTTCCACCGGGTCGGTCTTGGCGCCATACGGCAGGCGTGCCAGGAAGCGCGGCATGGTCAGGCCGATGTAGCGCGAGTCTTCCGATTCACGCAGCGAGCGCCAGCCGGCGTATTCCGGGGTGGTGAAGATCTTGGTCAGGTCGCGCGGGTTCGACAGTTCTTGCCACGAGCCCATGCCCATCACGGTCGGCGACGCCGCAGCGATGAACGGGGAGTGCATGGCGGCGCAGACTTTCGACAGCTCGCCCAGCAGTTCCACGTCGGGTGGCGACTGGTCGAAGTAGTAGTCGCCTACGAGGCAACCGTAAGGTTCACCGCCGAACTGGCCGTATTCTTCTTCGTACATCTTCTTGAAGATCGGGCTCTGGTCCCACGCGGTGCCCTTGAATTTCTTCAGGGTCTTGTGCAGTTCGGGCTTTGCGATGTTGAGCACGCGAATCTTCAGCTGCTCATCGCTCTCGGTGTTGTTGACCAGGTAGTGCAGGCCACGCCAGGCGCTTTCCAGCTGTTGGAAATCCTGGTGATGGATGATCTGGTTGACCTGGGCGGTGAGCTTGGCGTCGATGGCGGCGATGATCGATTCAATCGACTTGATCGCGTCATTGGACACCAGGTCCGTCTGTGCCAAAGCCTGTTCGGCCAGGGTGCGCACAGCGGTTTCAACGGCTTCGCGGGCACGCTCGGTCTTGGGTTTGAATTCTTGCAGCAACAGCGATGCGAACTCGCTGGTTTCCTCGGTTGCGCCCAGGTTCTGAGCGCCTTCGCGGGCGGTATTCTCGGTCATGATTATTGATCCCCAGCAGGCTTCGGCGCGCTCGCAAGGGCCTGCAGCAGTGCCGGGTCCTTGATCGCTTTCATGATGATTTCTTCAGCGCCGGTCTTGCCGTCCATGTAGGTCAGCAGGTTGGCCAACTGGGTACGGGCTTCGAGCAGCTTGTTCAGCGAGTCGACCTTGCGCGCCACGGCGGCCGGGCTGAAGTCGTCCATGCTTTCGAAGGTGATGTCCAGGCTCAGGTTGCCTTCGCCGGTCAGCTCGTTCGGTACGTGGAACGCCACGCGCGGCTGCATGGCCTTGAGGCGCGAGTCGAAGTTGTCGACGTCCACTTCAAGGAACTTGCGGTCGGCCACGGGCGCGAGCGGTTCGGCAGGCTTGCCGGCGAGGTCGGCCATCACGCCCATCACGAAGGGCAGCTGGACCTTTTTCTCGGCGCCGTAAAGCTCGACGTCGTACTCGATCTGCACTCGAGGCGCGCGGTTGCGCGCGATGAATTTCTGAGAACTTTGCTTCGCCACGTTGCTGCTCCTGGTCGCTTGAGCGACGGTGTTGTTACTGCACAGCCGGGCGGCTTACTCGCCGTCCGGGCCACGCAGGTTTTCAAATTGGGACATGCCGTCGGGAATCAGATTGCGCACGATGGCTGCAAAGTCGGCATGCACCAGATTCTTCGCCCGGTTTAACAGCACCGGCAGCGGGCTCGAAGGCTCGTGCCGGGTGTAGTACGCAAGGATCTTGTCGAGGCTGCGCAGCACGTCATCGCGGTTGGCGATGTCGCCGGTCGGGCGTGGTGCTGCGGGGGCAGCGGCGTATTCAACCGAGGGGGCATTGTCGTCACTGACGGCCTCGGGCTCGCTGCTGGTGTCGCTGTTCGGTACGAATTGGTTGAGGACTTGCAGCGCCTGCTTGAGCGGTTGCTTCAACAGGCTGAGGTCCACGCCCTGGGCCGAACCGACCTGGTCGCTGACTTGTTGTTCGATGGCTTCGCAGGCGGCACGTGCGGCGCTCACGGCGTTGCGGGTGGCTTGCAGTTGTTCGGGGTCGCTGTCGAGGAACGCGGCGTTGAGTTGCTGGGAGCCGAGCTGTTCGTCGGGGAAACTCATCAAGCCGCTGGCGTTCAGCGCGGCGCGCAGGCTCACGGGGCCGAAGGTGCGCGAGCGCGTGAGGATGCTTTCGCGCAGCAGGCGAATGGTCGCGTCGCTGGTCAAGCCGGACAGGGCATTGATGCGTACGGTGGGGTCGTTATCGTCGTCGGCATCCAGGCGCGGGTGCAGGTCGGCCCAGTATTCGCGCAGCAGGGCGTTGATCAGCGTGAGGGCATCGGCCAGCCCGGCCACGCCTTGGAGAGCGAGGGAGCTTTGCAACAGGAAATGGGGATGGAGCCTGCGCTGCAACAAGTCGAGGCTTTGCTGCTGGATGCTGCGCCAATCCGGCGGTTCAGCGGGCAGGATAGAATCGCCCATGCTGCGCTCGGGTTGGCCCTTGGCGGCACGCTCCAGGTGGAGAAAGTCCGCGTCATATTCCATGTCTTCGCCACACGGCGAAGTCGCGGAAACGGCGGTGAGCAGCAACGGCACATCCACTGAAATTGATCTCCCTATCAGCCCGTTAAATGGCGGGCAATGCATGCACTAGTTGCACGATGAACTAGGCATGTTTTCTTGGACATACTGGAACTTTGAATTCGAGTTGATTTCAAAGTGCCATCATTGGTATTCAAGAAGTTGTGCATTTTTGGTGTAGTAGTTAGGCCTTGTCAAGGTAAGCTATTCGCCCTCTGTGACAGATGTGCGGTGTTTAACAACCTGCGCGACTGGTGAGTCGAGTGGTGCACCAGAATAGGATTTTTGTCATGGAGCCCAGTTAAGATCAGCGATCATGCTGGCATTAGCAGGCTGTGAGGGTCGATTTCACGACCTAGTGGGGTCTCTGGGGAACCGTCGCCCCGGGAATCGACTGCGCGCGAAGTATCAGCAAGGAGGCAAGATGTCGCTGTGTTTGACTATTACTAGTTATCACAAGATTACCCCTGGGCAGTGCCCCGAAAAGTCCATGAACCAGGGCTCGATGGCTATCGGCCGCAGCTCGGATAATGACTGGGTATTGCCTGATCCAGAGCGCCTGGTTTCCTCGCAACACTGCGTTATTCAATACAAAGATGGCCGTTATTATTTAACCGATAACAGCACCAACGGCGTTGAGCTGGTTAATGCCGGTGTCCGTCTGCGCAGGGGCAACAGCGAGCCGCTGCAAGATGGTGAGCTGATCCGCATCGGCGATTACGAAATCCAGGCGCGCATCGACTTCAACGTGCAAGCCGTCGACAGCCAAGCATTTGCCGGTGATTCGCCGAACAGTTTTGAAGCGCTGATGGGCGCTGTCGCCAGTACGCCGGTAGCCACACCGGTGATCGCGCCGCAGTTCCAAGGCGCCTCGTCGATGGACACGCTGCCGGACCTGTTCGACTTCCTCAGCCCCACCGCCGTGCCACCACCGACCGTGGCGGACCACGTGCCTTCCGAGCAACACGACTTCCGCCCGCCGACGCCGGTTGCCGTGCCGGTGGTTGAGAGGCCGTTGATTGAGAGACCGGTGGTATCCGGTTCGGTGATTCCCGAAGACTGGGATCTGTTTGGCGACACGCCGGCACCGGTCGTCAGTGCACCGCCCCGCCGCCCCGCCACCTGTGGTCGAGCCCGCGCTCCCCGTGGCCGACAGCCAACAGCCCGACCTCCTGCAAGCCTTCCTGCGCGGCGCTGGCCTCGACCAATTGCGCCTCGACAAAGCCGACGCTTGCGCACAGATGGAAAGCATCGGCCGCAGCTATCGGCTGATGGTCGAAGGCCTGATCGACGTGTTGCGTGCCCGCGCCAGCCTCAAGGGCGAATTCCGCATGCAGCAGACGATGATCCAGCCAGCCGAAAACAATCCGTTGAAATTCGCACCGAATGCCGACGAAGCCTTACTGCTGCTGCTTCGTCATGGAAACCAAGCGTTTATGGCGCCGGACATCGCCGTGCGCGACAGTTTCGATGACCTGCGGGCCCACCAGTTGGCGGTGATGGCCGGTGTGGAAGCGGCGATCAAACACCTGCTCGCGCGTTTTGAACCGGCGCAGTTGGAGGAGCGCATGGGCAAGCCCGCCGGGCTGTCGAGCCTTTTCAACGGCTCACGCCAGGCCCAGTACTGGCAGCAGTTCACCGAGCTCTACAGCAATATTTCCCGCGAGGCCCAGGAAGATTTCCAGGACCTGTTCGGCCGCGAATTCAGCCGAGCCTACGAAGAGCACAGCGCACGACAGCGTCGTTAACGCGGGGTGCGGTAATGGATAAAACGGATAGCTAAGTACGTCATTGAGGACGCAGGATGATTCCCAGGTTTTTACTCGCAGCTGCTACGGCGCTGCTGCTGACGGCGTGTGCCAAGGATGCCGCTAAGCCCGAGGCGGCCGCCGAAGCTGAGGCCGACACCGCCGCCATCGAGCTGCATTTTCACGCGATTTCCGGGCTCAACCCTGGCGCCAACGGCCAGGCCGCGCCGGTTCGCGTGCGCATCTTCGAACTGAAAAACGCCGCCACCTTCAGTCGCTCCGACTACTTTGCGCTGGCTGATCGTGCGCAATCCACCCTCGGCCTAGACCTGCTGGACCAGGACGAAGTGATGGTGCAACCCGGCCAGCAACTGAGCATCCAGCGCGACCTCGACCCGTCCACACGCCAGATCGGCTTGCTGGTGGGCTATCGCGAGTTGGACCGCGCGCAATGGCGCACGGTGCTCACCGTGCCGGCGCGCCAATACACCGAATACCAGATCAGCCTCGATGTACGCGCGGTGCGCGCCGACGTCGTGGTTCCCCCATCCAGCCCTGCCCAATAACAAGCAATCGGAGCCCCCATGTCCTGGAACAATCGCGTGGTCTGGTCGGAAGGCATGTTCATCGGAACGCAGCACTTCCAGCAGCATGACCGTTACCTGGAAAACCTGATCGACGCCCGCAGCCGCCCGTTGTCCGCCGGCGCCTGGGGTTTCTCCGAGTTGCTGATCGACCAAGGCCTGCTGGCCCAGGGCAAGCTGGCGATTGTGTCGGCGCGCGGCCTGTTGCCGGATGGCACGCCGTTCAATATTCCCCAGGACGACCTGGCGCCGAGCCCGCTGAATATCGATGACAACCTGCGCGATGGCCTGGTTTACCTGGCCTTGCCGCTCAAGCGTGCGGGCGCGCGTGACACGGTGGACGACGGCGAAGACCTCGGCGGCGCCCGCTATGTCAGCCAGGTACGCGAAGTGCGCGACGACAATGCCCCGTTCGAAAACCGTGCGCCGGTGGCCGTCGGTTCCCGCGCGTTGCGCCTGCTGACTGCGCAAGATGGCATCAGCGACTACGCCGCCATCGGCTTGGTACGCATCAAGGAAAAACGCGCCGACCGCGCGCTGGTGCTGGATGACACCTACATCCCGCCGGTACTCGACGTGGCCGCGAGCAAACCGTTGACCGCGTTTCGCAGTGAACTGCTGGGCCTGCTGCATCAACGTGGCGAAGCCTTGGCCGGCCGCGTGGTCGCCTCGGGCGCGGGTGGTGCGTCGGAGATTGCCGACTTCATGCTGCTGCAACTGGTCAACCGCGCTCAGCCGCTGCTCCAGCATTTCAGCCAGTTGAGCCCGCTGCACCCGGAGCGGTTTTTCAGCGAACTGGTGAGCCTGGCCGGTGAGTTTTCCACCTTCTCGACGTCAGGCCGACGCCCCCAGGAATACCCGCAATACCAGCACGACGACCTGGCCCTGAGCTTCACCCCGGTGATGGCCGCCTTGCGTGAGGCGTTGTCGATGCTGATCGACAGCAAGGCCACGCCGATTCCGATTGTGGAGAAAGCCTACGGCGTGCACGTGGCCATGCTCGCGGACAAAACCCTGCTCGACAGCGCCAGTTTCATCCTGGTGGTGCGTGCCGATGTGCCCGGCGAAACCCTGCGTGCGCGCTTCGGCCAGCAGAGCAAGGTCGGCTCGGTGGAACACATCCGCGACTTGGTCAACCTGCAACTGCCGGGTATCGGCCTGCTGCCGCTGCCGGTGGCGCCACGCCAGATTTCGTATCACGCAGGCTCCACCTATTACGAATTGGACCGCGGCAGCGAGCACTGGCAACAGCTGAACAACTCCGGCGGCTTTGCCTTCCACATCGCCGGGCAGTTCCCGGGCTTGAACCTGGCCTTCTGGGCGATCCGAGGATAATCCGCGATGCATCCCAATGATGATGACCGCACCCAGTTCATGCCGCGCCCGGGTGGCCGTGCGCCAGAACCTGCGCGTGCAGAACCTGCGCCTCTGTCGATGCCGGCTGCGCCGATCCTCACCGGCAAAAGCCAGGGCCTCAACCCGCTGGAAAGCGCCGCCGGCCCGTTGCTGGCGCTGTTGACGCGCCTGCGTAACACCATCGCCCACCCGGCACCGGCCAGCCTGCGTGCGCAGTTGCTGGCCTACCTGCGCCAGTTCGAAGAGCGCGCCGAAGCCGCCGGTGTGGCGCGCAACGAAGTACTGCTGGCGCGTTACGCGCTGTGCACCGCGCTCGATGAAGCGGTGCTCAGTACGCCGTGGGGCAGCACCAGCGACTGGGGCAAGCAGAGCCTGTTGATCACCGTGCACAACGAGGCCTGGGGCGGCGAAAAAGTCTTCCAGTTGCTCGATCACTGCCTGCAAAGCCCGCGCGAGCGCCTCTACCTACTGGAGCTGTTGTACCTGTGCATGTGCCTGGGTTTCGAGGGCCGTTACCGCGTGATGAACGACGGTCGCAGCCAGCTGGAAGCTTTGCGTGAGCGCACCGCCGCCGCCATTCGCAGCGCCCGTGGCGAACACGAGCGCGAACTGTCGCCGCACTGGCGCGGCGTGACCGTGGCGCGTGACCGCCTGGCGCAATTCATGCCGCCGTGGATCGCCGTGGCCATCGGCCTGGCGCTGTTGTTGGCGCTGCTGTTCGGCTTGCGCATGAAACTGGCGTCGGATGCCGAGCCGGTGTTCAAGAACATTCATGCCCTGGGCGAGATCCCGGTGCAGGCCATCGACCGTCCGGTGGCGCAGCCGAAAGTCATCGAACGGCCGCGCCTGGCTGGTTTTCTGGTGGAAGACATCAAGGCTGGCCGCGTGGCGGTGGAAGATAAAGTCGACCGTTCCGTCGTGACGATCAGGGGCGACGAGCTATTTGCGTCCGCCAGTTCCAGCATTGTTGATGACTACCAGCCGCTGATGCTGCGCATCGCCGACGCCATCCGCAAGGTCAAGGGCCAGGTGCGCGTCACTGGGCACAGCGATAACCGCCCGATTGCTACGCTGCGTTTCCCGTCCAACTGGGCGTTGTCCGAAGCTCGCGCCAAGTCGGTGTTGGAGATCCTGGCGGCCAAGACCGGCCAGGCGGACCGCTTCAGCGCCGAAGGCAGAAGCGACACCGAGCCTGTGGCCACCAACGCCACCGCAGAAGGCCGTGCCCGCAATCGTCGGGTTGAAATCACCGTATTGGCGGAGGGCGTCGAGTGAAGGCGTTTTTCAGTTTCATGATTCGCTGGGTGATCCCCGTACTGGGCCTGATCGCCCTGAGCCTGATCATCTGGTTTGTGGGGCCGTTGCTCGACGTGTTGGTGCCGGAAGGGCGGCGCTGGGCGCTGATCATTTTGGTGTTCGCGGTGTGGATCGCTTACCGCGTATTCCGCATCATCCAGGCCCGCCGACAGGCTGCCGAAGTGATGCGCAGCCTGGCCGCGCAAACCCCAGTCGACCCTAACAACGCCGCGACTGCCGAAGAGTTATCGACCCTGCGCCAGCGCATGGACGAAGCCCTGGCGCTGCTGAAAAAGGCCAAGCTCGGCGGTGATGAACGCCGCAACCTCTACGAGTTGCCGTGGTACGTGATCATCGGCCCACCGGGTTCGGGCAAGACCACGGCGCTGGTCAATTCCGGCCTGCATTTCCCGCTGGCCGCACAGTTGGGCGCCGGTGCGGTGCGCGGCGTCGGCGGCACGCGCAACTGCGACTGGTGGTTTACCGATCAAGCCGTGTTGCTCGATACCGCCGGGCGCTACACCACCCAGGACAGCAACTCGACGGTGGATAAAGCCGCGTGGCTGGGCTTCCTCGACCTGCTGAAAAAGCAGCGCTCGCGCCGGCCCATCGATGGTGCTTTTATCGCCATCAGCCTGTCGGACCTGTTGCTGGGCAGTGATGCCGAACGTGCCGCCCATGCTGCGGCGATCCGCTTGCGTATCCAGGAGCTGTACACCCAGTTGGGCGTGCGTTTCCCGATCTACTTGATGCTGACCAAACTCGACCTGGTGCCGGGTTTCATGGAGTTCTTCGACAACCTGAGCAAGGAAGACCGTGCCCAGGTGTGGGGCATGACCTTTGCCCTGGATGACGGCAAAAACAGCGACAGCCCGTTGGCGGCGCTGCAAAGCGAATTTGCCGGGCTGGAACAGCGCCTCAACGAACGCTTGGTGGAGCGCCTGCAACAGGAGCGCGACCCCGCGCGGCGCGACCTGATCTACGGCTTCCCGCAGCAATTCGGTGCCTTGAAGGATTGCCTGCAGAGCTTCCTCGAAGGCGTATTCAAACCCAATGCCTTTGAAGAGCGCGTGCTGCTGCGCGGCGTGTACTTCACCAGTGGCACCCAGGAAGGCAGCCCGATTGATCGCTTGATCGGCGCCATGGCCCAGAGCATGAACCTGGACCGCCAGCACCTGGCGCGCCAGAGCGGCACCGGGCGCAGTTACTTTATCGAAAAGCTGTTCACTGCCGTAGCGTTTGCCGAACGTGGGCTGGTGGGGGTGAACCCGAAGGTCGAGCGTCGGCGCAAATGGATCGCACGGGGTGTGTTGGCGGCCACCATCGCTTTGGTGGTGGTGGTCAGTGGCCTGTGGTGGGTGAGTTACCGCGCCAACCAAGCCTATATCGCCCAAGTCGACCAGAAGGTCGCGCCACTGGGCCAGACGGTGCAGAACCTCAGCCCGGCGCAGCGTGAGGTTCTCGCTGTGCTGCCGTTGCTCAATGCGGTGAAGAACCTCGCCGGTGAGTCGCCAAGCTGGTCCGAAGGGCTGGGCTTGTATCAAGGCGACATGCTCGAAGCCGAGTCCGCCAGCGTCTACCGCAAGCTGTTGATCGCCGTCTTCGCGCCACGCTTGGTGACGCGCATCGAAGAGCAACTGCACGGTGGCGGCAGTTCCGACTTCCTGTACGAGGGCCTTAAGGCTTACCTGATGCTTGCCGACGCTGAGCATTACGATCCGGACTTCATCAAGGCCTGGATCGCCCTGGACTGGGACCGCAACCTGCCGCGCGACCTGCCGGCCGATCAGCGCCAGGCGTTGAGCGGGCACTTGCAGGCGCTGTTCGAGCGTCACCCGCCAAACGCGCGGCTTGACCCGCGGCTGATCGATGACTTGCGTCGGCAACTGCAACAACTGCCGGTGGCCCAGCGCGTGTATGACCGAGTTAAACGTCAGAAGCTGCCCGAAGGCATCCCGGACTTCCGTCTCAACGAAGCCGCCGGCCGCGATGCTGCGCTGGTGTTCAGCCGCAAAAGTGGCAAGCCGTTGGGTGAGCCGCTGAGTGGGTTCTTCACCGCCAAGGGCTATCGCCAGGCGTTCCTGCTGAGCAGCCTGAACCAGACCGGCACCCTCGCCGAAGAGCAATGGGTGCTCGGGCGTGAGCAGGCCGACCAGCAGAACGTGGTCAGCCTCGCCGCCGACGTGCGCCGCCTGTACTTCCAGGACTACCAGCGCCAATGGGACGCCTTGCTCGCGGACATCGACTTCGTGCCGATCACCAGCGTGGCCCAGGCCGCCGATGTGCTGCGGGTGATTTCCGGCCCGACCTCGCCGCTGAAAAAGCTGCTGGTGGCCGTTGCCAAGGAAACCGACCTGCAAGCCGAAGAGCGCCAATTGGCCGCCAAAGGCGTGCCGGTGGAAGGCGGCGTCGACAAGCTCAAGGAGCGCCTCGGCAGCCTGCTTGGCCAGGAGCAACCGACGGCCAATGCGCCGCAGGCAGCGGATGATCCGGTGACCGCGCACTTTGCCGAACTCAACAGCATCGTCAGCAAGAATGAAGGCGAGCCGGCCGCTATCGACGGCCTGTTGGCAGACATGAACGCGCTGTATGTGCAGGTCAGCGCCATGGTCGGCGCCAGTGGCGATGCCTTGCTTGGCGAGGCGAAGAACCAGGCGGCGGCAGCGGCCACGCGGGTCAGCCTGAATGCCGAACGCCAGCCGCCGCTGGTGCAGGGCATGGTCAAGTCGGTGGTCAACTCCACCACCAACAGCATGATGGGCGGCGTACGTAATCAACTGAACGCGGCCTGGGTCAGCGAAGTGGTCAACGTGTACCGCCAGTCGCTGGCCGGGCGTTACCCGATGTCGCCGGGCAGTGCTCGCGACGCGACGCTGGATGACTTCGGCCAGTTCTTCGGCGTGGGCGGGGTGATGGACAACTACTTCCGCAAATACCTGCAGCCTTACGTGGACACCTCCGCGCAGACCTGGCGCTGGCAGCCGGGTGCGGCGCAGAAGCTCGGGATTGCGCCGGGTGTGCTGCAAACCTTCCAGCGTGCAGCAACTATTCGTGACGCGTTCTTTAGATCGGGGGGCACCCAGCCGATTGTGCGTTTCGAGCTCAAACCGGTGTCGATGGACCCGACCATCACTCAGTTCCTGCTCGACCTCGACGGCCAGCAAATCAGCTACGACCACGGCCCAAGTCGCCCGGTGGCGATGCAATGGCCGAACCCCGGCAGCATCGGTGTGGTGCGCATTTCGATCATGCCGCCATCGGCCAGCGGCCGTTCGGGCGTGACCCTGGACGGCCCGTGGGCCTGGTTCCGCTTGCTGGAGCAATCAGACCTCACCGCCGGCAACTCGCCGGACCGCTTCAACCTGCGCTTGCGGGTGGACGGCGCGAGCATCGCCTACGAGCTGCGCGCCAACAGCGCCTTCAACCCGTTCAGGAGCCGCGTGCTCAGCGGCTTCAGCCTGCCGGAGCGGTTATGACCACGCTGGGTTTCTACGGCAAGTTGGCCAGCCGCGGTGACTTCGTCAGCCGCGCCTTGCCGCAGAGTTTTATCGGCCCGTGGGACAGCTGGCTGGCGGCGGGTTTGCTCGCCAGCCAGAACAGCTTGGGCGGCGACTGGCTCAACGTGTACCTGGTCAGCCCGCTGTGGCGCTTTGTGTTGGCGCCGGGTGTGTGCGGGCCGGATGCGGCGGCGGGCGTGGTGATGCCGAGCATCGACCGGGTCGGGCGGTACTTTCCGTTGGCGGTGGTGGCGTTGCTTGATCACGACACCAACCCTGCGTCGCTGGTCGGCGGGCCGGACACGTGGTTTGAGCAGGCTGAAGAATTGTTGCTCAGCACGCTGGATGCCGGCGCGACTTTCGAAAGCTTCAACGACAGCCTCGACAGCCTGGGAATGCCGGCCAGTGAACCGCGTGCGGTAGACAGCCGCTTTGCCGGCCTGCAACGCGTCGCCGCCACCGTGCCCCACAGCCGCATGACCGCGCTCGCCGAACAGGCCTGCGAGGGCGCGAGCCTGTGGTGGGGTCGTGGCTCGCAGGTGATTTCCCCAGGTTTATTGCGGTGTCAGGGCTTGCCTGCCGCCAGCGATTTTGCGCAGTTTTTGCTCGGACAAGAAGGTGTGGTGTAGATGGGGTCGACGTTCAAATCCGCGAGCAAAAGCCATGTGGGCATGGTCCGCCAGGTCAACGAAGACGCGTGCCTGGACCTGCCGGAGAACCGCCTCTGGGTGGTGGCCGATGGCATGGGCGGGCATGCGGCGGGGGACTACGTCAGCAGCCTGATCGTCGACAGCCTGCGCAATGTGCCGGTGGGGCGTTCCCTCGACGAATACTCGGCGGCCCTGCGTAATGACCTGCTGCGCATCAACGCCGCCGTGCGCGAAGAAACCGCCAACCGCGGCGTGACCATGATGGGCAGCACCGTGGTGGTGCTGGCCGCACGTGGCTTGCGCGGCGTGTGTTTGTGGGCCGGTGACAGTCGCCTGTACCGCCTGCGTGACGGCGTGCTCGAAGGCATCTCCCGCGACCACAGCTACGTGCAAGACCTGCAAGACAGCGGCCTGCTCAGCGAAGCCGATGCCCGCGTGCACCCGCGCGCCAATATCGTCACCCGCGCGATTGGTGTGGAGGCGCAGCTGGAACTGGCCGTGGTCGACCTGCTGATCGCCCCCGGCGACAGCTACCTGCTGTGCAGCGACGGCCTGAACAAGACCGTCGAAGATCACGAAATCCGCGACGTACTCAGCCATGACGCCCCGGATGAAATCGTGCGCAGCCTGGTGCACCTGGGGCTTAACCGGGGCGCGCCGGACAACATCACCGCCATTGTCGTGAAGGTTTCGCCATGAGCATCGTGATTCCGGGTTATGACATCGAAGGCGGGATCGGCGAGGGCGCCATGGCCAGCGTGTACCTGGCGACTCAGCGTTCGCTGGAGCGCAAGGTGGCGTTGAAGGTGATGGCGGCAGCGTTGGCGGCCGACCCGAGTTTTTGCGAGCGTTTCCTGCGCGAGGGCAAGACCCTGGCGCGCTTGTCGCACCCGCACACGGTGACCATCCACGACATTGGCAACGTCGGTGAGCTGTATTACATGGCCATGGAATACCTGCCCAACGGCACGCTGAAAGAGCGCATCGCCGCCGGCCTGACGCCGGAGCAGGGCGTGACGCTGATCCGCCAGATCGCCTCGGCGCTGGGTTATGCGCATGCCCAAGGCTTGGTGCACCGTGACGTCAAACCGGCGAACATTCTGTTTCGCGCTGACGGCACCGCCGTGTTGTCGGACTTCGGCATCGCCAAGTCCCTGGACGACCGCACCCAGTTTACTCAAGCCGGGTTTGCCGTGGGCACGCCGAGCTACATGAGCCCGGAACAGGCGCGGGGCCAGGAGATTGATGGTCGCGCCGACCTCTACGCGCTCGGCGTGGTGCTCTATGAAATCCTCGTCGGCAAGCTGCCTTACACCGGCACCGATGCGCTTTCCACGGCGCTGGCGCACCTGACCGAACCGCTGCCGGAATTGCCGGTGCACCACGGCCGTTATCAAGACGTGCTGCGCAAACTGTTGGCCAAGGACCCGGCGGAGCGTTTCCCGGATGCGGCGGCGTTGCTGCGCGCGCTGGACCAACTGCCGGCGGACTCGCCGGAAGCCACGCTGGTGCGCCCGTTGCCGATTCCGCTGAGCTTCGACTTGGCCGGTATGACGCCCGTGTCGATCGACATTCCGACCGACAAGCCCCAGCCGCAGCCGGTGCGCCAGCCGGTGGTGACGCCGACGCAACACCACGCCGTGTCCGAGCAGCGCCGTGGGCCGGTGCTGGCCCTGGCTGGCGTCGCGGTGGCTGTCGCGCTGGCCATCGGTGGCGCGAGCTACTGGTGGTTGAGCAGCGGCGATACGCCAGCGGCGCCGCCCACCGCTGTGGTACCGAAAACGCCACCGCCTCCTGAAGTAAAAACAGCCTTGGCTGATATGGACGGCGGCCAGCGACCCTTGCTGATGGCGGGTAAAAAGACCCTGTTCCAGCGTGTGCTCAGCAAGCCGGGCGCCAAGCTGTCCCATGACGCCGGTGGTGCAACTGACGAAGGGCTGCCTGCGTTTTCGGTGCTCTACGTGTACCAACGCAAAGACGTCGATGGCAGCCCGTGGCTGCGTGTGGGCGCTGCCACCGATGGGCGCAGCGATGGCTGGTTGCCGGCCGCCCAGGTCAGCGACTGGAAGCAAAGCCTGGTGCTCAAGTTCACCGAGCGCTCGGGCCGGGCGCCGGTGATGTTCCTGCGCCAATCCAGCGAGGTGGAAAAGCTGTTGGCTGATCCTGCTGCCGCCAAGGGCGTATTGGCCAAGGCGCAGAAGAACAGCGAAGACAATCAGCAGGTCCTGGCGCTGGAGCCGACCGCCAGTGCGGTCCCACAAGACCAGTTTTACCTGCTGCCGATCTTCGACTCCAAAGAGAGCTTCGACGAAAACGGCCAGCCGGTGCAGTTGCTCAATGTGGCGTCTATCGACCCTGGCAGCGCTGCCGCCAAACCGGCCGCCCGAGCGATCAACACCCACGCCGACGCCTTCCGCACTGCCGTGGTACTGGTGGTGGACACCACCGTGTCGATGCAGCCTTACATCGACCAAGTTCGCGACGTGGTGCACGAGCTGCAAACCCGCATCGCCGAACGTGGTGAGTTGGACAGCGTCAGCTTCGGCCTGGTGGGTTTTCGCAACAGCATCAAGAAAACCCCGGGCCTGGAATATGTGGCCAAAACCTTGATCACACTGGATCAAGGCCGCGACCCGCAACGCTTCCTCGACATGGCGCGGCAGGTCAAAGCGTCCACTGTGTCCAGCCACTCGTTCAACGAAGACGCGTTTGCCGGGGTGATGCAGGCCGTGGATGGCATGGATTGGTCCGGCTATGGCGGGCGCATTATTCTGCTGGTCACCGACGCCGGTGCGCTGCGCAAGAACGACCCGTTCGCCACCACCCAGATGAACGAGGCCGAAGTGCGCCAGGCGGCGCTGGGCAAGCAGATCAAGATCTACGCCCTGCACCTGCGCACCGACGCTGGCAAGAAAACCCATGCCGGTGCCGAAAGCCAATACCGCGTGCTCACCGCTGACGCCAACCCGCAGATCGGCGACCTCTATACACCGGTGCCGGGTGGCGATGTGCGCAAGCTGGGTGAGCGTGTCGATGAGATCGGCAGCGTGTTCGCCAACCTCGTGCACCAAGTGCGCAGCAACACCCCGCAACCGGTGCCGCTGCTGAGCGCCGCGCCGACCTTGGCCGACAAGTCCGCCGCCGTCGGCTACGCCATGCACATGGACTTCCTCGGCCGCAAAACCGCGAGCCAGGCGCCGCAACTGGTCAGCGCCTGGACCGCCGACCGCGACCTGACCAACCCGGCGCTGCCGGCGTTCCAGGTGTGCGTGATGCTGACCAAATTGCAGCTCAACGATCTGCAGCAGTCGCTGAAACTGATCGTGGATGCAGCGCGCAAAACTCAGACCTCGCCCAAGGGTTTCTTCCAGGAAATCGCCAGCGCCTCGGCCTACATGAGCCGCGACCCACAGGCCCTGCGCAAGGGCGGCAACTTGGCCGACGGCGGCATCCTCGGCGAATACCTGGAAGGCCTGCCGTACCGCAGCAAGTCGCTGAACATGACACAGGATTTGTGGTTGTCGTTGAGCGTGGCCGAGCAGGAAGACTTTATCGACGAGCTGGATTCGAAAATCCGTCTCTACGAAACCTTCCACAATGACGTGGCCAACTGGGTCCGTTTCGGCGATGCCGAGCCGGGCGATGCGTTGTACCGCGTGCCATTGTCGACGCTGCCGTAATGCTGAACCTGCGCGCAGTGCACAAAAGCCGCGGCGTCGGCAGCCAGCGCTACAGCCTGGTGATTCCGGCGCTGGCGCTGCGCGCGGGCGAGCAGTTGGCGATTGTCGGGCCGAGCGGCTGTGGCAAAAGCACCTTGCTCGATGTGCTGGCGCTGGTGTTGGC
This sequence comes from Pseudomonas sp. IB20, assembly GCF_009707325.1. NCBI lineage: Bacteria > Pseudomonadati > Pseudomonadota > Gammaproteobacteria > Pseudomonadales > Pseudomonadaceae > Pseudomonas > Pseudomonas gelidaquae. Next base: position 5,168,770 of record NZ_CP046103.1, on the reverse strand, counting down.
GCCGGATCAGGTTGGCCAGTTTGAATTTGATCAGACCGATATCGGCGCTCTGTGGCGTGCTGACCAGCAATCTGCCTTGGCCCAGCTGCGCAGCAAGCACCTGGGCTATGTGCTGCAAACCGGTGGGTTGCTGGGGTTTCTCGATGTGCGCAGCAATATTGCCTTGTCCCGGCAACTGCTGGGCCTGAAGGACGACGGCAGCGTCGCGCGTCTGGCCGAGCAGTTGGAGATTAGCGACCAGTTGGCGAAGAAACCGGCCGCGCTGTCGGTGGGCCAACGCCAGCGCGTGAGCTGCGCCCGTGCCCTGGCGCATGCGCCGCAACTGGTGCTGGCGGATGAACCGACCGCGTCGCTTGACCCGCTTAACGCTGAGCGCGTGATGCAGGCGCTGCTGGCTCAGGCCCGCGAACACCACGCGGCCTGCGTGATCGCCACCCATGACGAACCGCTGGCCCGTGCCAGTGGCTTGCAGGTGCGGCGCATCAGTTGTCGTCGTGATACTGACGGCGGCATCACGGCGACCCTTGGGGAGGCGTGCTGATGCGCATCGGCTTGGTGGCGTCTCTGGCCTGGCAGGATTACCGCAACGACGCCTGGCTGTCGGCCTGTTCGGTGTTGGCGCTGGTGGCGGTTATTGCGCCGTTGTTGGTGTTATTCGGGCTGAAATTTGGACTGGTTAGCAGTTTGACCGAACGCTTGGAGACCGACCCCGCCACCCGTGAAATTATTCCGTTGGGTGGTGGTCGATTCAACGCAGCGTTTATCCAGCAGCTTGCCCAGCGTAGCGATGTGGCCTTTGCCGTGCCGCGTACACGGCAGATTGCGGCAACGGCGCAGGTGGGCACGCTGACCCTGGAAATGCTGCCGACGGCACCGGGCGATCCGTTGCTCGGTGGTTTGCCGCTGCCCACGGGGCTGGAGCAGATCGTGCTGAGCCACACCGCCGCGGAAAAACTCGCGGCGCGGCCGGGGGATTGGTTGGAAACCAGCTTTGCGCGGCAAGTGGCCGGGCGCGTCGAAGCCCAGCACACGCGGCTGCAGGTGCTGGCGGTATTGCCATTGGACGCGTTTGCGCGTGACGGTTTGTTTGCCGATTTGGCCCTGTTGGAAGCGGCGGAAGATTACCGCGATGGCCGGGCAGTGCTGGCTTTGGGCTGGGAGGGTGATGCAGCCGGTGTGAGCGAGCAGCGGGTATATCCGGCGTTTCGCTTGTACGCCCGCAACCTCACCGATGTTGAGCCGCTGCGGGTGTTTTTTGCCGGGCAGAACCTGTTGGTGTCGACCCAGGCGCATACCATCGCCCAGGTGCAGTCGTTGAGCCGCAACCTGTCGATCGTATTCTGGATCATTGCCGGGCTGGCCTTGGCCGGTGCGTTTGCGGCGATCTTCGCCGGCGCACTGGCGGCCGTGGCGCGCAAGCATCGGGAATTGTCGGTGTTGCGCCTGTTGGGGTTTTCCACCGCCGGGCTATTGCTGTTTGTGGTACTGCAGGCGCTGTACAGCGCAGGCTTAGCCGCCGTGCTCAGTGCTGGGCTGTATGGCGTGGCCGAGGCAGGTTTGAATAAATTATTTGTGCAGGTGCCGGGCGAATACGCCAGTCACCTGCTGGCGCGTCACTACGGACTGGCCCTGGTTGCAATCCTCGGCGTCAGCGCCGTGGCGGCGGCCTGTGGTGGTTGGCGGGTGGCGCGTATCCAGGCTTCTGAAGGAATCAGAGATGTATAAGTTATTGGGCGCCTGTGTGGCGCTGAGCTTGGCCTCGCTGGCGTGGGCTGATGAGGCGAGTGACAAACTCGACAACCCCAAACCGTTGCCCGACGACGTGAGCCTGCCGCTGCCGTGTGAAGGCAATATGGTGTTCCGCTACGCCTACGTGCTGGCCCAGGGCACCTTGGATGACCGCGAGATCAGCCTCGGTTATCCCTTTGCCGAAGGTGAGGCGGGTTATCAGCAGTCGTTTATTTCCGGCTACCGCCGCGACTTTATCAACGGCCAATTCACCCTCAAGGACTTGCCCAAAGACTGGAACAAAGTCATCGCGCCGTTGATGCCTAAGACCGACGCCAAAACCCCGCTCAAACCGATGCTGTACTTCATTGGTAAGTACGAAGTGACCGCACGCCAATACGCCCAGGTGATGTCTCAGGCGCAGTCGTTGGCCAGCGGTGAGCCGGCACCTGCCTGCGATGCGCCTACCGGTATGGCCGCGCGGTTGCCCAAAGTGAAACTGTCGCGCTTTGAGGCTGAGCGTTTCTCGGCGGTGTACAGCGCCTGGCTGATGAAATATCACCGTGAGCTGCTGCCGGTCAGTGGTCGTGGTTCTTCGGCTGAAGACGGTGGCCTGGGTTTTGTGCGCTTGCCCACCGAAGTGGAATGGGAGTTTGCCGCACGCGGTGGCCAGGCGGTTAGCCGTCAGGACTTGGAAGGCCGGCTGTTTCCACGCCGTGTCGAAGGCAGCGAAAGCGACGGCCCGCTGGGTGATTACGCGGTGTTCAACCAAGTCGCCGGCGGCACCGGCCAGGCTGCACGCTTGATGCCCATCGGCACCAAACTGCCCAACCCGATTGGTCTGTTCGATGTGATCGGCAATGCGGCGGAAATGGTCCAGGAATCCTTCCAGCTGGTGCACGCCGGGCGCCGCCAGGGCACCTACGGCGGCTTTGTGGTCAAGGGCGGCAACTACCTCGAAGGCGAGGGCACGCTGTTTACTGGCATGCGCCGCGAGTACCCATTGTTTGCCGCCGACGGAACCGAGCAAAGCAACGAGACCACCGGGTTTCGCGTGGCGATTGGCGCACTGTCGGCGCCGCGCTCGCGCTACAAGGAGCTGTTCGCCCAGTGGCAGAAAGAAGGGCGCCTGGCCGCGCTGACGGATGCCATCGACGACGCTCAGGACCCGACCAAACGCCTGGACAGCATCATTGCTGCCAGTGTCGACCCCAAGCTGCAAGCCGAGCTTGGGCTGGTCAACGAAGAGCTCAAGCGCAACGTCTCGCTGATCGCCCAGCAACGCGAAGAGGCGGCGGGCAACTTGATTCAGTCGGCGGCGTTGGTGGCCGAGACCATCAGCAACTACAACATTCGCCTGGCCAACTTGCAGAAGAGTCGCCAGCAGGCGCTGGACAACAAGGACGCGGCCAGCGCGCAGCTGTTTGATATGGCCATCACCAATGGCCGCAGCGCCCTCGACGGCGCGGTGGCGATCTACATCGACAACTTGGCCACCGGCACGCGCTACACCGATGCGGTGATCCAGGCGCAGTTTCAACGAATCAAGGAAGAGTTGGATCGCAAGCCAGTGCTCGGTAAGAGCCTGGTGACGCGCGCGACACTGTTCGTTCGCCATGTCGGCAACTACCGCAAACAACAGCGGGCCGACCCGGCAACGATCTTGAAGGAATTGCTCGCAGCGAGCGGTCAGCGGTCTTGATCGCTGGTTGTATGGCGAGCTTGGAAGGGACTCAGGCGGCGGTGGGCCGTGCTGGGCAAGTCAAACTTAAAAGAGAACACACCTATGCTTTTTTCCCGTAAGGCGGTTTCCAAGCGTCACCTGCTGCTGATCGCGGCCGGTTTCAGCACCGTGTTAACTGGCTGCGCCACGTCGCCGTCCTCCAAGGTCGCGTCGAGCACCAAGGTCGAGTACTACCCGAACTGCTACGAGCCGGTGCAGCACCTGCGCGCGACGGATTCGGACATGACCAAATCGGTCGTCACCGGCGCGGCCCTCGGCGCGGCCGGCGGTGCACTGCTGGGCGCGCTGACTGGCGACTCCGAAAAGCGCGGCCGTAACGCTGCCATCGGTGCCGCGGGCGGCGCCTTGGCTGGAGGTGCGGCGGGTTACTACACCGAGCGTCAGAAGCAGATCAGCGATGACAACCAGCGCATTGCGTCGTACTCCGCGGACTTCAACAAGAGCGCTTCCGACATCGACCGCAGCACCGCGTACGCCAAGGCGTCCCAGCAGTGCTACCAGAGCGCGTTCACCAAGCTGGTTGCCGACCGCAAAGCCAAAGCCGTCAACGACACTGAAGGCCGCAAGCGCCTGGCGGAAATCGTAGCGGGCTTGAAGGAATCCAATGACCTGATCGTTGCGGTCAACGGCAAAGCCAGCGAAGACCTGAACAACTACACCCAGGCTTACGAGAAAGACCTGCAACAAGTGGGTGTGCAGCGCAACGACGTGGTGACGGTAGCGACCGCCGACACGACGCCGCCGGTGGTGCCGGCCAAAGGCAAAAAACCCGTAAAACCAGCGAAGAAGGCATCGCTGCCAACCGTGCCGAAAGAAGCGGTGACTACCGAGAAGAGCATTCGGACGGTCCAGGCCAAGCAAGCTGAAAGCAAGCAGGTCGCCAGCGCTGGTAAAGCGCAGATCGAAGGCACCTGCCGCGATCCAAACCTGGCCGACTGGGCGCCGGTACCTTGCCCTAACGTTTAAGCAAGATGCTGCTATAAGCGTTAAACGCCAGCCGATCTCCCGCTAAAGCGCGAGATCGGTGGCGTTCTATAGGCAAATTGTTACACTGCTGCGGCCACTTAATAATGATACCGAGGCCGCGTGCATGAAATTTCGTCTTCTGCTGTGGGTGCTTGGCCTGATGATGGGCAAAGCCAGCCGCACCAACCCTGCTTTCCAGCAACAGCTGGGTGACAAAGACCTGGCGTTCCAGTTGCAAACCCTCGACGGCAAAGTTGCCCGTCACTTCATCGTCAAAGACCAGCGCATCACTAGCCGCTCAGGTGTTCACCCGGAGCCTGCGTTTGCTATCGCCTTCAAAGATGCCGCCTACGGCTTCGCCACGATGCAGGCGAAGAACAAGCAATTGGCGTTCATGACGGGGATTCAAGACAAGTCGATCCAGATCAAGGGCAACCCGGCGCTGGTGATCTGGTTCCAGGGGCTGACCAAGTATTTGAAACCGAAGAAAAAGAAGAAGGCCTGAAGGGTTTCTTCAGTTGTACCGAGTTGAATTCATCGCGGGCAAGCCAGCTCCCACCGTTGACTGCATTCCACCGTTGGAACTCGGTCAAAGGTGGGCGCTGGCTGGTCTGCGATAGCGGTGTAACAGGCGACCGATTTACCCTTAGTTGAACTGCGATGCCAATTCGCGCAACAGCACCTCGGCATCCAAGACCTTGGCGACCACTTCCTCAGCCTTCTCACGGCTCAACCCCAGACGCTCCAGCAGTGCATCGGGAATCGCCTCATCCGGCCCCGAGCCAATGCCACGGCTGCGTAGCAAGCGCACCGACAAGCACACCAGGTTCGGATATTCAGCATACTGCCCGTCATAGGTCGGGTCGTGCTGGAAGCGTAGGGCGGTGGACAGTTCGTCCGGCATGTCCCAGTAGCGCATCAGCCAGGCGCCGATCTGCTCGCGGCTGATGCCCAGCAAGTGTTGCTCGACATAGCTGTGGCACAGGTGCGGGTTGACCTCCAGGTGACGGCAGATCAGCGAGAAGTGCGGCGGGAATACGTGGGCCAGCAGCAGGTAACCGAAGTTGTGCAGCAAGCCGGCCAGGTACGTCAGGCCGGCTTCCGGGCGCTGGGCGCGCGGCATGGCGCGGGTCAGGCCTTCGATCACGGCGGCGGTGTAGATCGACTGGTGCCAATACGGCGTTGCTTGGTGCGGATGGTCTTTGGGCAGGCTCAGGGTTTTACCCAAGGCCAGGCCCAGCGCCAGGTTGATCACCAGATCAAAGCCCAGCACGCGCACGATGGCGTCTTCCACTGAGCGAATCTTGCCCGGTGAGGCGTAGTACGGCGACGCAGCCCAGCTCACCACTTGGGCGGCCAGGGCCGGGTCGGTTTCCACCACTCCGGTGATGTCATCGATGGTGGCGTTGGGATCGACGCGCAGCTTAATGATCTTCTGCGCTGTGTCGGCCAGCGGGGGAATCTCGATGGTGGCTTCCAGGCGCTGCTGGATGCGGCGGGCAGTGAATGCCTGCATCGCTTGGGTGATTTCCTCGCGGTCATCATTGGGGCGGTCGAGGTTGGGGCGGATGTTGCTCAACGGCTCGCCGAACTGCGCGGCGCTGGCCTTGGTGAGCATGGTCTTGAAGTCGCCGCTGGCGATTTCCAGCAGCAACCCGGCTTCGCCCGAATGCACCAGCAGGCTCGGCTCGCTGAGCAGGCTGCCTTCGTACAGGCAAGGCGAGCTGGTCAGCGCCGGCAGGCCCGGCAGCAGGTTCAGGTCATGCTTGGCCAGCATGCGCTCGACGCGGTCCGGCGACACGGCCGTGAGGCGGCGACCGGTGAGTTCGGCGAGACGGTTGAGGTCGAGCAACTGGCTCTGCGGGAACAGCACCATGAGTGCGCCAACGGCATCTTCCAACAGCACTGCCTGGATCTTTCGAGCGGGATTCAGGCCGGCGTGTTCCGTCACTTCCGTGTAGGGGATGGCGAGCTTTGCGAGCAGAGCCCGAATGACCGGCGGGGTGGTCAGTGGGGCTGTGGCGAGGGCTACTTCTGACATGGCCTGATCCAATTTCGTACAGTCACCGAAGTATAACCAGCTTGTTACATGTGTTGGTCGGATAAGTGAGGCAGGCGTCACACTTGGCCGTATTGCTGCCCATGCCGTAGCCAACGATCGAGCAACGGGCTGACGTGATCCGGCCAGCGCTCAAGCAGCGCCTGCGCCGCATCACGCACGGCGGGCAGCAGGTCGGCGTCACGCATCAGGTCGGCGACCTTGAATTGCAGCAGGCCGGTCTGGCGGGTGCCGAGCATTTCGCCAGGGCCGCGCAGTTCGAGGTCTTTTTCGGCGATGATAAAACCGTCGTTGGTTTCGCGCATGATGCCCAGTCGCTGACGACCGATCTGCGACAGCGGCGGATGGTAGAGCAGTACGCAATGGCTGGCGGTGCTGCCCCGGCCGACGCGGCCGCGCAATTGGTGCAGTTGCGCGAGGCCCAGACGCTCGGGGTTTTCGATGATCATCAGGCTCGCGTTGGGCACGTCCACACCCACTTCGATCACTGTGGTGGCGACCAGCAGTTGCAGGTTACCGGCTTTGAATTCGGCCATCACTGCGGCTTTTTCCGCCGGCTTCATGCGGCCGTGGATCAGCCCGACCTTGAGTTCGCCCAAGGCACTGGTGAGGTCTTCAAACGTAGTTTCGGCGGCTTGGCAGGTTAGCTCTTCGGACTCTTCAATCAGCGTGCACACCCAGTACGCCTGACGGCCTTCGGCGCAGGCACCGCGCACGCGCTCGATCACTTCCACGCGGCGGGTGTCGGTGACCAGCACGGTGTTGACCGGCGTACGGCCGGGCGGCAGCTCATCGAGGATCGAGGTGTCGAGGTCGGCGTAGGCGCTCATGGCCAGGGTGCGAGGGATCGGCGTGGCGGTCATGATCAACTGGTGGGGGTTCATGCGCCCACCCACACCTTTCTGGCGCAAGGCCAGGCGCTGTTGCACACCGAAGCGGTGCTGTTCGTCGATGATCACCAGCGCGAGGTTCTTGAACTGCACTTCGTCTTGGAACAGCGCGTGGGTGCCCACCACCATCGGTGCGCCATTGGCGATCTGTTCCAGCGCTGCTGCACGGACCTTGCCCTTGAGCTTGCCGGCCAGCCACGCCACTTCCAGGCCCAGCGGTTCAAGCCAGCGCTTGAAGGTGATGAAGTGCTGCTCGGCGAGAATTTCGGTAGGCGCCATCAGCGCCACTTGGTAACCGGCTTCCAGCGCCTGCAAGGCGGCGAGGGCGGCGACCACGGTTTTGCCGGCGCCCACGTCACCCTGGATCAGGCGCAGCATCGGTTCTTTCTGGCTGAGGTCGTAGGCGATTTCATTGCCGACCCGCTGCTGGGCACCGGTCGGCGCAAAGCCCAGGTTGGCCAGGTATTGCGCTGGCAGGCGCGTGGCCTTGGGCATCGCCGGCGCACGCAGGGAACGCATGCTTTCGCGCAGGCGCTGCTGAGACAGTTGATGAGTCAGCAGTTCTTCGAAGGCCAGGCGATGCTGAGCCCAGTGATGACCCAAGGCCAGTTCGTCGACATCGGCGTCGGCGGGTGGGTTATGCAGGTAGCGGATTGCATCGTCCAGGGGCGCCAGTTGGTAGTCGCGGGCCAGTTCCACTGGCAGCCAGTCGGGCAGGCTTTTCGGGCCGAGCATCGTCAGGGTCTGCATGCACAGCTGGCGCAGGCGCTGCTGGGTCAGGCCTTCGGTCAGTGGGTAAATGGGCGTGAGCGTGGTGTCCACCGGCGGCGGCTCGTCGCCGGTGATGGCGCGGTACTCCGGGTGGTAGATTTCCAGGCCCGACGCGCCAGGTCGCGCTTCACCGTAGCAACGCACGCGGGTGCCACGCTTTAGGCCTTCCTTTTGCGCATTGCTGAAATGGTAAAAGCGCAGGCTCAGGCCACCGGTGCCGTCTTGCAGGCGCACCACCAAACTGCGGCGTTTGCCCATCACCACATCGGCGCCACTGACGGTGCCTTCGACCACCGCGTCCTGCCCAGGGCGCAGATGGCCGATGGGCACTACGCGCGTGCGGTCCTGATAGCGCAGGGGCAGGTGGAACAGCACGTCCTGGAGGTTCTCCAGGCCGACCTTGGCTAGCTTCTCGGCCATGGCTTCACCGACACCCTTGAGTGCGGTCACCGACACCTGCGACAACTCGGTCATACGTTTACTTAGCTCGCAGCGGGCGGCTTGGCCACCGAGCACAGGCGGATCGAGTCACCGAGGATCTCAATGGCTTTCGGGCGTGGAAAGCTGGCGCGCCAGGCAATCGCCACGGTACGGAACGGCACCGGGGGCGTGAGTGGGCGCACTTCGATCACGCCGGGGGCGTAGTGGTGGCTGTCCACTGCCGACAGCGGCAGGATCGAAATACCCAGGCCGGACGCGACCATGTGGCGAATGGTTTCCAGGGAGCTGGATTCCACCGTGGTGTGTTTGGCGCCGTCGTTGCCCTTGGTCAGGGTCGGGCAGGCTTCCAATACCTGGTCACGGAAGCAGTGACCTTCGCCGAGCAGCAGCAGGCTCTTGTCGTTGAGCAGGCCGGCGTCGATGGTGTCTTTTTGCGTCCACGGGTGGGAAGCCGGCATCAACACGTAAAACGGCTCGTCGTAGAGCGGCAGGGTCAGCACGTCTGCCTCGTTGAAGGGCAGGGCGATGATGATTGCGTCCAACTCACCGTTGCGCAGTTTGTCGCGCAGTACGTGGGTGAAGTTTTCTTCGATATACAGCGGCATCTGCGGCGCGACGCGGTGCAGTTGCGGGATCAGGTGCGGGAACAAGTACGGGCCGACGGTGTAGATGGCGCCGACTTTCAACGGTGCGGTCAGCTGGTTCTTGCCGGCCTGGGCCAGCTCGCGAATGCTTTGGGCTTGTTCCAGGACCTTCTGGGCCTGGGCAACGATGCCTTCGCCTACTGGCGTGAGGCGCACGGCGCTCTTGCTGCGCTCGAAAATCAGCACACCGAGTTCGTCTTCAAGCTTTTTCACACCCACCGACAGCGTCGGCTGGCTGACATGGCAACGCTCGGCCGCGTGGCCGAAGTGCTGCTCTTGGGCGAGGGTCACGATGTAGCGTAATTCTGTAAGAGTCATAGCGGGCGTCCATGAGGTTGCGAGCCAAGCATACCGGCTGCAATCGATAGACGCACGTTATCAGAACTTTGGTGGGGATTGAGCGGGGAGTGTGGGAGATTTTGCAGAAGGTGGTGAGGGTTGCCCCTCACCATTCTCATTTTTAGCGGCGGCGCTTCTCGATGTTGTAAACAAAACGGCGGAGCCAAGCATACCGGCTGCAATCGATAGACGCACGTTATCAGAACTTTGGTGGGGATTGAGCGGGGAGTGTGGGAGATTTTGCAGAAGGTGGTGAGGGTTGCCCCTCACCATTCTCATTTTTAGCGGCGGCGCTTCTCGATGTTGTAAACAAACGGCGCGACGATTTCGACGCTGCCGCCTTTCAACATGTCGGCCGGTGGCTTGGGCAATGGCTGGGCACGACGGATCATGTCCAGGGTTGCGCGGTCCAGGTCGGCGTTGCCGGAGCGGCCCACCAGCTCGTAGGACAGCACGTTGCCTTCTGCATCGACCACAAAGCGCAGGCGGTTCAGGCCTTCCTTGCCCCGCTGTTGGGCGCCTGGCGGGTACTTCTTGTACTTCGCCAAGTGCGCCAGCAGGGTGCCTTCCCAGGAAGCTTTGGCCGCGACCTGCGCCGGCGATGGGCCGGGCACGGGTTGGGCGGATTTTTCCGCCGGCGCGTTGGTCGGTGGGGTTTCGCTCGGTGGGTCCTCGGAAGGTTTTTCCTTGGGCGGCTCGGGCTTCTTCTCCACAGGCTTGGGCGGCTGCGGTTTGGGTTTGGGCTTGACCGGCTTGGGCACCTGGATCGTTGGTTTAGGCGCCTCGGCCATTTTCGGCAAAGGCAGCTCTTCCACCGGCGCGGGCGGCTGTGGCGGTGTGACCACCTTTGGCGGCGCTGGCGGCGGCGGTGCCGGCATCGGCGCCAGGTCGATGACCATGGCCGCTGGAGGCAACGTCACCTGATGCGGCGCGGACCATTGAAGCGCGATGATGATCGCGACGGCATGCACGCCCAGCACGACGGCGAGGCTGGTGCCATAACGCGTCAGTTTGTGGCGCGTCGTGATCATTTCTTGGCTGCCGTCTCAAGTCCGACCAGGCCGACCTTGAGGTAGCCGGCTGCCCGCAGGGCATCCATCACGCTCATCAGGTCGCCGTAGTCCACGCCCTTGTCGGCCTGGAAGAAGATCGTCGTGTCTTTCTTGCCTTGGGTCTTGGCGTCGAGCACCGGGCCCAGGGTTTCAGCTTTGACTTCTTCTTCGCCCAGGAACAGGCGTTGGTCCGCCTTGACGCTGAGGAAGATCGGTTTCTCCGGCCGCGGCGCAGGCTTGGCGCTGGACGCGGGCAGGTCGACTTTGATGTCCACGGTCGCTAGGGGCGCCGCCACCATGAAGATGATCAGCAGCACCAGCATCACGTCGATAAACGGCGTGACGTTGATTTCGTGGTTCTCGACGAGGTCGTCGTCGCTTTGATTCAAATGCAGGCCCATGGCCGATTACCCCACTTTCACCATGTGCGGTTGCGAGCTGCGCTCGGTAGGCAGGTGATCGAGGTCGCGGCTGACCAGCAGCAGGACTTCTGCCGACGCGTCCGATACCTGGGCTTTATAGCCGGCAATCGAACGGGCGAAGACGTTGTAGATCACCACCGCAGGAATCGCGGCAACCAGGCCCAGGGCGGTTGCCAGCAGGGCTTCGGCGATGCCTGGGGCAACGACGGCGAGGTTAGTGGTCTGGGTTTTGGCGATGCCGATAAAGCTGTTCATGATGCCCCACACGGTGCCGAACAGGCCGACGAACGGCGCGGTGGAACCGATGGTGGCCAGCACGCCGGTGCCGCTGCTCATGTTACGACCGCAGGCTGCAACCAGGCGCTCCAGGCGGAAGCTGACGCGTTCCTTGATGCCTTCTTTTTCGCGGGTGTTGGCCGACAGGCGCATTTCTTCAAGCGCGTCGTGTACCAGCAGGTTGGCCAGAGTGCCCTTCTTGGTCGCGGTGTCGCTGGCTTCCTTGAGGGTGGTGGCTTTTTTCAGGTGGACGATTTCAGTGCGCAGGCGACGTTTGGCGCCCAGCAGCTCGAAGCCTTTGCCGATCCAGATGGTCCAGGTAATGATCGAGGCGATAGCCAGGCCGATCATCACGGCTTTCACCACCACGTCGGCATTCTGATACATGCCCCATGGCGACAGGTCGTGTGCCATGCCCAGGCTGTTGTCTTCTTCCAACACTACGCCGGATTCGTCAGCGGGTGCAGGATCAGCAGCCTGAGCCGGGTCGGTCGCAACCGGTGTGGCAGCAGGAGCCGCCGGGGTTGCAGCGTTCTGCTCGGCAGCAGCCGGAGCGGCTGGGGCGGTAGCGTCAGCGAATGCGGCGGTCGGTGCCAGCATTACGCTGAACAGCAGCGCAGCAATCGCACGCCAGGCGCGGGATGGGCTGTGAAGCTTGGTTGGCGAAGCGGGTTTTGTATGACGTGTCATGCTGGCCGGACCTAAGAGAAAAAATGAGTGATCGTCCTGCCAGACCCTGATGGGTCGAGGACAAATGGGAGGTTATTATTGCAAGTAATTCTTGTTAACAAAAGTAATACAGTTACTTTATTTGTCCTTTTCCTGGCCGCAGGTCATCTGCGAAGGCTAATCTAGACCTTTGAGAACGGAGTTTTATGATGTCTGCGCCTTCTGTTGTAATTGCCGGTTGCGGCGATGTGGGTAGTCGGCTGGCTAGCCAATTACTGGCCTCGGAATGGGAGGTTCACGGGTTGCGGCGGGACATTTCGCGCCTGCCCGACGGCGTGATCGGCATCGCTGGCGACCTGTTCAAAAAGGATTGCCCTGACACCTGGCCGATTGGCGGGGTGGATTACCTGGTGTATTGCGCCGCCGCCACCGACCACGATGAGGCCGGCTATCGCGCGGCTTACGTGCAAGGGTTGCAGCATGTGTTGGAGTGGTTGAACGATTACGGTCAGGAACCCAAACATTTGCTGTTTGTGTCCAGCAGCAGTGTGTATGGCCAGCAGCATGGTGAGTGGGTCGATGAAACGTCCGACACCCAGGCGAAAGGCTATTCCGGCCAGGTGATGCTGGAAGCTGAGCAAGTGGCCCTCAACAGCGGCATTCCGGCGAGCATCGTGCGGTTGACCGGAATCTACGGCCCCGGCCGCGAATGGCTGTTGACCCAAGTGCGCCAAGGCTATCGCGTGGCGGTTGATCCACCTTTATACGGCAACCGGATTCACGCGGATGACGCAGCGGGCTTGCTGGCCTTTTTGCTGCGGCATGTGGAGCAGGGCGGTTCGCTGGATAAGGTCTACATCGGCGTGGACGATGCGCCTGCGCCATTGGCGGAGGTGGTGGGCTGGTTGCGCGACTATTTGGGCGTGACTGAGTGGGCTGACGACGCCAGCGTGCGTCGGGCGGGCAGTAAACAATGCAGCAATGCCCGAGCCAAAGCGTTGGGCTGGGTACCGACGTATCCGACCTATCGCGAAGGGTATGCGGCGATATTGAAAGGCTGAAACGCAGTTAAAAAATGTGGGAGCTGGCTTGCCTGCGATGACGGTGTCACATCCAACACGGTGTGACCGATACACCACTATCGCAGGCAAGCCAGCTCCCACATTCAGATCTGCGTCATGCGGTTATTTCTTTTCAAGCAACCACTGGCGTGGCCCCGGCGTAAACGAAGGCACTTCATCCGTTTGCGCGGTGTTCACCGCCTGGAAAATCTCCAGTTGCTTGCCTTTGCGGGCGAAGATCCACGGGTTGCCCTGACCGTTCAGTTGCAGCCAGATGCTGTCATAGCCGCCGCTCATGGAGGCGCAGTCACCCGCCAGGCACAGCGAGTACCGATCGACACTTGGCAAGCCGGCGACCTTGCCGTCAGCCTGGAACTGTACCGTGGCGCCGTCGCCGGTGCCGTCGGTGATCTTCCAGTCGCCGCCCAAGTAGGCTGCATACAGTGCGCGTTCGAAGTTCGCACCCAGCGGCGCGCCTTCGGGGGCTGGGTCTTTGGCGCGGGCAAACAGTTGCTCAGGCTCATTGTCGTTGGCCACTTGCAGCAGTTGCTTGCCTTTACGCTTGAGTTCAGTGGCGGAGCTGCCGTAGAAATCGACGCTCCAGGCGCCGGGCTTCTCACTCAGCAGCTTGCCTTCGGCGACTTCAAAACCGTTGTAGTAGCGCGCCTGCAAAGCCTTGGTGTTGACCTCCCACTCGAGGTTCGGGCCAAAGGTTTGCAACGCTTCACGCAAAGGGCCGCCCTTGGCTGCCGCGTTGATGGCGGCCTGGTTGATCCAGGTGCCGCTCACATCTAGGTCGGCGGGGTTGCTGGCGCAGCCGCCGAGCAACAGGGCGAGCGTTGATAAGGCTACAAGCGCTTTGCGCATTACGAAATCCTTCTGAAACGAAGTCGGCGCAGCCTGTGAAAGCTGCGCCGGGTGTTTTACTCGATGACCAGAATCGCGTCCATCTCAACCTGTGCGCCCTTTGGCAGGGCGGCAACGCCGATGGCGGCGCGGGCTGGGTACGGCTGTTCGAAGTACTTGCCCATGATCTCGTTGACCTTGGCGAAGTGGCTCAGGTCGGTGAGGAAGATGTTCAGCTTGACGATGTCCTTGAACGAACCGCCGGCAGCTTCGGCAACCGACTTGAGGTTCTCGAAGACTTGTACGGTCTGTGCTTCAAAACCTTCAACCAGTTCCATGGTCTTTGGGTCCAGTGGAATCTGGCCGGACATGTAGACGGTGTTGCCCGCCTTAATCGCCTGGGAGTAAGTGCCGATGGCGGCCGGGGCCTTGTCGCTGGTGATAACAGTCTTGGTCATGTGTGACTCCTTGTAAGAGATGATGACTATTTGAAGCGCTACGCACGCATGCGGGTGATGCGAATCACCCCGGTCAGGGCGCGCAGCTTCTTGATCACGCGGGCCAGGTGCACGCGGTCGTGCACGCTGACGACCAGTTGGACTACGCTGATGCGGCCATCGCGCTCATCCATGCTGATTTTCTCGATATTGCCGTCGGCCGCGTTGACGCTGCTGGCCAGCAGGGCGATCAGGCCGCGCTGGTGCTCCAGCTCAACGCGCAGCTCGACGTTGAATTCGCCAGTCACATCCTTGGCCCAGGAGAGCTGGATGCATTTCTCTGGGTTGTGGCGGATTTCGGTGATATTGCGGCAGTTGTCCAAGTGCACGACCATGCCTTTGCCTGCGGACAGGTGGCCGACAATCGGGTCGCCCGGGATCGGCGTGCAACATTTGGCGTAGCTGAGCACCAGGCCTTCGGTGCCGCGAATTGCCAGCGGGCCTTCGGGGCTTGGCAGCTGTTCGCCTTCGCCAAGCAGGCGGCGGGCGACCACATAGGCCATGCGGTTGCCCAGGCCGATATCTTCCAGCAGGTCTTCGATGGTTTCCTGGCGATACTCGTGGAGCATCGCTTGCACACGCTCGGCCGGGATCTTATCCAGGGCGCTGTCGAAACCGTTGAGCACCTTGTTCAGCAGGCGTTCGCCGAGGCTGATGGATTCGGAGCGGCGTTGCAGCTTCAGGGCATGGCGGATGTGTGTGCGCGCTTTGCCGGTAACCACGAAGTTGAGCCAGGCCGGGTTCGGGCGCGCGCCAGGTGCGCTGACGATCTCGACCGTGGAGCCGCTTTGCAGCGGCTCGGACAGCGGCGCGAGACGACGGTTGATCCGACAGGCGATGCAGCTGTTGCCGACGTCGGTGTGCACGGCGTAGGCAAAGTCGACCGCCGTGGAGCCTTTGGGCAGCTCCATGATCCGGCCTTTGGGCGTGAACACGTAGACCTCGTCCGGGAACAGGTCGATCTTCACGCTTTCGATAAATTCCAGGGAGTTGCCGGCACGTTGCTGCATTTCCAGCACGCCTTTGACCCACTGGCGGGCGCGGGCATGGGTACCTTTTGGCTGCTCGTCGCCGCTGGATTTGTACAGCCAATGGGCAGCGATGCCGTTGTTGGCCATCTCTTCCATTTCCCGCGTGCGGATCTGGATCTCGATTGGCACCCCATGCATACCGAACAGCGTGGTATGCAGCGACTGATAGCCGTTGGCCTTGGGAATCGCGATGTAGTCCTTGAAGCGGCCCGGCAGGGGTTTGTACAAATTATGTACAGCGCCCAGCACGCGGTAGCAGGTATCGACCTTGTCGACGATGATCCGGAACGCGTACACGTCCATGATCTCGTTGAAGGCCCGGCGCTTGCCGCGCATCTTCTTGTAGATGCCGTAGATGTGTTTCTGCCGGCCGCTGACCTCGCCTTCGATCTCGTCGATCGCCAGGCAATGGCTCAGGGACTCTTCGATCTTGTTGACGATTTCCTTGCGGTTGCCCCGGGCGCGTTTGACCGCCTGGTAGATGCGCGCCGAGCGCATCGGGTGCATGGCTTTAAAGCCGAGGTCTTCGAATTCGATACGAATGGCATGCATGCCCAGCCGGTTGGCGATGGGCGCGTAGATTTCCAGGGTTTCCTTGGCGATGCGCCGGCGTTTTTCGCCGGACAGCACTTCCAGCGTGCGCATGTTGTGAAGCCGGTCGGCCAGCTTGACCAGGATCACCCGAATGTCTCGGGCCATGGCCATGGCCATCTTCTGGAAGTTTTCCGCCTGGGCTTCGGCCTTGGTCTCGAAGTTCATCTGGGTCAGTTTGCTGACCCCGTCGACCAGTTCGGCCACGGTTTCGCCAAACTGCGCGCTGAGCGCTTCCTTGGCGATGCCTGTGTCTTCGATCACGTCATGCAGCATCGCGGCCATCAAACTCTGATGGTCCATGTGCATGTCGGCAAGAATATTTGCCACCGCAAGAGGATGCGTGACATACGCCTCGCCACTGCGCCGGCGTTGGCCGTCGTGGGCTTGTTCGGCGTAGAAATACGCTCGGCGGACCAGGTTGACCTGGTCTGGGCCGAGGTAGGTCGATAAGCGATCGGCGAGGGCGTCTATGCTCGGCAAAGGATTAACTCCTGCCGTTGGCTGTGACCCCGCGCCGTGCTACGTCGACCAGGCATAGGCTTAGACGGCCTCGTTGGACTCGTCCTCGAACGCTGCAAACAGCGGTTCGTCTTCAACGATCTCGGCGTTGGCGATGAACTCGTAGCTCATCAGGCCTTCAGCGATTTCACGCAGGGCTACAACGGTAGGCTTGTCGTTTTCCCACTGGACCAGTGGCTCTTTGCCGCCAGTGGCCAGTTGACGGGCACGCTTGGTAGAGAGCATGACCAGCTCAAAGCGGTTATCCACGTGTTCTAGGCAGTCTTCAACGGTTACGCGGGCCATGGTATTCCTCGGAGCGAATGCAAGATGCGCGCTGCCCGGTTGGGCGAGCGGACTAAACAGTTTAAAAAATCACCAGCGTTTAGGGAAGCGCTGATTTTTCCCGTGCCCTCGAAAAACCGCTACAAGTGCCAATGTAAAGCCCTTGCAGCGGTTTTGGGAAGAGCCAATCAGCCGAGCAGTTCGGCGAGTAATTTGCCGAAACGCTGCTGTTGGCGCTTTTGCTGGAGCTGATTGGTGCGGAAAATCGCCTTCAAATCGTCCAAAGCGTGGGCAAAATCGTCATTGATGATCAGGTAGTCGTAGTCGACGTAGTGGCTCATTTCGCTGACGGCTTCACGCATGCGGCCTTCGATGATCTCGTCGCTGTCCTGGCCACGGTTGGTCAGGCGCTGGTGCAAGGCTTCGAGCGACGGCGGCAGGATGAAGATCGAGCGGGCTTTGGGCATCAGCTGACGCACTTGCTCGGCGCCCTGCCAGTCGATTTCCAGGATCAGGTCGTGGCCTTCGTCCAGGGTCTGCTGCAGATGGCTTTGCGAAGTGCCGTAGAGGTTGCCGAAGACTTCGGCGCGCTCGAGGAAGTCGCCGTGCTCGATCATCTTCACGAACTCGGTACGCTCGACGAAGTGATAGTGCACGCCGTTCACCTCACCCGGGCGCATGGCGCGGGTGGTGTGTGAGACCGAGATGCGGATCTGCTCGTCAGCGTCGGTCAGGGCCTTGACCAGGCTGCTCTTGCCCGCGCCCGAAGGGGCGGAAATGATGTAAAGGGTGCCGGTGCTGTGGGTCATGGAAGTTGCCTTACTCAATATTCTGTACTTGTTCGCGCATCTGCTCGATCAACACTTTGAGGTTGACCGCAGCTGTCGTGCTGCGCGGATCAAACGCCTTGGAGCCCAGTGTATTGGCTTCGCGGTTGAGTTCCTGCATCAGGAAGTCCAGGCGCCGACCGGCGGCACCGGCGGACTTGAGCACGCGGCGCACTTCGAGGATGTGGGTGCTCAGGCGGTCGAGCTCTTCGGCCACGTCACTCTTCTGCGCCAGCAGGACCATTTCCTGCTCCAGGCGCGTCGGGTCGAGGTCGGCCTTCATGTCGGTGAAGCGGTCCAGGACCTTCTGGCGCTGGGTAGCGAGCATCTGCGGCACCAGCTCGCGTAGGGTGACCACGTCATCTTCAATCGAGGTCAGGCGCTCGTTGATCAGGCGCGCCAGTTCGGCGCCTTCACGTTCGCGGCCGGCCTTGAGCTCCTTCAAACCCTGGGTGAACAGGGCGAGGGCTTCGGCGTTGAGGGCTTGCGGGTCGGTGGCGTCGGCTACCAGTACGCCGGGCCAGGCCAGCACTTCCAGCGGGTTCAGCGCGGCGGGCTGCTTGATCAGGCTGGCGATGGTTTCGGCGGCGGCGACCAATTGCGCAGCGCGGTCGCGGTCGACCTGCAGCGGTTTGCCGGTGGTTTCTTCGGTAAAGCGCAGGGTGCATTCCAGCTTGCCACGGGAGATACCCTGGCGCAGCGCTTCACGTACCGCACCTTCGAGGTCACGGAAAGATTCCGGCAGGCGCAGGTGCGGCTCCAGGTAACGGCTGTTGACCGAGCGCAGTTCCCAGCTCAGGGTGCCTTGGACGCCGGCTTTTTCGACGCGGGCGAAGGCGGTCATGCTGTGCACCATGGAGGTACCTCGCGATGCAGTCCCGAAAATACGGGCTGGTGGGTAAATTGAAGCCGACAGGCTGCGAAGGCGCAGGATTGTAGCGCAGTGAGGCGGACGCGCCCAAACAATGGGCGCCAGGCCAGCCATTCGTAACCGGATTTTTTAGAAGTGCCCCGAAACGGTTCGCGGCTCTATAATGCTCAGCAGTTTTTCGTCCTCCGTACAGGTATCCCCTATGAAACGTCCAAGTGGTCGCGCTGCCGATCAGCTCCGCTCGATCCGCATCACCCGCAACTACACCAAACACGCCGAGGGATCTGTACTGGTCGAGTTTGGCGATACCAAGGTGATCTGCACCGTCAGCGTCGAAAACGGCGTGCCGCGTTTCCTCAAGGGCCAGGGCCAGGGTTGGTTGACCGCCGAGTACGGCATGCTGCCGCGCGCCACCGGCGAACGTAACCAGCGTGAAGCCAGCCGCGGCAAGCAAGGCGGCCGCACCCTGGAAATCCAGCGTCTGATCGGTCGCTCCCTGCGCGCAGCCCTGGACATGTCCAAGCTGGGCGACGTGACCCTGTACGTCGATTGCGACGTTATCCAGGCTGACGGCGGCACCCGCACTGCCTCCATCACCGGCGCCATGGTGGCCCTGGCTGACGCACTGAAAGTGATCAAGAAGCGTGGCGGCCTGAAAGCCGGCGACCCGCTCAAGCAGATGATCGCCGCCGTGTCGGTTGGCATGTACCAAGGCGAGCCTGTGCTGGACCTGGACTACCTGGAAGACTCGGCCGCCGAGACCGACCTGAACGTGGTGATGACCAGCACCGGTGGTTTCATCGAAGTGCAGGGCACCGCCGAAGGCGCGCCATTCCAGCCGGCCGACCTGAATGCCATGCTGGCCCTGGCCCAGAAAGGTATGACCGAAATCTTCGAACTGCAGAACGCCGCGCTGGCTGACTGAGCCGGCCTCAAGGAGAAGCGCCATGAATGACAGTCAACTTCCCGTGCCCACGCCTTCCTACGAAGTGCGTCAGGGAGCAATGTTGTGTCACCTCGCGGCGTTTCTGGGGTTTGTGTTCCCCTTCGGCAGTGTCGTAGGGCCGCTGATCCTGTGGCAGATGAAGAAAGAAGTGGACCCGTTCATTGATGATCAGGGCAAGGAAGCCTTGAACTTCCAGATCACCGTAGCCATTGCTTGGCTGGTTTGCATCGTGTTGGCCTTCGCGGTTATCGGCTTTTTCCTGATGACTGCCTTGGCGATTGCGACCGTGGTGCTGACCATCATCGGTTCGATCAAGGCCAACAAGGGGATCGCCTATCGCTATCCCTTTACCTGGCGGCTGGTCAAATAATGAGCACCCACAAAAAAACCGACAGCGATGTCGGTTTTTTTGTGCCTGGAAAAAGACCTTAGATGGTCAGTGTCCAGTCGTAGTCCACGATCAGCGGCGCATGCTGCGAGAACCGTGGCTGACGCGGCAGGCGTGCGCTGCGAACAAAGCGGCGCAGGCCAGGTGTCAGCAGCTGATAGTCGAAACGCCAGCCCAGGTTGAGCATCTCAGCCTGTTCGTTATCCGGCCACCAGCTGTACTGGTCGCCTTCGCGGCTGACTTCGCGCAGGGCATCGACATAACCCATGTTGCCGACAATCTCGTCCATCCAGGCACGTTCCGGCGCCAGGAAGCCCGGGGATTGCTGGCTGTCGCGCCAGTTCTTGATATCCAGCTTTTGTTGCGCCACGTACAGCGAGCCACAGTAAATGTACTCGCGACGTTTGCGTCGCTGTTTATCCAGATAACGGGCGAAATCGTCCATTAGCTTGAACTTCTGGTTCAAGTCTTCATCGCCGTTCTGCCCCGAAGGGAGCAGCAAGGTCGCGATGCTGACCTTGTCGAAATCGGCTTGCAGGTAGCGCCCGTAGCGGTCGGCTGTCTCGAAGCCGAGGCCGCTGATGACCGCCTTGGGTTGCAACCGCGAGTACAAAGCCACGCCACCTTGGGTGGGCACTTCGGCATCGCAGGCATAAAGGAAGTAGCCATCCAGTTGGAAGGCTGGGTCGTCCAGTTCAAAGGCGGAGGCGCGGGTGTCCTGCAGGCAGATGACGTCGGCATTCTGTGCTTGCAGCCAACTGAGCAAACCACGCTCGACTGCAGCCTGAATACCATTGACGTTCACACTGATGATCCGCATAAATGGCCCCAAAAATCGCGTGCGTGTATGATACACGCCGTCTACCTAATTAGCTAAATCCGTGGTATCTGAGGCTTTTTTCATGCAGGCGTATCAACGCGATTTCATTCGTTTTGCCATCGATCGCGGCGTTTTACGCTTCGGTGAGTTCACTTTGAAGTCCGGGCGCACCAGCCCTTACTTCTTCAATGCAGGCTTGTTCAACTCGGGTTCGGCCCTGGCTCAGCTGGGTCGTTTCTACGCGGCAGCCATCGTTGAAAGCGGTATTTCCTTCGACGTACTGTTCGGCCCAGCCTACAAGGGCATCCCTCTGGCGGCCGCGACTGCCGTGGCGTTGGCGGAACATCATGGGCTGGATTTGCCGTGGTGCTTCAACCGCAAAGAGGCCAAGGCTCATGGCGAAGGCGGCAGCCTGGTCGGGGCTCCACTCAAAGGCGACGTGCTGATCATCGACGACGTGATCACGGCCGGCACCGCCATCCGTGAAGTGATGCAGATCATCGCTTCCCAGGACGGTGCCAAGGCTGCCGGTGTGTTGATCGCACTGAACCGCCAGGAGCGCGGCAATGGCGAATTGTCGGCGATCCAGGAAGTGGAGCGTGATTTTGGCATTCCGGTAGTGAGCATTGTGTCGTTGAACCAGGTGCTGCAGTTCCTGGAAGACGATCCGCAGCTCAAGCAGCATTTGCCGGCGGTCAAGGCGTACCGCGAGCAGTTCGGCGTCTGACACCGAAACCCATCCGGCACGCGGACCCGCGTGGGAGCTGGCTTGCCTGCGATAGCATCACCTCGGTACAACTGATTTCAGCCACATTTGGATCGAGTACCAACAAAAAAGGCCCCGCTCAATTTGATTGAGCGGGGCCTTTTTGTTTTCTGCCGATTAAGGACGCTTGCGGTTGCTGATCAGCGTGCCCACACCGGTATCGGTGAAGATTTCCAGCAGGATTGCATTTGGCACGCGGCCATCCAGAATCAGCGAGCTACCCACGCCGCCTTGCACTGCTTCCAGTGCGCAACGGATCTTCGGCAGCATGCCGCCGTAGATGGTGCCGTCGGCGATCAACTCGTCCACTTGCTGGGTAGTCAGGCCGGTCAGCACCTTGCCTTCCTTGTCCATCAAGCCGGCGATGTTGGTCAGCAGCATCAGCTTTTCAGCTTTCAGCGCCTCAGCCACCTTACCGGCTACCAGATCGGCGTTGATGTTGTAAGACTCACCATTGGCACCCACGCCGATTGGCGCGATCACTGGGATGAAGTCGCCTTTGACCAGCAGGTTCAGCAGGTCGGTGTTGATGCCGATCACTTCGCCTACCTGGCCGATGTCGATGATTTCCGGCTGGGTCATCTCCGGCGTCTGACGGGTAACGGTCAGTTTTTTTGCGCGGATCAACTCCGCGTCCTTGCCGGTCAGGCCGATGGCGCTGCCGCCATGACGGTTGATCAGGTTGACGATGTCTTTGTTGACCTGGCCGCCGAGGACCATCTCCACCACGTCCATGGTCTGCGCGTCAGTGACGCGCATGCCATCGATGAAGTGACTCTCGATCGACAAGCGCTTGAGCAGGTCGCCGATTTGCGGGCCACCACCGTGCACCACCACCGGGTTGATCCCGACGGCTTTCATCAACACGATGTCGCGGGCAAAGCCGGTTTTCAGCTCGTCGCTTTCCATGGCATTGCCGCCGTACTTGATCACCAGCGTCTTGCCGACGTAGCGTCGAATGTAAGGCAACGCTTCGGACAGGACCTTGGCAGTATTGGCAGCGGCTTCGCGTTCGAGGGTCATTCAGGGCTCCGGTAAAAAATCAGAACGGTAATTGGAGATCAGGGGCAACACGTTTCAACTGGGCGTGGAACACGTCCTTGATGCGCTGCAACTCAGCCTCGGTATCCGCCTCGAAACGCAGGACCAGCACCGGTGTGGTGTTGGACGCGCGAACCAGGCCCCAGCCTTTGGCGTAATCGACTCGCACACCATCAATGGTGGTCAGGTTGGCGCCTTCACCCCATTGCGCATCGTGCAGTGCGTCAATGATGCTGAATTTGCTCTCCTCGGTCACATGGATATTGATCTCTGGCGTAGAAATATCATTCGGAAAGGTCTGAAACAGCTCCTGCGCCGTAGATTTTTCCTTGCTGAGGATCTCCAGCAGACGGGCGGCGCTGTAAATGCCGTCGTCAAACCCGAACCAGCGCTCTTTGAAGAACACGTGGCCGCTCATTTCACCGGCCAACAGCGCGCCGGTTTCCTTCATTTTCTTTTTGATCAACGAGTGGCCAGTCTTCCACATGAGTGGGCGACCGCCGTATTCCTTGATCAGCGGGGTGAGGCGGCGGGTGCATTTCACGTCGAAGATGATTTCGGCGTTGGGGTTGCGGGCCACCACGTCGCGGGCAAACAGCATCAGCAGGCGGTCGGCGAACACGTTCTCGCCGGTGTTGGTCACCACGCCGACTCGGTCGCCATCACCGTCAAAGGCCAGGCCTACATCGGCGCCGGTTTCCTTGACCTTGGCGATCAGGTCCACCAGGTTTTCAGGCTTGCCCGGGTCCGGGTGGTGGTTAGGGAAGTTGCCGTCGACGTCGCAGAACAACGGGACCACTTCGCAGTTCAGGGCTTCGAGCAGTTGCGGGGCGATCACGCCGGCCGCGCCATTGCCGCAGTCCACTACCACTTTCAGGCGACGCGCGAGTTTGACGTCGCTGGTGATTTCGTCGGAGTAGCGCTGAAGAATGTCGACCTTGGTGATACTGCCGGTGCCGCTGGTCAGATCGTTGGTCTTCAGGCGGTCGTGCAACGCCTGGATTTGCTCGTTGGCGAGGGTGTCACCGGCGATGACGATCTTGAAGCCGTTGTAGTCCGACGGGTTATGGCTGCCGGTGAGCATGACACCGGACTTGCCGGCCAGTACGTTGGCTGCGTAGTACAGCGCAGGCGTCGGCACCAGGCCGACGTCGCTGACGTGGCAGCCGCTGTCGGCCAGGCCCTGGATCAATTGTTCTACCAGCTCCGGGCCGGACAAGCGGCCATCACGGCCAACCGAGACGTTAGGCTCGCCCTGGGCCAGGCTCTGGGAGCCGATGGCGCGGCCGATCCAGTAAGCGGTTTCGGCGGTCAGGGTCTTGGGCACCACGCCACGAATGTCGTAGGCGCGAAAGATGCTGTCGGGGAATGTCGGGGCTACTCGGGCTGCGGTACTCATCGCGAGGTGAAACTCCATCTGAAGGGGGCAAAGCTGGCCTGAATGTGGCTGACCGGCGGGCTCAAACTGAAGGGTATGACGACTTTTTTGGCAGAGAGTTCGTGGTGCAAAAATGCCATCGGCGCTCGCGCCTCATGCTTTACTCCACGTAATGCATTGATTCTAATGGGGAAATATCGATCATTAGGTCCGCGCATTCTTCGTCCTGAAAAGCCTTGCGGTGGCGTCGGGCCGGACAAGGGTGCCCGGCCTGTTTCAGCTTAGTCAGTGACTGCCGGAATGCCCAAAACCGCCTGCGCCGCGCTGGGTCTCGTCGAACTCCTGAACCAGTTCGAAGTGCGCCTGCACCACCGGCACCAGTACCAGTTGGGCGATGCGTTCGCCGACAGCAATGTTGAAGGCGGTTTGGCCACGGTTCCAGCACGATACCATCAGCTCGCCCTGGTAATCGGAGTCGATCAGGCCAACGAGGTTGCCCAGCACGATACCGTGTTTGTGGCCCAGACCGGAGCGCGGCAGGATCAGTGCCGCCAAGCCCGGGTCGCCCACATAGATCGACAAGCCGGTGGGAATCAGAATGGTCTGGCCCGGCTCGAGGACCGTGTCTTCCTTGAGCATGGCGCGCAGGTCCAGCCCGGCGGAGCCTGGGGTGGCGTAGGCCGGCAGTGGGAATTCGTTGCCGATGCGGGGGTCGAGAATCTTGGCTTGCAAAGCGTGCATGTAAATTAAACCTGGTTCAGCCGTTGGGCGATAAATGAGATCAGTTGGCGGGCAATCTTGCCCTTGCTGGTCTGGGCGAAAACGGTGGCGTGCAACTCGCGGTCGATCACGCTGATGGCATTTTCCTCACTGTTGAAGCCGATGCTCGGGTTGGCGACATCATTGGCAACGATCAGGTCGAGGTTTTTATCTTTCAATTTGCGTGCGGCGTAGTCCAGCAGATGTTCGGTTTCGGCGGCAAAGCCGACGCTGAACGGGCGGTCTGGGCGCGTGGCGATAGTTGCCAGAATGTCCGGGTTGCGCACCATTTGCAGGAGCAGGCCGTCGCCACTTGTAGGGTCTTTCTTAAGCTTTTGCGGGGCGACGACTTCCGGGCGGTAGTCCGCGACCGCTGCCGACGCGATAAACAGATCGCAGGGAATCGCTGCCTCACAGGCCGCCAGCATGTCTCGGGCGCTGACTACGTCGATGCGCGTGACCCGATCAGGCGTCGGCAAATGCACCGGACCGGTGATCAAGGTGACGCGCGCGCCTGCCTCGACCGCCGCTTCCGCCAAGGCAAAGCCCATTTTTCCTGAGCTATGGTTGGTGATGTAGCGCACCGGGTCGATGTTTTCCTGGGTCGGGCCGGCAGTGATCAGCACGTGCTTGCCGGTCAGGGCCAGGTGCTGGAAGCACTCGGCGGCGCACAGCGCCAGGTCGGTGGCTTCGAGCATGCGGCCCATGCCGACATCGCCGCAGGCCTGGCTGCCGGACGCGGGGCCGAACACTTTGAGGCCTCGGCTTTGCAGGAGTTGGGTGTTCGCCTGGGTGGCCGGGTCGCGCCACATGGCCTGGTTCATGGCCGGGGCAATGGCGACGGTGGCGTCGGTTGCCAGAACCAAAGTGGTCAGCAGGTCATCGGCGATGCCTTGGGCGAGGCGGGCGATCAGGTCGGCGGTTGCCGGGGCGATGAGTACCAGGTCGGCCCATTTGGCCAGCTCGATATGGCCCATCGCGGCTTCTGCCGCCGGGTCCAGCAGGTCGAGGTGAACCGGGTGGCCGGACAGGGCTTGCATGGTCAGCGGGGTGATGAATTCACTGCCACCGCGGGTCATGACCACGCGCACTTCGGCGCCTTGGTCCAGGAGCCTGCGAACCAGCTCTGCGCTCTTGTAGGCGGCAATGCCGCCGCCGACGCCGAGAACGATGCGTTTCCGATACAGACGCTGCATTGGTTTGCCTTTCCAGTTCAGTGATGCCAGTTCAGTGACGCCTGCGATGCCCCCTCCCCAGGGGAAATCGCACGCAAAAAAGAGGGCTTAAGATAACACAGCGTCCGCGAGGCAACAGCGGCGCACACGCACACGGAGGTGGGATGAGTATTCGCGATTGGCCTGTGGCGGAACGTCCACGGGAGAAACTTTTGGAATGGGGCGCGGCAAGCCTGTCGGATGCCGAGCTGTTGGCGATCTTCCTGCGTACCGGGGTTTCCGGCAAAAGCGCGGTCGACTTGGCACGCCATTTGTTGGCGCAATTCGGTGGCCTTCGCCCATTGTTGGAGGCCAGCCAGACGCTGTTCAGCAGGCATTTGGGGCTGGGGCCGGCGAAATTTGCTCAGTTGCAGGCCGTGCTGGAAATGTCCCGGCGCCATATGGCCGAAAGCCTGCGCAAGGAGTCGGTGCTGGAAAGCCCCTTGGCCGTGCGCGATTACCTCAAGGCGTTGTTGCGTCATGAGCCCCACGAGATCTTCGGCTGCCTGTTTCTCGACTCAAAGCACCGGGTGCTGGGCTTCGAGGCGTTGTTCCAGGGCACCATTGATGCTGCCGTGGTTTATCCCCGGCAAGTGGTCAAGCGCGCACTTGAGTACAACGCGGCAGCATTGATCCTGTGCCACAACCATCCTTCGGGGAGCGTCGAGCCGAGTGCGGCTGATCGAAAATTGACCAAGTTGCTGCAAAAGGCCTTGGAAGTCGTGGATGTGCGGGTGCTGGATCACATCATCGTGGGCGATGGCGACCCGCTGTCGATGGCGGAATACGGGTGGCTGTAGCCCCGCCCCCCATTGGGGCGGGGCGGGTGCTTAAGGCTTGATGCTGACCTTGGAGTAATCCTGGCGCCCGAACGGGCTTACCTGATACCCCTCGACATTCTTGCGGGCCAGGGCGAACGCGGTCGGGTGCGCCAGCGGCAGCCACAAGGCCTGCTGCTGGATCTGCGCCTGAGCCTGTTGGTACAGCTTGCTACGCACGCCTTGCTCGCTGGTGGTCTTGCCGGCGCTGATCAGTTTGTCCAGCGCGGGGTCGCAGTAGCGCGCGAAGTTGGTACCGGATTTTACTGCCGCGCAGGAGAACTGTGGGGTGAGGAAGTTATCCGGGTCACCGTTGTCGCCGGCCCAGCCCATGAACAGCAGGTCATGTTCACCGGCCTTGGCGCGGCGAATCAGTTCGCCCCACTCGATCACGCGAATCTCGGCCTGGATGCCGATCTTGGCCAGGTCTGCCTGCAACAGCTGTGCACCGAGGTTGGGGTTGGGGTTCAGCAGGCTGCCGGTTGGGCGGGTCCAGAGGGTGGTTTTGAAGCCGTCCTTGAGCCCGGCGCGGTCTAGCAGCGTCTTGGCCTTGGCGATGTCGTGTGGATAACCCGGCAAGTCCTTGGCATAGCTCCAGGTATTGGGTGGGTAAATGCCATTGGCCGCTTCGGCGGTGCCTTCAAACACGGCTTTGAGGTAGCTGTTTTTGTCGAACGCCAGGTTGATTGCCTGGCGCACTTCGGGCTTGTCCAGTGGTGGGTGCTGGCTGTTGATGGCCACGAAGGCAGTCATGAAGGCGGCGGTTTTTTCCACCTTCAATGCCGGGTCTTTCTCGGCTTCGCCTACGTCTAAAGGCTTAGGCGATAGGGCGATCTGGCATTCGTCACGGTGCAGTTTCTGCAGCCGCACGTTGGCATCCGGGGTAATGGCAAAGATTAAGTTATCCACAGCCGGTTTGCCGGCGAAGTACTCCGGGTTGGCTTTGTAGCGAACCACCGCATCTTTCTGAAAGCGTACGAACACAAACGGACCGGTGCCGATCGGCTGGCTATTGAGCTTTTCAGGCCTGCCGGCCTTGAGCAGCTTGTCGGCGTATTCGGCCGGGTAGATCGAAGCAAAGCCCATGCTCAGGGCGGCGAGGAAGGTCGAATCGGCGTGATCGAGAGTGAAGCGCACGGTCAGCGGGTCGAGGGCGTCGATTTTCTTGACCAGTGTCGGCAATTGCAGCGACTGCGCATGCGGGAAACCGCTCTGCGCGATCTTGTGCCACGGGTTGGCCGGGTCGAGCATGCGTTCAAAGCTGAAACGCACGTCTTCGGCGGTCAGGCTGCGGCTTGGGGTGAAGTATTCGGTGCGGTGGAATTTCACGCCTGGGTGCAGCTTGAACGTGTATGTCAGGCCATCCGGCGAGACTTCCCAGCTGTCCGCGAGGCTCGGCACCAGCTTGCCGTGGGTGGCGTCGTAGTCCACCAGGCGGTTCATCAGTACGTCGGCCGAGGCATTGGTGGTGGTCAGCGAGTTGTATTGCACCACATCGAACCCTTCGGGGCTGGCCTCGGTGCAAACGCTCAAACTGGTAGCCGCCAGGGCCGTCGGCGCGATAAATAGAGGGACTAGCAATAGCGGTAGGGCTGCGAGGCGCATATTTGGTTTCCTTTGCAGATCGAAGGCCCATCTGCGAGTGCAGTCTGGAAAAAGCCTACCGTAGTGGTCTGATTGATAAATGACTAGCCCATTTTTGCCTGTGCTTTTGGCCCAAATGCTGTTTTGATGGCGCCTCAGCGCGTTTCGCCGTGCACTTCACCGTGCGTGCGGGCGCTGTAAATCATTCTGTGCGACGAGCGGTCGGCTTTCACTGCGGCCCCTCCTGGCAACGGTTCAGGCGTCTGTCGCCGAGATTTACGCCGGTAAAAACACACGGGCTGTTGTTGCATTGGGGTCTTTCTGGTATAAAGCAGCGCTCTTTTCTAGGGGCCCGGTTCCTTCACTGTAGGTGTAGCCGGTAAGACCCTTAAAGAAACGCGGCGCCTGGCGCCAAATGACTGAGAGATTAAGCGGCCAACCCATGCCGGGTTGGGCATGTGGTTTTAGAGGGCTGAGGCATGTCGAGAGTCTGTCAAGTTACCGGTAAGGGTCCGGTGACTGGGAATAACATTTCCCACGCAAATAACAAAACCCGTCGTCGTTTCCTGCCGAACCTGCAGCATCACCGCTTCTGGGTTGAAGAAGAGAAACGTTTTGTTCGCCTGCGTGTATCTGCCAAAGGCATGCGTATCATCGACAAGCGTGGCATCACTGTCGTGCTGGCCGAAATCCGCGCCGCTGGCAAGATCTAAGGAGCTCTATCATGCGTGAATTGATTCGAATGATCTCTAGCGCCGGTACTGGTCACTTCTACACTACCGACAAGAACAAGCGTACTACCCCGGACAAGCTCGAAAAGAAAATGTTCGACCCGCGCGTTCGCAAGCACGTGATCTACAAAGAAGGCAAAATCAAGTAATTGATTTTCTTCCTTGTGAAAAAAAGCCCGCATCTCACGATGCGGGCCCGCCTGTGACGCTCCGCATCAGGCTTTCTGTTCGAACACCACGTAGATCTTGCGGCACGGCTCCAGCACTTCCCAGGTGCCGCTGAACCCGGCGGGGATCACGAAGCGGTCGCCGGCACGCAAGGTCTTGGCGTTGCCATCGGCATCGCGCAGTACCGATACGCCCTGCACGATCTCGCAGTACTCATGCTCGGTGTAATTGACCTTCCACTGCCCGACTTCGCCTTCCCAAACCCCGGCACTCATCTGGCCGCACGGGCTGTTGTAGTGGTTGTAGAGCGTTTGCTCGGGGTCGCCCTTGAGGATTTTTTCGGCGGCAGGCCGGTAGCGTTCGGGGGCGGTGTTGGCTTGGTTGAAGTCGACGATGTCCTGGATGCTCATGTGCGTGTCCCGTCTGGCCTGCGGTTGGAGAGCCCAAAGTCTATGTTTATTAAAATGAACATCGCAAGGGTGTTTGCCGCCGTTGTGTCAAATATATTGAAACACCCCCAGCCGCTGGTTTAGGGTGGCAGCTGCCTTGAGCCGAACAGCAGGCTGGCCGGGCAAGAATTCTTTGAGGCTGCCGGGGGACATCACCTGGCCCTTGTATTCAATAAGAGGAGGACACTCGCATGACCACCCTGCCCCGTGCCGACTGGGAACAACGCGCCAAGGATCTGAAGATCGAAGGCCGCGCCTATATCAATGGCGAATACACCGCCGCCGTTTCCGGTGACACGTTCGAATGCATCAGCCCGGTCGATGGCCGTCTACTGGCCACCGTTGCCAGTTGCGACGCCGCCGACGCCCAGCGCGCTGTAGAAAATGCCCGCGCCACCTTCAATTCCGGTGTCTGGTCGCGCCTGGCACCGGCCAAGCGCAAGGCCGCCATGATCCGTTTCGCCGCGTTGCTCAAGGCCAATGCCGAAGAGCTGGCGCTGCTTGAAACCCTGGACATGGGCAAGCCGATCAGTGATTCGCTCGGTATCGACGTCCCAGGTGCAGCCAATGCCCTGAGCTGGAGCGGCGAGGCGATCGACAAGATCTACGACGAAGTTGCCGCCACCCCGCATGATCAACTCGGCCTGGTAACCCGCGAGCCAGTCGGCGTGGTTGGCGCCATCGTGCCGTGGAACTTCCCGCTGATGATGGCCTGCTGGAAACTCGGCCCAGCGCTGTCGACCGGTAACTCGGTCATCCTCAAGCCGTCCGAAAAGTCCCCGCTGACCGCCATCCGCATCGCGGCCCTGGCCGTTGAGGCCGGTATTCCAAAAGGCGTATTCAACGTGCTGCCGGGCTACGGCCACACTGTGGGTAACGCACTGGCGCTGCACATGGACGTCGACACGCTGGTGTTCACCGGCTCCACCAAGATTGCCAAGCAACTGTTGATCCGCTCCGGCGAGTCGAACATGAAGCGCGTGTGGCTGGAAGCCGGCGGCAAGAGCCCGAACATCGTGTTTGCCGATGCGCCAGACCTGCAAGCGGCTGCCGAATCCGCCGCGGGCGCCATCGCCTTCAACCAGGGCGAAGTCTGCACCGCCGGTTCGCGACTGCTCGTCGAGCGTTCAATCAAGGATAAATTCCTGCCGCTGGTGATCGAGGCCCTCAAGGGCTGGAAGCCAGGCAACCCGCTGGACCCGGCAACAACCGTCGGCGCGCTGGTGGACACCCAGCAGATGAACACCGTGCTGTCGTACATCGAAGCCGGCCACGCCGACGGCGCCAAGCTGGTCGCGGGCGGCAAGCGCACCCTGGAAGAAACCGGTGGCACGTACGTTGAGCCGACGATTTTCGACGGGGTGACCAATGCCATGAGGATCGCCCAGGAAGAGATCTTCGGCCCTGTGCTGTCGGTCATCACCTTCGACAGCGCCGAAGAAGCCATCGCCATTGCCAACGACACCCAATACGGCCTGGCCGCGGCGGTGTGGACGGCGGATATCTCCAAGGCACACCTGACCGCTAAGGCCTTGCGCGCTGGCAGCGTATGGGTCAACCAGTACGATGGCGGCGACATGACCGCGCCGTTTGGTGGCTTCAAGCAGTCGGGCAATGGTCGCGACAAGTCGCTGCACGCGTTCGACAAGTACACCGAGCTGAAGGCGACCTGGATCAAGCTCTAAGCAATACTGCTGATCCCCTGTAGGAGCAAGCTGGTGTGGGAGCTGGCTTGCCTCCGGTAGCAGCACCAAGGTGTGACTGACACACCGAGGCGTCTGCATCGCGGGCAAGCGCGGCTCCCACATAAGTTCGCTCCTACAGTTCGTTTGAAACCCAGAAATTATCCACAGGAGCGTGGAAATGCGTTGGGCGACTTATTTCGCCGTCCTGGCCTCGGTACTCAGCGTTGGCCTGGCCCTGGGCGTCAGCATGCCGCTGGTGTCCCTGCGCCTGGAAAGCTGGGGCTACGGCAGTTTCGCCATTGGGGTGATGGCAGCCATGCCGGCCTTCGGCGTGCTACTGGGCGCGAAGGTCTCCAGCCGCATGGCTTCATGGCTGGGCACCGCCAACCTGATGCGCTTGTGCCTGTGGGCCGGTGCAGTGTCCATCGGCCTGCTGGCAATCCTGCCCAGCTACCCGGTCTGGCTGGTGCTGCGGCTGATGATCGGGGTGATCCTGACCATCGTGTTTATCCTCGGTGAAAGCTGGATCAACCAGTTGGTGGTGGAGCAGTGGCGTGGCCGCTTGGTCGCGCTGTATGGCTGCACGTATGCCTTGAGCCAATTGTCGGGGCCATTGCTGCTGGGCGTGCTCGGCACCGACCATGATTACGGCTTCTGGGTGGGCGTGGGCCTGTTGATGGTCGCGCCGCTGCTGTTGCTCGGGCGTTCCGGTGCGCCGACGGCCGAATCCTTCAGCGTCACCTTCGGCGATCTGTGGCGTTTTTGCCGGGGCCTGCCGGCGATTGCCTGGGCGGTGGCGTTGTTCGCTGCATTCGAGGCGATGATTCTGACGCTGCTGCCGGTGTATTGCCTGCAGCAAGGTTTCACGGCCGAGATTGCTTTGGCCATGGTCAGTACGGTGGTGGTCGGCGATGCGTTGCTGCAATTGCCCATTGGCGCATTGGCCGACTATCTGCCGCGACGCACGCTGTTCTTGAGCTGTGCGCTGCTGTTGCTGGCCTCCAGCCTGGCGATTCCGCTGTTACTGCACACGCCGCTGATCTGGCCGGTGTGGGTGGTCTTCGGCGCCAGTGCCGGTGGGTTGTTCACCTTGTCGCTGATCCTGATCGGCGAGCGTTACCGCGACGATGCGCTGGTGCGCGCCAATGCCCACGTGGCGCAGTTGTGGGGCATCGGTTGCCTGATCGGGCCGCTGGTGGCCGGTGCGGGCAGCCAGTGGATCAGCGGGCATGCATTGCCGTGGCTGATGGCAGCCGGGGCGTTGGGGCTGGTGGTGTTGTTGTTGCGCCAGGGCGCGTTTGGCGTCGCGCAACCGGCCTGACCTGAAATGCAATCAACCGTGGGAGCTGGCTTGCCTGCGATAGTGGTGTGTCAGCTGCCAATACAGTGCCTGACACTCCGCCATCGCGGGCAAGCCCGGCGCCCACAGGGATCTACTCTGTCCTTAAAGCATCCGCTCCAGGCCGACTGACGTGGCGAACCAGGCATTGAACCGGCGCCACCAACTGCCGGGTTCATCGGTCAGTGTGTGCAATTGGCCGTTATCTTCGGTCACCCACACCACTTGCCCGTCCTGCAGTTTCGCCTGGTAGCTCAAGGCCGGTGCCATGCCTTGCAACGCCAGGTTGCGAACGTGCTCCGCCAGTTCGGGGCTGTCCACCAGCACGCCGACTTCGGTGTTCCACAGCACTGAACGTGGGTCGAAGTTGAATGAGCCGATAAACGACTTCTCCCGATCAAAGATCATCGCCTTGCTGTGCAGGCTGGAGTCCGAGCCGTGGAAGGCGCCTCGGCGAAACAAGTGCGGGCCGCTGCCGGCGCTGGGGTCGCCGGGTTGGCGGCGCAGCTCATAAAGTTTTACGCCGTGCTCCAGCAGCGCCTTGCGATACGGCGCATAGCCGCCGTGCACGGCCGGTACGTCGGTGGCCTCCAGTGAGTTGGTCAGCAGGCTCACCGACACCCCCGCATCGGCGCGGCCGGTCAGGTACACCAGCCCAGGCTGGCCGGGCACGAAGTACGCCGAAATCATGATCAGCTCATGGTTGACGCCTTCCAGCTCCGGCGCCAGTTGGGTGGTGAGCAGCAAGCGCGGGTCGGGGTCGGCCTTGGCCAGCACCTTGCTCGGCGCGTCCCACAACGCCTGGTTCCAGGCCCAGATCAGCTCGCGGCGCCAGATGTCCATGCGCGGCTGGGTCTGGTAGGTGCGCAAGCGGTTATACAGGGTGTGATTCTGCTGGCGTGATTCGGCCAGCGAGTCGTGCAGGCGCACACGTGCGGCGGCCAGGTCGCGTTTGGACGGGGCGTTGGAGACGAAGTCATCAATCGGCTTGCTCAGCGCGCTGTTCCAGTACTGATCAAAACTGTGGCCGAGCTGCTCAGCCACCGGGCCGACGCTGAGCATGTCGATATCGGTGAAGTTCAGGTTGGGCTCGGCGTCGAAATACTCGTCGCCCAGGTTGCGCCCGCCGACAATCGCCACGCTGTTGTCCGCCAGCCACAGCTTGTTGTGCATGCGCCGGTGTTGCAGCGACAGGTTGAACAATCGGCCCATGGCCCGCGTCACGCCGGTGCTGCGGCCCAGGTGCAGCGGGTTGAACAGGCGGATTTCAATCTGTGGGTGGGCGGCGAGGGTGGCGATGATCTGGTCGAGGCCATCGCTGGTGGTGTCGTCCAGCAGGATGCGCACGCGCACGCCACGGTCGGCGGCCTTGAGCAGTTCATCCACCAGCATGCGCGTGCTGATGCCGTCGTGGACGATGTAGTACTGCAGGTCGAGGCTGCTTTGGGCGTTACGGATCAGTTCGGCGCGGGCCATGAAGGCTTCACTGCTGTTGGGCAGCAGGCGAAAGCCTGAGCGGCCCTGATACGGCGCCGCCTGCGCCTGGATCGAGCGGCCGAACGACGATTGGGCGGCGGGCAGGGCGTCGCTGGGCACGCGCGGCGTATCGACCGTAGCGCAGCCGCCCAGGGCCAGGGCGCCCAGCAGGAAAAACGGTAAAAGCCGTCGAGTCATCAAGGGCGCTGCTTCCAGGTCAGGGCGGTTGGGCATATGACGGCCAATTCCGGCGAAAGGTCAGTCTGACGCCTCGGCAAGCATCTTGATCGCGGCGGCGCCGACCTTGCGCACCGCTTCTTCGATCTGCGCGGTTGGCTTGGCAGCGTAGTTCATGCGCAGGCAGTTACGGTACTTGCCGGAAGCGGAAAAAATGCTGCCCACCGCCACCTGTACGCCTTGTTCCACTAGCACGCGGTTGAGCTTGAGGGTGTCGAAGCCTTCTGGCAGCTCGATCCACAGCATGAAGCTGCCCTGGGGCCGACTGGCGCGTGTGCCTGCCGGGAAATAGCGGCTGACCCAGTCGAGCATCAGGTCGCGATTACGCTGGTATTGGGTGCGCATCCGCCGCAAATGTGGCTCGAAGTGGCCGTTTTTGAGGAATTCGGCGATGGCGATCTGCGGTTGGGTCGCAGTGGAACCGGTGCTGATGTATTTCATGTGCAGCACCCGCTCCAGGTATCGCCCGGGCGCAACCCAGCCGATACGCAAGCCTGGCGCCAGGGTTTTCGAGAACGAGCTGCACAGCAGCACGCGGCCGTCCTCGTCGAAGGATTTGATCGTGCGTGGGCGTGGGTAGCTGTAGGCCAACTCGCCATACACATCGTCTTCGATGATCGCCACGTCAAAGCGCTGGGCCAGGGTCAGCAACGCGCGTTTGCGCGCCTCCGGCATGATGTAGCCCAAGGGGTTATTGCAGTTGGGCGTCAGCTGGATGACCTTGATCGGCCACTGTTCCAGGGCAAGCTCCAGTGCTTCGAGGCTGATGCCAGTGACCGGGTCCGTCGGGATTTCCAAGGCTTTCATGCCCAGGCCCTTGAGGGTCTGCATGGCGCCATGGAAGCTCGGCGAGTCCACGGCAACGATATCGCCCGGCTCGCAAATGGCATGGATGCTGGCGGACAGCGCCTCGTGGCAACCTGTGGTGATCACAATGTCTTCGGCCGTCAGTTGGCAGCCGGAATCCAATGACAGTCGCGCAATCTGTTCGCGTAATTCCATACAGCCGAGGATGTTGTCGTAATACAGCCCCGGCAGATCCTGGCGGCGACTCACCCGTGCAAGGCTGCGCAGCAAGGGTTTCAGGGTCGGCGACAATACATCCGGCATGCCCCGGCCCATCTGTATGACGTCTTTGCGGGGCACCGCGCGAATCAGTTCCAGCACCTGATCCCACTGGGAAATCTCCACCGGGCGCTGGGCCGGGCGGCCTACCTCGGGCAGCGCCGGC
The DNA here is from genome assembly GCF_009707325.1 of Pseudomonas sp. IB20. Lineage (NCBI taxonomy): Bacteria > Pseudomonadati > Pseudomonadota > Gammaproteobacteria > Pseudomonadales > Pseudomonadaceae > Pseudomonas > Pseudomonas gelidaquae. Next base: position 5,133,229 of record NZ_CP046103.1, on the reverse strand, counting down.
AGCTCGCGCCCAACGGGTACAAAGTAGCCGGACTTGGGCTTGGGCATTGCCAGGCCGTTGTCTTCCAGCAAGCGATAGGCTTGTTGCACGGTGCTCAGGCTGACCCCGTGTTCCACGCTCAAGGCTCGTACAGAGGGCAAACGATCGCCGGGGCGGTAGAAGCCCTGTTCGATGCGAGTGCCCAGCAATTCGGCGAGGTTGACGTAAAGGGTCATGGCGGTCACTCCCGAGGGACCAGTACAGATACCGGGAAAATACAGGATTCAGGCACCCTTGGGCAGCATCTGTATGGATTTAATAAAGATGGGTTGAATCTGTAATGGTTTGGCGTGCGCGCTCACTCTAGTCACTCATGGCAACAAGCAAATGAGGGGCAGCAAAATGAGCGGCATAAGCGATGTGCGTCTGATGCTACACAGTCAGGAGTTGCAGGCAGGGCAGGAGCGGGGGACGGCGCCGCGCGATATCAGCCGATGGAGCCTGTTCTGGCACCGCCGCCACACGCGCAAAGCCTTGCTGCATTTGACCCGCGAGCAACTGCGCGACGTTGGGCTGACCGCCGAACAAGCGCGCCAGGAAGGCCTGAAACCGTTCTGGCGCGATTGATCAGATCAGCTCTTTGAACCGGTGCCAGAGCATCCCCAGCGCCAGCAGCGGCGAACGCAAATGTTTACCGCCGGGGAAGGTGATGTGCGGCACCTGGGCGAACAAATCGAAACGGCCCTGCTGCTGGCCGCGGATCGCCTCGGCCAGCAGCTTGCCGGCCAGGTGCGTGGCGTTGAGGCCGTGGCCGGCGTAGGCCTGGGCGTAATACACGTTAGGCTGGTCGGCCAGCCGGCCAATCTGCGGCAGGCGGTTGGCGCCGATGCCGATCATGCCGCCCCACTGGTAGTCGATCTTCACGTCGGCCAGTTGTGGAAACACCTTGAGCATCTTCGGGCGCATGTAGGCGCCGATGTCCTGAGGGTCGCGTCCGGAATAGTGGCAGGCACCGCCAAACAACAGGCGGCGGTCGGCGGATAACCGGAAGTAATCCACCGTCACCCGCTGATCACACACAGCCATGTTCTGCGGCAACAGGTTGGCGGCTTGTGCTTCGCTCAACGGCTCGGTGGCGATGATGTAACTGCCGGCGGGCAGCACTTTGCCGCTCAGGTGTGGGTTCAGGCCATTGAGGTAAGCGTTACAGGCCAGCACCAGGGTCTTGGCGCGCACATTGCCAAGGGCGGTGTGCACGTTGACCTCGGGGCCGTAGTCGATGCGCGTCACTTCGGACTGCTCGAACAGCTTCACGCCCAACTGCTGCGCGGCGGCGGCTTCACCGAGGGCCAGGTTCAGCGGGTGCAGGTGGCCGGAGCCCATGTCGATCATGCCGCCCACGTAGCGGTCAGAGCCGACCACGCTGCTCATCTCGCTGGCTTGCAGCAGGCGCACTTCATGGCGATAGCCGAGGCTGCGCAATTCTTCGGCGTCCTCGGCCAGGTCGTGCAGATGCTGAGGTTTGTTCGCCAGGTCGCAATAGCCCCACGTCAGGTCGCAGGGGATCTGATAGCGCTCGACGCGTTCGCGCACGATCTCCACGGCTTCCAGGCCCATCAGCTTCATCTGGCGTACGCCGTCGCTGCCGATCACATTGGCGAACTGGTCCAGGCCATGGCCGACGCCACGAATCAGCTGGCCGCCATTACGGCCACTGGCGCCCCAGCCGATTTTGCGCGCCTCCAGCAACACCACGCTAAAACCGCGCTCGGCCAGCTCCAGCGCCGTGTTAAGCCCGGAATAACCACCGCCAATCACGCACACATCGGCGCTGACTTCGCCCGCCAACGCCGGGCAGTCGGGTTGTGGGACGCTGCTGGCGGCGTAGTAGGAAGCGGTGTGCCGGGCGCTGGCGGTCATGGGGAGCATCCCTGTTTGGAAAATTTGACGCAGGATACAGCGGTCGGACGAAGCTGTCTGCGCAGGGCGTTTTGCGTCAGAATCAACGCCTATTCGCCGTTCGGTACGTGTTTCGATGAGTTGCAACAGCCAGAAAATCAGCGCGCTGCGCCGACAGATTCCTTCGTTCGAGTGCGTCCCCGGCTGCCACGACTGCTGTGGGCCGGTGACCACATCGCCCGAAGAAATGTCGCGACTGCCACGTAAGACCGCTGCTGAGCAGGACGCGGCCATGGACGAGCTGAACTGCGTACACCTCGGGCCAAATGGCTGCACGGTGTATGACGAGCGGCCGTTGATCTGTCGGTTGTTTGGTACCACCAAGACCTTGCCGTGCCCCAATGGGCGGGGGCCGGTGGAGCTGATTCATCCGCGAGTAGAAAAGCAGATCCATGAATACATGGCGAGCACCCGGCAGGTGCTGGTCTAGAGCCACCTTGATCGCGGCGTATCCGTTAATCCGGGATCGGCAGGTTCAGGCTCTCTTTCACCTCTTCCATCACGATATAACTCTTGGATTCCCGCACATGGGGCAGCTTGAGCAAGATATCGCCCAGCAATTTGCGGTACGAGGCCATCTCGGAAATCCGCGCTTTCACCAAGTAGTCGAAGTCGCCTGACACCAGGTGGCACTCCAGCACATGCGGCAGTTTCAACACCGCACGGCGGAACTCTTCAAAAGTGTCGCCGGACTTGTAATCGAGGCTGATCTCGACAAATACCAGCAAACTCCCCTTCAAATGCTGCGGGTTGAGCCGCGCGTTGTAGCCCATGATGATCCCTTCGCGCTCCAGGCGGCGTACGCGTTCGGTGCACGGCGTGGTCGACAGCCCGACTTTTTCACCCAGCTCCGTGAACGAAATACGCCCGTCGGTTTGCAGGATGCGCAGGATATTGCGGTCGATCTTGTCCAGCTCCCGCTTGGTCTGGGTGTTGGTACGCATAGGGGATACGCCTCTGTGAAAAGGGTTTTTGCCGAGAATTGTCGCCAAATATAGGCATTTATATAGTGAAATGCACTGGTCATTGTTTTTTACACTGCGCTCATCATTGCTCGAATAACACACGTCAGCGGCTAAGCCCGTGATGAGGATATAAAAATGCGCGTTCTGGTCTTGGGTAGCGGCGTCATTGGGGTGACCAGTGCCTACTATTTGGCGCGGGCCGGCTTTGAAGTCGTTGTGGTCGACCGTCAGCCTGCTGCTGCCATGGAAACCAGTTTCGCCAACGCCGGCCAAGTGTCTCCAGGGTATGCCTCGCCATGGGCCGCGCCGGGCGTGCCGCTCAAGGCGATCAAGTGGTTGCTGCAACGCCACGCGCCGCTGGCGATCAAGGCCACCACCGATATCGATCAATACCTGTGGATGGCGCAGATGCTGCGCAACTGCACGGCCAGCCGCTATGCGGTGAACAAGGAACGTATGGTCCGCCTGTCCGAGTACAGCCGCGACTGCCTCGACGAGCTGCGCGCTGAAACCGGCATTGCCTACGAAGGCCGCAGCCTCGGTACGACTCAACTGTTCCGCACCCAGGCCCAACTGGATGGCGCGGCCAAAGACATCGCCGTGCTGAAAGAATCCGGCGTGCCGTTCGAGTTGCTCGACCGGGCCGGTATCGCCCGCGTTGAGCCAGCATTGGCCAGTGTCACCGACATCCTCGCTGGCGCCCTGCGCCTGCCGAATGACCAGACGGGCGACTGCCAGATGTTCACCACGCGCCTGGTGGAGATGTGCAAACAGCTGGGCGTGGAATTTCGCTTCGATCAGGACATCCAGCGCCTCGACTACGCAGGCGACCGTATCAACGGCGTGTGGGTCGACGGCAAGCTGGAAACCGCCGACCGCTACGTGCTGGCTCTGGGCAGCTACTCGTCGAAACTGCTCAAGCCGCTGGGGATCAAGGCGCCGGTGTACCCGCTCAAGGGTTACTCGCTGACCGTGCCGATCACCAACCCGGCGATGGCGCCGACTTCGACCATTCTCGACGAGACCTACAAGGTCGCGATCACCCGTTTCGACAACCGCATCCGCGTCGGCGGCATGGCTGAAATAGCCGGTTTTGACCTGTCGCTTAACCCGCGTCGACGCGAAACCCTGGAGATGATCGTCAACGACCTTTATCCTCAGGGCGGCGATTTGACCGAAGCCACGTTCTGGACCGGCCTGCGCCCGACCACACCCGACGGCACGCCGATTGTCGGTGCCACGCCCTTCAAGAACCTGTTCCTGAATACCGGCCACGGCACGCTCGGCTGGACCATGGCCTGTGGCTCTGGTCGTTTGTTGGCCGACCTGATGGCTTCGAGGACGCCACAGATCAGCGCCGAAGGCCTCGATATTTCCCGTTACGGCAACCACCAGGAGTCCGCAAAACATGTCCATCCAGCGCCAGCTCACCAATGAGCGCATGAGCCAGATCGTTGTTCACAGCGGTACCGTGTATCTGGCAGGGCAAGTCGGCGACGACATGAGTGCCGGGATTGAACAGCAGACCCGTGAAACCCTGGCCAATATCGAGCGTCTGCTGGACTTGGCCGGCACCGACAAAACCAAGTTGCTGTCGGTGACGATCTACCTGAAAGACATCGACGCCGACTTCGCCGGTATGAACGCGGTGTGGGACAAGTGGCTGCCTAAAGGCGTCGCCCCGGCCCGTGCCACGGTCGAAGCCAAGCTGTGCGAACCGGAAATTCTGGTAGAGCTGTCCGTCGTGGCCGCGCTGCCTTAAACCCAGATCCCTCTCCCGGCGCCGACGTTGTTGGTCGGTGCCGGTTTTTCTTCACTCTGCCGCCTAGAAGCCTGCCGCCATGCGTCCTGCCCGTGCCCTGATCGACCTCCAAGCCCTGCGCCACAACTACCAATTGGCCCGTGAAGTCACGGGGGCCAAGGCCCTCGCCGTGGTCAAGGCCGATGCCTATGGCCATGGCGCCGTGCGCGTGGCCCAGGCGCTCGAAGCCGAAGCCGACGGGTTTGCCGTGGCGTGCATCGAAGAGGCGTTGGAACTGCGGGCCGCCGGGATTCGCGCGCCGGTACTGCTGCTGGAAGGTTTCTTCGAAGCCGACGAGCTGCCTCTGATCATCGAGCATGATGTGTGGTGCGTGGTGCATTCGCTGTGGCAGTTGGACGCGATCGAGCAAGCCCGGCTGAGCAAACCGCTGACTATCTGGCTCAAGCTGGATTCGGGCATGCACCGTGTTGGCCTGCACCCCAAGGATTACCACGAGGCTTATCAGCGGCTGCTGGCCAGCGGTAAAGTGGCAAAAATCGTATTGATGAGTCACTTCGCCCGCGCCGACGAGCTCGACTGTGTACGTAGCAATGAACAAGTCGAAGTATTTGAGGCGGCGCGCCAAGGCTTGTCGGCGGAAGTCAGCCTGCGCAACTCGCCGTCGGTGATGGGTTGGCCGAGCATGTCCAGCGACTGGGTGCGCCCGGGCATCATGCTCTACGGCGCCACGCCGTTTGGTGAAGACCAGGCCATCGCCGCGCGTTTGCAGCCGGTGATGACCCTGGAGTCCAAAGTCATCTGCGTGCGGGAACTGCCGGCCGGTGAGCCGGTGGGCTACGGCGCCAAGTTCATCACGCCAAAGCCGATGCGCATTGGCGTGGTTGCCATGGGCTATGCCGACGGTTACCCACGCCACGCGCCGACCGGCACGCCGGTGCTGGTGGCGGGGCAGCGCAGCCAATTGCTGGGCCGCGTGTCCATGGACATGCTGTGTGTCGACCTGACCGACGTGCCCCAGGCCGGGCTTGGCTCCACGGTAGAGCTGTGGGGCAAAAATATCCTCGCCAGTGACGTCGCGGCTGCCGCCGAGACCATTCCCTACCAGATCTTCTGCAACCTGCGCCGCGTGCCAAGGCTCTATTCCGGGGCTTGAACGCCGCCGACGAGTGGGGCCGGCCAGGATTTAGGTCCAAGTGTTGTAAATACTGAACGCTGTCGCCATGATAACGCTCAATTACAACAACGCCTGAATCCTAGGAGGCTCCCGCATTGGACGTCGGCGAACGACTGCAATCCATCCGTAAACTGAAGGGTCTTTCCCAGCGCGAGCTCGCCAAGCGCGCGGGTGTCACCAACAGCACCATTTCGATGATCGAAAAAAACAGTGTCAGCCCCTCGATCAGCTCCTTGCGCAAGGTGCTGGGCGGTATCCCCATGTCCATGGTCGAGTTCTTTTCCGAGGAGATCCTCCAGGAAAAACCGACCCAAATCGTCTATAAAGCCAATGAGCTGATCGACATCTCTGACGGCGCCGTCACCATGAAACTGGTCGGTCGCGCGCACCCGAGCCGGGCGATTGCGTTTCTCAATGAGATTTACCCGCCGGGCGCCGACACCGGCGAAGAAATGCTCACCCACGAAGGTGAAGAAACCGGGATTCTGGTGGAAGGTCGCCTTGAATTAGTGGTCGGTATTGAAACTTTTGTGCTCGAAGCCGGCGATAGCTACTACTTTGAAAGCACCAAGCCGCATCGTTTTCGCAACCCGTTCGATGTGCCGGCGCGACTAATCAGCGCAGCCACACCCGCGAACTTTTAACAAAAGAGGCGTCCTGCCAGCGTTGCAGAGGCACCCGAGCAGTATTCCGTATGACTGAATTTCCCTTTAGTTAATAGGGTTGTTTCAGCCGGACGGGCTAACCGTTATACTTTCGCCGCCTGCGAAACCGTGGCCGCAGGCGTGAATAGCCACCATTGAGGGTGAACGCGTGAACCTAATTATGAAAATGCTGGCTGCACCAGCAACCGTACTGGCCCTATGGGCTGTCAGCGCCCAAGCTGCGACCAATGATGAAATTGCCAAGCGCCTGGAGCCTGTCGGCCAAGTCTGTGTTCAGGGCCAGGAATGCAAAGGCATGGAAGTGGCGGTGGCAGTCGGTGGCGGCGGCGGTGCAAAAACGCCGGATGACGTAGTCGCCAAGCACTGCAACGCATGCCACGGCACCGGCCTGCTGAATGCTCCGAAGATCGGTGATACCGCTGCCTGGAAGGAGCGGTTAGGTCATTTGGATACTGTATTGGCGGAGCTCAAAATTGAGGATCCGCAGAAAGGGACCAAGGGGTTGGCCCAGGTCGCCAAGCATGGCTTGAACGCTATGCCTCCGATGGGGACTTGTGCTGACTGCAGCCTTGAGGACCTTGAGGGTGCGATCAAGAAGATGTGGGACCAAGGGGTTGGCCCAGGTCGCCAAGCATGGCTTGAACGCTATGCCTCCGATGGGGACTTGTGCTGACTGCAGCCTTGAGGACCTTGAGGGTGCGATCAAGAAGATGTCAGGGCTGTAAATTGCCGATCTTCGCCAAAAAGCCGCTGACCAGCGGCTTTTTTGTGCTTGGGATTTGTACTTAGAGGCTGTTCATTGCAGCAAAGACCCGGCAAGCTCGGTCCAACCCCTAATCATGGAATGTTCAGGAGGGTCGGATGGTGCAGTTGTGTTCAATCGAGCAAGCAGTTGACGACGTACTGGCGCGTTTGCCCGCGCATATCCACATGGGCATGCCCCTTGGCTTGGGCAAGCCCAACCTGTTCGTCAACGCGCTGTACCGGCGCATCGCTACGTTGCCGGAGCGGGCGCTGACGATCTACACCGCGCTGGCCTTGGGCCGCCCAACCATGGGCGATGGTTTGCAAAAACGCTTTCTCGAACCCTTTATCGAGCGGGTGTTCGGTGATTACCCTGAACTGGATTTTCTCGCTGACCTGCACAAGGACAGCCTGCCGAACAACATCCGCGTGCAGCAGTTCTTCATGCAGCCCGGCAGCCTGCTTCACAGCGCATCGGCGCAGCAGGATTACGTCAGCAGCAATTACAGCCATGCCGCCCGCGACATCAACGCCGCTGGCCTCAATCTGGTGGCGCAGCTGGTGGCCAGCAGCACTGAGCATCCTGATCGCCTGAGCCTGAGCTGCAATCCCGATATCACCCTCGACCTGCTGCCCATGATCGAGAAGCGCCGCCAAGCTGGCGAAACCATCCTGATCGTTGGCCAAGTTCACAGCGATTTACCCTACATGCCCGGCGATGCCGAACTGGGCATGGATGCGTTCGACTACCTGATCGACGAAAAGGACAGCACCACGTTGTTCTCCACACCGAACATGCCCGTGGGTTTTCAGGACCACTTTATCGGTCTGCATGCCAGTACCTTGGTGCGCGATGGCGGCACCTTGCAGATCGGCATCGGCTCCATGGGCGATGCGCTGACCGCCGCCTTGCTGGCGCGTCAGGCCGATAACGACGCCTATCGGCTGCTGTTGACCGACCTCGATGTGTACCAATGGGCGCCGCTGATCAGCCATGAAGGCGGCGTCGCGCCGTTCGCCCATGGCTTGTACGGTTGCAGCGAAATGTTCGTCAACGGCCTGCTGGTACTGGCCGATGCCGGGATTATCCGTCGCAAGGTCTACCCGGATGTGGCGACTCAGGAGCAAGCCAACGCCGGCACCCTGGACGATGCGGCGCAGCCCGACGGCGTCTCGATTCACGGTGGCTTCTTCCTCGGGCCGCGCAGTTTTTACCAGCGCTTGCAGGAAATGACTCACGCCAAGCGCCTGGAATTCAACATGACCCGCATCAGCTACATCAACGAGCTCTACGGTCAGGAAGAGCTCAAGCGCCTGCAGCGCCTGGACGCGCGGTTTATCAACAGCGCGATCGTGGTGACGCTGCTCGGTGCAGGTGTGGCGGATCAGCTGGAAGGTGGCCGTGTGCTCAGCGGCGTCGGTGGGCAGTACAACTTTGTTGCCCAGGGCCATGCCCTGGAAGGCGCGCGTTCGATCCTGATCCTGCGCAGTTGGCGTGAGTCGGCGGGGGAGGTCAGTTCCACTATTGTCTGGGAATACGGCCACTGCACCATTCCTCGTCACCTGCGCGATATCGTCATCACCGAGTACGGGATTGCCGATTTGCGTGGGCAGACGGATGCCAAAGTGATTGAGGCGCTGCTGAATATCACCGACTCCAGGTTCCAGGGCGATTTGATCGAACAGGCGCAGAAGGCCGGCAAGTTGCCCAAGGATTTCCAGCTGGACCCTCGCTTTGCTGACAACACGCCGCAGCGGCTCCAGGATATTCAGGCGCGGCATCGCCGTTTGTTTCCGGAGTATCCGTTGGGCACCGATTTCACGGATGAGGAAAAGGATCTGTTGCGGGCGCTGAACTGGCTCAAGAGCAAATTTAAGCTGACGGAGATTCTGGAGCTGGGCAAGGCGGCGCTGGACGCACCGGAGCCGCAGGTGTTTCCCAAGCATCTGGAGCGGATGCGGTTGGATAAGCCGGACGGGCTGAAAGAGGATCTTTACCAGCGTTTGCTGCTCGCCGGCCTGCAGGCCACCGCGCACTGACAGGCACCACAAATCAAATGTGGGAGCTGGCTTGCCTGCGATAGCGAGGTGTCAGGCGACAGAGATGTCGACTGTCGGGCCCCATTTTGACTTGTGCCCACCCCAATTATTTGGGGTGTTATCGATTACTCGATAAAGGTCACAACGCCGCCAGCCAGCGACTTCACCCGTGCCAGCGACTCAACCCGATAACCCTGCGCATCCAGCTCCGCACGGCCACCCTGGAACGACTTCTCGATCACAATCCCCAAGCCCGCGACAGTCGCGCCGGCTTGCTTGATGATCGAGATCAGCGCCTGGGACGCCTTGCCGTTGGCCAGGAAGTCATCGATCACCAGCACGCGGTCGCTGCTGGTCAGGTGGCGCGGGGAGATCGCCACGGTGCTTTCGACCTTCTTGGTGAAGGAATACACGGTCGCCGACAGCAGGTTTTCCGTCAGCGTCAGGGATTGCTGCTTGCGGGCAAAAATCACCGGTACGCCAAGGTTCAGGCCAGTCATGATCGCCGGCGCGATGCCCGAGGCTTCGATGGTGACGATCTTGGTGATGCCCGAGTCCTTGAACCGCTCGGCGAATTCGTCGCCGATCAGTTTCATCAGCGCCGGGTCGATCTGGTGGTTCAAAAAGGCGTCGACCTTGAGTACCTGATCGGAAAGCACGATGCCTTCTTCGCGAATTTTCTTGTGCAGTGCTTCCACGGAAAGCTTCCTCTAATGGCGCGGTGTGCGCCGAAAGTAGATTAAAAAGTAGTCGATTCTAGCGCTTTAACATCGCGCGTATATCCGCCAAGGCGGTGTTGCCGCGAACGGCCTTCACCTCGGTCGGGGTGTCGTCATTGCCTTCCCAGGCCAGGTCGTCCGGCGGTAGCTCGTCAAGGAACCGGCTGGGGGCACAATCGATGATTTCGCCGTATTGCTTGCGCTTGGCGGCAAAGGTGAAGGCCAGCGTCTGACGTGCGCGGGTAATGCCCACGTAGGCCAGGCGCCGTTCTTCTTCGATGGTGTCGGCTTCGATGCTGGAACGGTGCGGGAGGATTTCCTCTTCCATGCCCATGATGAACACGTAGGGGAATTCCAAGCCCTTGGAGGCATGCAAGGTCATCATCTGCACGCCTTCGGCACCGTCTTCCTCTTCTTGCTGGCGCTCGAGCATGTCGCGCAGCACCAGCTTGCCGATGGCGTCTTCGACAGTCATCTCGCCTTCTTCGTCCTTCTCCAGCGTGTTTTTCAACGCTTCGATCAGGAACCAGACGTTGCCCATGCGGTAATCGGCGGCTTTGTCGCTGGAACTGTTGGTGCGCAGCCAGTTTTCATAGTCGATGTCCATGACCATGCTGCGCAGCGCGCTGATCGGGTCTTCGCCGGCGCACTGCTCGCGCACCTTGTCCATGAAGCGTTTGAAGCGCGACAGGCGGTCGGTGAAGCGCGTGTCCAGGTGTTCGCCCAGGCCGATTTCGTCGGTGGCGGCGTACATCGAGATCTTGCGTTCGGTGGCGTAGTTACCGAGCTTTTCCAGGGTGGTGGAGCCGATCTCCCGACGCGGCACGTTGATCACGCGCAGGAAGGCGTTGTCGTCGTCTGGGTTCACGATCAGGCGGAAGTAGGCCATCAGGTCTTTTACTTCCTGGCGTCCGAAAAAGCTGTTGCCACCCGAAAGCCGATAGGGAATCTGGTGGTGCTGCAGCTTCAGCTCGATCAGCTTGGCCTGGTAGTTGCCGCGATACAGGATCGCAAAGTCGCTGTAGGGGCGATCGGTACGCAGGTGCAGCGTCAGCAATTCGACGGCTACGCGCTCGGCTTCGGCGTCTTCGTTGCGGCAGCGGATCACGCGAATCTCGTCGCCATGGCCCATCTCGCTCCACAGTTGTTTTTCAAACTCGTGGGGATTGTTGGAGATGAGCACGTTGGCGCAACGCAGGATGCGGCTGGTGGAGCGGTAGTTCTGCTCCAGCATCACCACTTTCAGGGACGGGTAGTCGTCCTTGAGCAGCATCAGGTTTTCCGGGCGCGCGCCACGCCAAGCGTAGATCGACTGGTCGTCGTCGCCTACCACGGTGAACTGGTTGCGCTTGCCGATCAGCATTTTCACCAGCAGGTATTGGCTGGCGTTGGTGTCCTGGTACTCGTCCACCAGCAGGTAGCGGACTTTGTTCTGCCATTTTTCGAGGATGTCGGCGTGTTCCTCGAACAGTTTCACCGGCAGCAGGATCAGGTCGTCGAAGTCCACTGCGTTGAACGCCTTGAGCGTGCGCTGATAGTGGGTGTAGACAATGGCGGCGGTCTGTTCCTTGGGGTTGCGTGCGTTTTCCAGGGCCTGGGGCGGCAGGATCAGGTCGTTTTTCCAGGCGCCGATCATGTTCTTGATCTCATCTACGCCGTCGTCGCCTGCGTATTCCTTTTGCATGATGTCAGTCATCAGCGACTTCACATCGGTCTCATCGAAGATCGAGAAGCCCGGCTTGTAGCCCAGCCGCGCATGCTCCTTGCGGATGATGTTCAGGCCCAGGTTATGGAACGTGCACACCGTGAGGCCACGGCCTTCGCCGCCCTTGAGCAGCGTGCCGACACGCTCTTTCATTTCGCGCGCCGCCTTGTTGGTAAAGGTCATGGCGACGATGTACTGGGCGCGGATGCCGCAGTTCTGGATCAGGTGCGCGATCTTGCGGGTGATCACGCTGGTCTTGCCGGAGCCAGCACCGGCGAGCACCAATAGAGGGCCGCCGACGTAGTTCACGGCTTCTTGCTGCCGGGGATTGAGTCGGGACATACAGAATTTTAGGAGTCGTTGTTCAAAAGGGCGGGCATTTTAACAGGCTCGCAGGATTCTGCTCTCACAGAACGACAGTGTGACGTACCACTCGATCTAAATTTGCCGGTTTTGATACTTTGCCGCAGGATGTAGGGGGCTTTTTGAGGCTAATCCTTACAGCCAGCGTATTTGATAACCCTTATCATTGGTGATTATCAGGCCGCGCGTCATAATGCCGGCCGCCAACGAAATTTTGCAGAGTCTAGGGAGCTAGCTTGTCTACGCCTGTCGAACCCTTGCGTTTGCTGCTACTGGCCGATGAGCCAGCGTGGGCAGCGTTGTTGCGCGAGTGCCTGGTGCCGATGGGCGATGGGGCTGTGCTGATCAGCGCGCCCAACTGGGACTCGGTGAGCCGTCTGTTCGATGACGACCACACTGCTGTGCTACTGACCACGCCCAATCTGCAACCCGGCCCCGGCCGTTGCAACTTGCCGTGTGTGTTGCTGTTGGAACAGGAACCGCTGGTTTCGCCCGTGGGCGTGAGCGATTGGTTGATCCTCAATGCATTGGATGCCGATATATTGCGCCGCTGCCTGCGCCATGTCCGCGAGCGTGGCGTGCTGGAGGCCACCTTGCAGCGCCTGGCCGAACAGGACCCGCTCACCGGTATCGCCAATCGCCAGGGGTTCCAGACCTTGCTGGCGGCGCGGCTGGCTGAAAACGAAGGCCGTGGCCTGGCCCTCGGCCATCTCGACCTCGACAATTTCCGGCATGCCAACGACGCATTAGGCCACCAGGCCGGTGACCGGCTTATCCTGCAAGTGGTCTCGCGCCTCAAGAGCCAGCTCGAAGCTGGCGACCAACTGGCGCGCCTGGGCAGCGACGAATTCGCCCTGCTGATTGATACCCGCCGCGCGCCCCAGCGTGCTGAATGGATGGCTGAACGCATCACCGAAGCCATGGCCGAACCCTATTGGGTCGACGGCGAAAGCCTGCTGATCGGCTGCAGCCTGGGTGTGGCGCATGCCCGCGCGCGCGCCGGCGCCGACCCGTTGATGTGGCACGCGCACATCGCCATGCAGCAAGCCAAAAGCACCCAAGGCTGCACGTTTCATATCTTCAACGAACGCATCAACCGCAACGCGCGCAGCCTGGCCGACCTGGAAAGTGAATTGCGCCGTGCGTTGCGCCGTGACGAGTTGGAACTGCATTACCAACCGCGCCTGGACCTGGACGATGGGCATATCGTCGGCCTGGAAGCCTTGGTGCGCTGGCGCCACGGTGAGCGTGGGTTGTTGCCGCCCAGCGAATTTGTGCCGTTGGCCGAACAGAGTGGCCTGATCGTACCGTTGGGTTACTGGGTAATCTCCCGAGCCCTGCGCGACATGCAAAACCTGCGCGAACGCGGCCTGCCGCCGCTGCACATGGCGGTCAACCTGTCGTTTCGCCAGTTCCAGGACAGCCAATTGCTCTCAACCCTCAGCCGGCTGATTGCCGAGCGCGGTGTGGAGGCGCAGTGGCTGGAGTTTGAACTGACCGAAACCGCCGTGATGCGCCGCAGTGACTTGGTCAAACAGACCATGGACGCCCTCGGCCGCTTGGGTGTGCGGTTTTCCCTGGATGACTTCGGCACCGGGTTTTCGTCGTTTGTGCACCTCAACAGCCTGCCCATTGCCTTGCTGAAGATCGACAAGAGCTTTGTCGGCGGTATGGAAGAGCGCGAAGAAAACCGCAAGCTGGTGCACGCCATGATCAACCTGGCCCACAACCTCAACCTGGAAGTGGTGGCCGAAGGCGTGGAAACCCCTGAGCAGCTGGCGCTGTTGCGGTTGTTCGGCTGCGACCAGGCCCAGGGTTACTTGATCAGCAAGCCGTTGCCGTTGCCGGAGTTGGTGGAATATTTGACGTTCGGCAAGAGCCAGCAGGCGCTGCTGGGTTAGGTTGCGAACCCAATCAACACTGTGGGAGCTGGCTTGCCTGCGATGGCATCACCTGGTTATGCCTGACACACCGAGGTGCCTGCCATCGCAGGCAAGCCAGCTCCCACATTGACCGAGTACATCCTATTAGTCAGGTTGCATGGCTTGGAATACAGGCTGTATTTCCGGCTCCCGGCGAATCATCCGCTTCATCTTCGCCTCAAACGCCCACGTCAGGCTGACTGCCGCACACGCCAGGCCTAGCGCCAAGCCCCACCACACGCCGGTCGGCCCCCAGCCGAGGGTGAACGCCATCAACCACGCGGCCGGCGCGCCGATCAGCCAATAGCAGCCCAAGCCCACCAGAAAGGTGGTCTTGGCATCTTTCAGCCCACGGATGCAGCCCATGGCGATGGTCTGCACACCGTCGAACAACTCAAACCACGCGGCTACGGCCAGCAAGCTGACGGCCAGGACGATAACGTCATGGAACGCCGGGTCGTTATGGTCGAGAAATAACCCGATAAGCGCATCGGAAAACAGCCACAACACTGCCGCAAATCCCAACATCACCACCGCGCCAAAGCCGATACCAACCCGCCCCGCCATGCGCGCCTGCAGCAACTGCCCGGCGCCGTAATGCTGGCCGATGCGCATGGTGATCGCGTACGACATCCCCGCCGGCACCATGAACGCCACCGAAACAATCTGCAGGGCAATCTGATGCGCCGCCAATTGCGTACTGCCCATGGTGCCCATGCACAGCGCGGCGAAGGCAAACAAGCCGACTTCCACCGCGTAGGTGCCGCCAATCGGCAGGCCCAGGCGCCACAGCTCGCGCAGATACTGGGTGTTGAGGCGCAGCAGGCCCGAACTCAGTGGGTAGGCCGCATACGCCCGGTTACTGCGGATGTACCACATCAGCGCCAGGGCCATGCCGTTGGCGACAATGGCCGTGACCAGGCCGATGCCCATCAAACCGAGTTTCGGCAGGCCGAACATGCCCTCGATCAGCGCATGGTTGAGGAAGTAGTTGAGCACCGTGCCGCACAGGCTGATCACCATCACCGGCGTGGCCTTGCCGATGGCACTGGTAAAGCCGCGCAACGCCATGAAGCTCAGGTAGCCGGGCAGGGCGAACGGCAGGATGGTCAGGAATTGCCCCGCCGCGTGCACGTTGGTTTCGGTTTGGCCAAACATCAGCAGCACCGGCTTGAGGTTCCACAGCAGCAAGCCGGCCACCAAGGCCATCAGCCAGGCGAGCCAAAGCCCGGCCTGGGTCAGGCGGGTGGCGCCTTCGATGTCGCCCGCGCCGTGGCGGATGGCCACGAGGGTGCCGACGGCGGCAATTACGCCGATGCAGAAAATCGCCACGAACGAATAGCTCGCCGCGCCCAGGCCGCCACCGGCCAAGGCTTCGGGGCTCAGGCGGGCCATCATCAGGGTGTCGGTCAGCACCATCAGCATGTGCGCCAACTGTGAGGCAATCAACGGCCCTGACAGCCGCAGAATGGCCCAGAGTTCAGTACGCACCGGAGGCTGCATGATCATCACGCTCAAAAAGTCGAAGGGTTGGGAAAGGGTTGATTCTCGGCGCTCCTGACGCATTACACAAAAGGATAAAAGCGATCGTTTACATGATTAAAACTCATGGTAGGGTTCGGTATTGCCCTGTCGCAGGTTCATTTATGCCACGTCGTCTCCCCCCGCTTTATGCCCTGCGCGCATTCGAGGCAGCCTCACGGCACAACTCCTTCACCCGGGCGGCGCAGGAACTGTCGATCACGCAAAGTGCCGTCAGCCGGCATATCCGCACGCTCGAAGAGCATTTCGCCTGCCGCCTGTTCCAGCGTAGCGGCCGCAACCTGCAGCTCACCGAAGCGGCGCGCCTGCTGCTGCCCGGTGTGCGTGAGGGCTTCGCCGCCTTGGAGCGGGCCTGTCATACCCTGAATGCCGAAGACGACATCCTGCGCATGAAAGCGCCATCGACCCTGACCATGCGCTGGTTGCTGGCGCGCCTCAGCCGCTTCCGGGCGTTGCAGCCGGGCAATGAGGTGCAACTGACCAGTGCGTGGATGAGCGTGGATGAAGTGGACTTCAACCAGGAGCCGTTCGATTGCGCGGTATTGCTCAGCTACGGGCATTTTCCGGCGGACTGGGAGGCCAGCTACCTGTTCCCCGAGCTGCTGATCCCGGTGGGCGCACCGAACCTGCTGGAAGACGGGCCCTGGGATGTCACACGCCTGGCGTCCGCTGAGCTGCTGCACCCAACGCCCGACCGCCGCGACTGGCGCAATTGGCTCGAGCGCATGGGGCTGTCGTCCCAGGTGTCGCTCAAGGGCGGGCAAGTGTTCGACACCCTCGAATTGGGCATGATCGCTGCCGCGCGCGGGTACGGCGTCTCTATGGGCGACCTGCTGATGGTGGCCGAAGACGTGGCCCAGGGGCGATTGAGCCTGCCGTGGCCGACAGCGGTGGCGAGTGGGGAAAATTACTATTTGGTGTGGCCTAAAACCCGTCCCGGCGGTGAGCGCTTACGGCGGTTGGCGGAGTTTCTCCAGGGTGAGGTCAAGGCCATGGAATTACCCCAGGTCGAGCGCCTCGACTGAGGCGCTACACACCTTTGTGCAATCGTTTGCGCGATACCCCTGTGAATCGCTCAAGTATTGCCCGCGCCCGCCGAAGAAGGTGTGTTGGAACGCACCGTGCCAACGTTTCCCACCCGATAATTTGCCGAGCAGCGCTAAGAGATCAGGATGATCCTGGCCTCGGCCAGGAGCTGTCATGTCTCAACCTCGTGCTCGGATTGCCTCCCAGTTAGGCCTCGCACTCGCCGTGATTCTGGCTGTCGTTATCAGCGGCAGTACGGTTTTCGCCCTGCGTTCCCTCGACTCTGCCAACCTCGACACGCGCGAGGAGCACCTGGCCAGCGAGGCGCGCTTGCTTGCTGACCAACTCAATACCTTCCACAGCACCTTGCGCGAAAGTACCCAGCGTTTGAGCGGGCTGTTTGAAAAGCGCTTCGGCGCCGGTTTGAGTGTGCGTGGGGAGCAGCAGGTCACGGTGGCTGGCGTACAGACACCGAGCCTGTTCTTGGGCCTCGACCTGTTGAACAACAATTTCGATGAGGTCGATGAATTCAAGGACACCTCCGGCGGAGTGGCCACCGTATTCGTGCGCAGCGGCGAAGACTTCATTCGCGTCAGTACATCCCTGACCAAACAAGACGGCAGTCGCGCCATCGGTACGGCCCTGGACCACCAGCATCCGGCTTATCAACGGCTGCTCGCCGGGCAGAGTTATGTCGGCCGTGCTGTGCTGTTCGACCGCTCCTACATGACCCAGTACACCCCTGTGCGCGATGCTGCCGGCAAGGTGATTGCGGTGCTGTTTGTCGGTTTCGACTACACCGACGCGCAGAAGGCCCAGTTCGATAACCTCAAGCGCTTCCGTATCGGCCAGACCGGCTCCCTGGCCTTGTTGGACGAACAGAAACACTGGCTGGTGCCACCGGCCGGCGTGCAGGCGCTGGACCAGGCGATCCCAGTGATGCTCGACCTGGCCAAGAACCCAGGCAAAGGCAGCTTCTGGAGCGACAAGAACGAAGATTTCTACAGTGTCTCGGTACCGTTCGACGGCGGCCCGTGGGCGGTGGTGGCGAGCATGCCGAAGTCCGAAATCCGCGCAGTGACCTGGGCGGTGGGTATTCGACTGGTGATCGGCAGCGTGCTGGCGATGTTGCTGGCGGTAGGCGCGGCGGTGTGGTTGCTGCGCAGCAAATTGCAGCCGCTGAGTGACTTGGTACGCCAAGCCGAAGCCCTCGGCGCGGGTGATTTGAGCGCGCGTCTCAATGTGTCCAGCCATGATGAAATCGGCCAATTGGCGCGCAGCTTCAACCAGATGGGTGAAGCGCTGTCGACCATGGTCTCGCATATCCGCAAGGCCGCCGAAGAGGTCAACGGCCGTGCCCAGGCGTTGTCCGGTTTGTCGGGTGGCGCCTATGAAGGCATGGAGCAGCAGTCCGGCGAGATCACCAGCATGGCCGGCGCGGTGGAAGAATTTAGCGCCACCTCGCTGAACATCGCCGACAACATGGGCAACACCGAGCGGTTGGCCCAGGAAAACGCGCAGCAAACCCGCATCGGCCGGACCTCGATGCAAGAGGCCTCGTCGTCGCTGGAACATATCGCCACCGCGCTGAACAGCACGGCCACGGTGATCAATACCTTGGGCCAGCGCTCCCAGGAAATCGGCGGGATCGTGGGTGTGATCACCTCGATTGCCGAACAGACCAACCTGTTGGCGCTCAACGCGGCTATCGAAGCCGCCCGCGCCGGTGAACAAGGCCGCGGTTTTGCCGTGGTCGCCGACGAAGTGCGCAACCTGGCCTCGCGCACCCGCCAGGCCACCGATGAAATTTCCGGGATGATCCAAAGCATCCAGCAGGAAACCGGCAACGCCATCAGCACCATGGAACACGGCAACGTGTTGATGCAGGAAGGCCTGTCGCTCAACGCCGACGTGGCTTCGGCCCTGGCGCGGATCGACGAGCAAAGCCGCTCGGCGGGTCAGCAATTTGCGGCGATCACCACCGCTACCCAAGAGCAGAGCAGCACCGCGACCTTGCTGAGCAGCAACTTGCAGAGCATTGCGCTGGCCAACAGCGAGCAGCGTGAAGTGGTGTCGAACCTGGCGATTACCGCCAAGGAGCTGGAGACCTTGGCGGCAGGTTTGCGGCATGAAGTAGACCGGTTCGACACTCGCCTAGGCCTGGGTCCACGCGCTTGCCGATATCCTTGAGGCGCGCCAGTTGATCGACCATACCTGGCGCCTCGTCCAGGCTGCTGACGAAGGTCCACAGGTAAGTCATCACGGCGTACACGTGGCCGGCCTTGACCGCCGGTGACAACGCCAACTGACTGATCGCCACCACAAACAGCAAGGCTGCCAGCGTACCGATAAACAGGAACGCGGCGGCTTCGCGGTCAGACAGCCAGATGCGCAGGCGCGACAGTACTTGATAATGGCGCTGCAAGGTCTGTGCGCCGACCTTTTCCACCAGGCCGATTTCCTTCTCCAGGCGGTCGTTCAAGCGTTCATGCAGCTCCTGATTGCGCCGTGCAAAGCGTGGCAGCAAGGTGGTGCACAACAGCAACGCGGTCAGGCATGCCAGGCCGATCCACGGTTCGATCACCAACAACATCACCGCCGCGCCGACGATCGACACCAACGCCGTGGCGATGATCGGCACGTGTTTTTCGAAGAAGTCGACAAAGTCCCGCGCCAGCACCACCCGCGCCGCAGCCCGTGAGGTGCTGTGGTTTTGCAGGCGCTGATTGAGGATCACCGGCACCGCGAGGTCGGCATAGATCCGCGTGAACGTGCGCGTGTCCAACGCCCGACGCGCCGCCCCGACGACCCAGAACGCCAAGACTACGGCGGCGTAGAACAACGCGCTGCCGGCATCGCCACGGATAATTGAATCCACCGCGAACCCGGCAAACAGCGGGTACGCCAGCAGCAGCGCATTCTCCAGCGCAACCAGCGACAAGGTGCAGAACAGCTTGCCGGGATAAGCCCGAGCGATGGCTTTCAACGTCTGGCTGGCGGACTGTTGGCCGATTTTCTTGCTTTCTTCGATCAGAATTTTCGGGGTGGCGGATGACATGGGGTGCACCAAAGGAGTGATAGACGCTATTATTGAGCGACTGCTCAAGTATCCTTGAGCGATCGCTCAAAAAGCAAGCGCCGTTTATCTACCGGCGCCTGAAGGAATTGCCCATGTCGCGTATCGACCGTAAAGACCAGATCATCGCCGCTGCCCTGGAACTGTTTCGCAGCAAGGGGTTTGCCGATGTGTCCACCCGCGACTTGGCCGAACATGCCGGCCTGTCGCGCAGCCACGTCTACCACTACTTCAGCGACTGGAATGAACTGCGCCGCGAAGCCTTTGTGCGTTTTGCCAATGAGCAACTGGATGAAGTGCGCGCGCCGCTGGTGGGCTTGCCGCCGCTTGAGGCGCTGGTGGGTTTCTTGCGCGACTGCCTGCCGTGTACCGCCGATGCCGGCTGGGCACTGTGGCTGGACGCCTGGGACGAGGCGATGCACGACCCGCAAATGGCCCAGGCGTATTTGGTGATCAACGCCCAATGGCAAGGCATGCTCGCCGAGGTGATCGAACAGGGCGTCGCCGCTGGCGTGTTCCGGTGTGATTCGCCCCAGCGCGCTGCCCGGCAGATCTTCGCGATGGCGATGGGTTATGCCGATGACCTGATGCTGAATCCCTCCACCGAGTCGGCGGAGTCGGTGTTGGATGAGGTGATGGAAGTGGCGAGGCTGTTGCTGGATTTGCGCGCCTACTCCACCCTCAGGCCGGTACTGCAATGCCTCGGCCAAATGATGCCGAGTGATGTGCTCAACCCGCTCAAGGTCGGCCAGCGTGCGCGCCACCTTGAGCAAACGGTGAGCCGCTCGCAACGACAACGTCAGCCGCTCGCAGGCGCTTTCCAGCCAGCTTTCATCGGCTTTCGCCAGTTGGCAATGTTTGCGTAGCCCGGGCAGATCAAGGAAGGCATTGGCGCAGCCCTGGCGCTTTAGTTGGCGCTCGCGGGCTTCGGCAACCTCAGCCGAGGCCTTCGCCGTGTTATCGCCAGGCTGTTGGGCCGGGTTAAGTGCCGTGGTTTCCCGGGCGACGGTCAGGTGCAAGTCGATCCGGTCCAGCAACGGCCCTGAGAGTTTATTGCGATAGCGCTGGATCTGCTCCGGCGTACACCGACAGCGTCCACTGGGTTCGCCCAAATAGCCGCAAGGGCAGGGGTTCATGGCGGCCACCAGTTGAAAGCGTGCCGGGAAACTCACCCGGTCACGCGCGCGGGAAATCACGATATGCCCCGACTCAAGCGGTTCGCGCAGCACTTCCAGGACCTTGCGATCGAACTCCGGCAACTCATCCAGAAACAACACACCATGATGGGCGAGGGTGATTTCCCCCGGTTGCGGTTTTGACCCGCCGCCCACCAGTGCCGGCCCCGACGCCGAATGGTGCGGCTGGCGAAACGGGCGGTGCGGCCAATGGCTCAGCGGCGCGAGGCTGACCACCGACTGAATCGCCGCCACTTCCAAGGCTTCCTGTTCACTCAACGGCGGCAGCAAACCGGGCAAGCGGCTGGCGAGCAAGGTTTTGCCGGTGCCAGGTGGCCCGCTAAACAGCAGGTTATGCGCGCCTGCTGCCGCAATCAGCAGCGCGCGCTTAGCCGCCAACTGCCCTTGTACTTCGCTAAGGTCTGGATAGGGTTTATTCAAGTACAGCAGGCCATCGGACTTGTAAGGCTCAATCGGCACATGCCCATTCAAGTGCGCCACCACCTGTAGCAAGTGATCCACCGCAATCACCTTTAACCCCGACGCCAAGCACGCCTCCTCGGCATTCGCCCGAGGCACTATCACGGTGCGTCCGGCCTTGCGCGCCGCCAGCGCTGCCGGTAACACGCCTTTCACTGCTCGCACTTCGCCCGACAGTGCCAGCTCGCCCAGGCATTCCACGTCATCGAGCATCAATGCCGGCACCTGCACACTGGCTGCCAGAATCCCGAGGGCAATCGCCAAATCAAACCGCCCGCCGTCCTTGGGCAGGTCGGCGGGCGCGAGGTTGAGGGTGATGCGCCGGGCTGGATATTGCAGCGCCGAGTTGAGAATGGCGCTGCGCACGCGGTCTTTGCTTTCCTTGACGGCGGTTTCCGGCAGGCCCACCAATGTCAGGGACGGCAGACCATTGGCCATATGCACTTCGACGGTGACGGCAGGGGCTTCGACGCCAATTTGGGCGCGGCTGTGGACGATGGCGAGGGACATGCTCGTTCCTTGAAAGAGAGGCCGCTTCCTGCGGGTTTTTCAAGGGTAGACGAGGCGGGGAAGAGCGAAGTGGGGGAGGTTTTACAGAACGTATCCGGAGTCGTTCGCAGAGCTTTACGTGGGGGCTGGCTTGCCTGCGATGCAGACGCCTCGGTGTATCAGGCAGACTGAGGCGATACTTTCGCAGGCAAGCCAGCTCCCACACTGACCGCGTTTATTCAGCAGACGGCGGCGTCAACTTGGCTTCCAACTCCGCCACTTTAGCCTCCAGGCTCTCCAACCGCGCACGCGTGCGGGCCAGCACCACCATTTGGCTGTCAAACTCTTCCCGGCTTACCAGGTCGAGTTTGCTGAAGCCGCTTTGCAGCAGCGCCTTGAACTGGCTTTCGATTTCGTTGCGGGGCAGCGGGGTGTCGCCGCTGAACAGGCGAGAGGCGTGGCCGCTCAGGGCGTCGAGGAGGTCTTTGGGCGCGAGCATGGGAAATATTCCGGAAAACTGTTGGCGGGCAGTGTATCACGCAGCGTCTATAGTCCTTTCACGGCCGCGGGCGCACGCTTTTCGCGCAGAGGCTCGGGCGGCGATGCACTGTTTTTGTGCGCATTGCAGCCGCGAATACGCCCCGCAGGTGGGCATAAGTGGGCAAAGGACTGATTTCAGTGGTTTTTACGGAGCTGGCAAGGTTTCTGCTTAGACGATCATGACCCATGCACTGATGCAGTCGCTGTGACGAATGCAGTGCGCCGACGGATCAGGGGTACAGGTTTCGTCACCAGTGGTTCGCTGGCGTCGTAACGGCAACTGCCGAGGCGACGACGCGTTACAAAGCCAGGCACTGCGCTTAGACTTGAGACGGGTTTGTTTTCCTGGGGCAAGTCCACCAATTCGGGAGAGAGTTTTCATGAAGCTAGTCACTGCCATCATCAAGCCGTTCAAGTTGGACGATGTACGCGAGTCACTGTCCGAGATCGGCGTGCAGGGCATTACCGTTACTGAGGTCAAAGGCTTCGGGCGGCAGAAGGGTCACACCGAGCTGTATCGCGGCGCGGAATACGTGGTCGATTTCCTGCCAAAGGTGAAGATTGATGTCGCCATTGACGACAAGGATCTTGACCGGGTTATCGAGGCGATAACCAAGGCGGCCAACACCGGCAAGATCGGTGACGGCAAGATCTTCGTGGTCAATCTGGAACAGGCTATTCGCATCCGTACCGGCGAAACCGATACCGACGCAATCTAAGCCGCCAAACCCCCAACGCCCCAGGAGAAAACAATATGACTCTGCGTAAATTCGCAGGGCTAGGAGCCCTGTTGTCCCTCGTAATGCCGGCCTTGGCATTGGCGGCGGACCCAGCCCCTGCTCCAGTCCTCAATTCCGGCGACACGGCGTGGATGCTCACATCCACCGCGCTGGTGCTGTTCATGACCATTCCGGGCCTGGCGCTGTTCTACGGCGGCATGGTTCGCTCCAAAAACATTCTTTCCGTGATGATGCAGTGCTTCGCCATCACCGGCCTGATCACCATCTTGTGGTTCGTTTACGGCTACAGCATGGCGTTCGACACCACCGGTATGGAAGCAGGCGTCGTCAACCTCAACTCGTTCGTGGGCGGCCTGTCCAAACTGTTCCTGTCGGGTGTGACCCCGGCGAGCATCACCGGCCCTGCGGCGCTGTTCCCTGAGGCGGTGTTCGTCACCTTCCAGATGACGTTCGCCATCATTACTCCTGCGCTGATCGTCGGTGCTTTCGCCGAGCGTATGAAGTTCTCCGCGATGCTGATCTTCATGGGCGTCTGGTTCACCCTGGTCTACGCACCGATTGCCCACATGGTGTGGGGCGGTCCGGGTTCGTTGTTGGGCGACTGGGGCGTGCTGGACTTCGCAGGCGGCACCGTGGTGCACATTAACGCCGGTGTGGCTGGCCTGGTGGCGTGCCTGGTGCTTGGTAAGCGCAAAGGCTTCCCGACCACCCCAATGGCGCCTCACAACCTGGGTTACACCCTGGTGGGTGCGGCCATGCTGTGGGTCGGCTGGTTCGGCTTCAACGCCGGTTCCGCTGCTGCGGCCAACGGCACTGCCGGTATGGCCATGCTGGTCACCCAGATCGCTACCGCTGCTGCGGCGCTGGGTTGGATGTTCGCCGAGTGGGTCACCCACGGTAAGCCAAGCGCACTGGGCATCGCCTCGGGTGTGGTGGCGGGTCTGGTTGCCATCACCCCGGCTGCCGGCACCGTGGGCCCAATGGGCGCCCTGGTGATCGGTTTGGCGGCGGGCGTGGTGTGCTTCTTCTGCGCCACTACCCTGAAACGCAAACTGGGCTACGACGACTCGCTGGACGCCTTCGGCGTGCATGGTATCGGCGGTATCCTCGGCGCGATCCTGACCGGCGTGTTCGCTGCGCCTTCCATGGGCGGCTTCAACGCGGCGACCACTGACATCGCGGCGCAAGTCTGGATCCAGTGCAAAGGCGTGGGCTTCACCGTGATCTACACGGCTATCGTGACCTTCATCATCCTCAAGGTGCTGGATGCGGTCATGGGCCTGCGGGTTACCGAGGAAGAAGAGGCCGTGGGCCTCGACCTGGCGCAACACAACGAGCGCGGTTACAACTTGTAAGTACGCGAAAAAAAGGTGCCCGGCTTGCCGGGCATTTTTTTGCCTGGCGTTTGTCAGTGATAGGAAGCTGTACCGGTTTTTGCTCCGCGTTTGTGATGGGGCGCACGCGGTACTTTTCATCGTGCAAAAGTCTTACATGCATGTAGGCGTATTCGGCACTTTGTTTTTTCCCTGAGCGCGCTAGAATGCGCGCCGATGGGCGGAGAACTGTATGTGGCAACAGACCCTGATTACCCTACGGGCCAAGCCCCGGGGCTTTCACTTGGTAACGGATGAGTTGCTCGCCGGCTTGCCTGAATTGAAGGCGTGCCGTGTGGGCCTGTTGCATTTGTGGCTGCAGCACACCTCGGCCTCGTTGACGGTCAACGAGAATGCCGACCCGGCGGTTCGCCGTGACTTCGAGCGTTTTTTCAACTCGCTGGTGCCGCAAGGGCGTGCAGGGTTCGAACACAACGACGAAGGTCCGGATGATCTGCCGGCGCACTTCAAGGCCAGTCTCCTGGGCTGCCAGCTGAGTTTGCCGGTCAAGGCCGGCCGCTTGGCGATAGGGACCTGGCAAGGTGTTTATCTGGGCGAGCACCGTGATCATGGCGGTGCTCGTAAAGTCCTCGCCACCTTGCACGGTGATGGGGCATAAGCCACTGGTTATCCAGTGGATGTGATTTTTTTCCGGCAACCTCGACAGAGGGCGAAGCTGGGCTATAACTAATCTGCTTTTCGCAAGTCATGAGGTAGAACATGAGCGACGATGATCTGGAAAACGACGAACTTGAAGTAGACGACGAGACTGACGATAGTCTTGACGCGGCAGCTGCTGAAGACGGTCCTGACGAAGGCGATGACGGTGGCGATGACGCGCCTGTCAAAGTAGCCAAAGGCAAAGCCAAGGCCGCTGTTTCGGTAGATGAGCTGCCGAGCGTTGAAGCCAAGAACAAAGAGCGCGATGCGCTGGCCCGTGCGATGGAAGAATTCCTCGCTAAAGGCGGCAAAGTGCAGGAAGTCGAGGCCAACGTGGTGGCAGACCCACCGAAGAAGCCGGATAACAAGTACGGCAGCCGACCTATCTGAGGTCAGCTCTCGCTTGTAAGAAAAAGCCCGCCGTCGCTGCGGGCTTTTTTTGCATGCGGGCCTAGCAGCGTTAGGCTTTAGGCTTTTAACTCGATTTGTTCCCCCACTTGTTCCCCCACTTCGACGGTGCGTGACGATCCTCAGAAGCGCCGTTATATGTGTGAGCAAGCAAGCCAGCGCCCACATTAGGTTTTGCGTTACGTCCAGCTGTTCAGCAGCGCTGGTAACTCCGCCAAGTTACGAATCTGCGCATCCGGGCGCTTATCCGCCTCCCAAGCCTTACCCGTCGGGTTAAACCACACCGCGCGAAGCCCTGCCTGCTGCGCCCCGGCGATGTCATCGCCTGGGTGATCCCCGATATGCACCGCCTGACTGGCGTCCACACCGCCGCGTTGCAGCGCCTCTTGAAACAACCGCGCATCCGGCTTGGCAATGCCGATATCTTCGGCGCGCAGGGCAAAGTGGAAATAGTCCGCCAGGCCCACGCGCTGCACGTCAGCGTTGCCATTGGTGATCACGCCCAGTAGGAAATGCTGGCGCAGCGCCTGCAACATCGGCTCGGCTTCGGGAAATGGCGTGAGTTGGTGTCGGGCATGTATGAACGCTTCGTAGCACACGTCTGCCATTTGCGTGGCCTCAGGCTGTGGATAGCCTGCCTCTTCAAACGCATGCATCAGTACCCGATGGCGCAGGATGCTGATGCGGTGTTTGAGCTCAGGATGGCGCTCCAGTACCTGCTGGCGAAGGCTGGCGAAGTGCTCCAAGGGCAAGTCGCCGACCTTGGTGGCGTGCACCGCCAGCCACTCGCGCATCGACGCTTCGGCGCCGATGATGACCGGTACGTTGTCCCAGAGTGTGTCGTCCAGGTCGAAGGTGATCAGCTTGATACTCATGAGTCGCCGCCCTTGATGCGTTTGGCCCGTGGATGGGCGCTGTCGTACACCGTTGCCAGGTGCTGGAAGTCGAGGTGGGTGTAGATCTGCGTGGTCTTGATGTCGGAGTGGCCGAGCAGTTCTTGCACCGCGCGCAGGTCCTGGGATGATTCGAGCATGTGGCTGGCAAAAGAGTGACGCAGCATGTGTGGGTGCAGGTTCTGCCCCAGCTCACGCTCGCCCGCAGCCTTGACCCGTACTTGAATGGCCCGTGGCCCCAGGCGTCGGCCTTGCTGGCTGATAAATACGGCATCGTCCACCGGGTTGGCCAATGCCCGCAGCGGCAACCATAGTTGCAAGGCTTCCCGAGCC
This sequence comes from Pseudomonas sp. IB20, assembly GCF_009707325.1. Taxonomy (NCBI): domain Bacteria; kingdom Pseudomonadati; phylum Pseudomonadota; class Gammaproteobacteria; order Pseudomonadales; family Pseudomonadaceae; genus Pseudomonas; species Pseudomonas gelidaquae. The sequence continues at coordinate 5,106,497 of NZ_CP046103.1, read as the reverse complement.
TTGCGGCCGACCGGCAGCACGCGGGTCTTGCTGCCCTTGCCGAGTACCTGCACCAAGCCGTCCGCCAGGTCCAGTTGGTCGAGGTTCAGGCCGGTCAGCTCCGACAGGCGCAGGCCCGAGGAATAGAACAGCTCAAGGATGGCCTGGTCGCGGTGGGCGAGGAAGTCATCCTCGACGGCGCCGTCGAGCAATTGCAGGGCGCGATCGGTGTCCAGGGTCTTGGGCAGGCGCCGTTCGCCCTTGGGCGGGGCCAAGCCGTTGGCCGGGTCGTGGTCGCACAGGCCTTCGCGGTTGAGGTAGTGATACAGGCCGCGCACCGCCGACAGCAGCCGCGACAAGCTGCGCGAGGACTGGCCTTGCTGGTGCAGCCGCGCGACCAGGCTGCGCAGGCTTTGGATATCCAAGGCCTTCCAGCTGGCGATCTGTTGTTTTTCGCAGTACGCCAGGACCTTGTTCAAGTCCCGTCGATAGGCTTCCAGCGTATGGGGCGACACCTGGCGCTCGTTGCGCAGGTGAGCGCAATAAGCGTCCAGTTGCCGTTCCATGGCTAGCGCACCGCGCGCAGGGCAGTGGTGAAGCGCGGCAATACGCGGCCCAGCACTTCGGCGATGTAGGTCAGGAACAGTGTGCCCACTGAGCTTTTGTAGTGCTGCGGGTCACGGCTGGCGATGGCCAATACGCCGTGCAGGCCTTGATGGCTGAGGGCGACCACGGCGGTGGAGCCGATCTGCTTGCGCTGTTCGGCGCCAAATAGGAAGTCCAGCTCATGCTCGCGCAAGGTGCCGCTGATGGTCTTGCCTTCCGAGAGCAGGCCGCCGATGGCGGTTTGTGCTTCGCCGCCGCTGACCCAGCGACCCACCGGCATCGCGTTGTCGCTGAACAGGATCAGGCTCACAAACGGCACCTGGAAGTCCTGGCGCAGACTGTCTTCCACGGCGATCACCGTTTCTTCCAGGCTGGTGGCGTCCATCAAGGTAAGAATCAGGCGACGGGTCTTGTCGAAAAGACGGTCGTTATCGCGGGCCACATCCATAAGGTGCGAGAGCTTGTGGCGCATTTCGATATTGCGCTCACGCAGAATTTTCATCTGCCGCTCCACCAGGGACACGGTATCGCCGCGCTGGTGAGGGATGCGCAGCGCGGGCAACAGTTCTTCGTGCTGGGTGAAGAAGTCCGGGTTAGCCTCAAGGTACGCCGCGACAGCAGCGGCCTCCAGACTTTCGCTCGGGGACGCTTCGGCGGGTACTTGAGGCTTATCGGTCATTAGATTTGCTCACTCATAGACGGACCTGTCCTTCGTATACGCGCGAGGCCGGCCCGGTCATCATCACCGGGTGGCCAGGGCCTGCCCATTCGATGGACAAACGTCCGCCGGGCAGGTCGATCAGCAGCGGCGAATCCATCCACCCCTGGCTGATCGCGGCCACGGCCGCAGCGCAAGCGCCGGTGCCGCAAGCCTGGGTTTCGCCGGCGCCGCGCTCCCACACACGCAATTGCGCGCGGGAACGGTCGATCACCTGCAGGAACCCCACATTCACCCGTGCCGGAAAGCGCGGGTGATGTTCGATTTTCGGCCCAAGCTCATGCACCGGGGCGTTATTGATGTCGTCGACGCGCAGCACGGCGTGGGGGTTGCCCATCGACACGGCGGCGATGTCCACCGTCTTGCCCTCAACGTCCAGCGCGTAGTGGGTGGCCTGCTCGGTGGCCTGGAACGGAATGTCCGCCGGCACCAGGCGTGGCGCGCCCATGTTGACGCTGATCTGGCCGTCGCTGCGAATATCCAGCTCGATGATGCCGCTCTTGGTCTCGACCCGAATCTGGCGCTTGGCGGTCAGGCGCTTGTCCAGCACAAAGCGTGCGAAGCAGCGCGCACCGTTGCCGCACTGTTCCACTTCGGAGCCGTCGGAGTTGAAGATCCGGTAACGGAAATCCACGTCCGGGTTGCTCGGCGCCTCGACGATCAGCAACTGGTCGAAGCCAATGCCGGTGTGACGGTCGCCCCACTGTTTCGCGTGTTTGGGCAGGATGTGCGCGTGTTGGCTGACCAGGTCGAGGACCATGAAGTCGTTGCCCAGCCCGTGCATCTTGGTAAAACGCAGCAGCATGGCTTACTCCGGCAGCAGGCTTTCGCCAGCATACAACTCGGCTACCGTCTCGCGGCGACGCACTTCAAACGCTTGATCACCGTCCACCAGCACCTCGGCGGCACGGCCGCGGGTGTTGTAGTTGGAACTCATGACAAACCCGTAGGCTCCGGCCGAGTGCACGGCCAGCAAGTCGCCTTCTTCCAGGGCCAGCTGACGCTCCTTGGCCAGGAAGTCGCCGGTTTCGCAGATAGGGCCGACGATGTCGTAGTTACGGCCTTCGCCAGTACGTGGCTTGACGGCAGTCACATCCATCCAGGCCTGGTACAGCGCCGGGCGGATCAGGTCGTTCATCGCCGCGTCGACGATGGCGAAATCCTTGTACTCGGTGTGCTTAAGGTACTCGACCTGGGTCAGCAGCACGCTCGCGTTGGCGACGATATAACGGCCCGGCTCGAACATCAGGGTCAGGCCGCGGCCTTCGGTGCGCTCGCGCACGGCCTGGATGTAGTCAGCGATCTGCGGTGGTTCTTCATCGCGATAACGCACGCCCACACCACCACCGAGGTCGATGTGTTGCAGGTAGATGCCGCACTCGCCCAGGCGGTCGGTCAGCGCCAGCAGGCGGTCGAGCGCATCCAGGAACGGTGGCAGGGTGGTCAGTTGCGAGCCGATATGGCAGTCGACACCCAGCACTTCAAGGTTCGGCAGTTGGGCGGCGCGGATGTACACATCCTCGGCGTCGGCAATGGCGATGCCGAACTTGTTCTCTTTGAGACCGGTGGAAATGTACGGGTGGGTGCCGGCGTCAACGTCGGGGTTGACGCGCAAGGAGATCGGCGCGCGAACGCCCATTTCGGCAGCGACCACCTGCAGGCGCTCCAACTCGTCGGTGGATTCGACATTGAAGCAGTGCACGCCGACTTCGAGGGCGCGGCGCATGTCTTCGCGGCTCTTGCCGACGCCGGAGAAGACGATCTTGTCAGGCGTGCCGCCAGCAGCCAATACACGCTCCAGCTCGCCACGGGAGACGATGTCGAAACCGGCGCCAAGGCGCGCCAGGACATTCAGTACACCCAGGTTGGAGTTGGCCTTGACCGCGTAGCACACCAGGTGTGGAACGCCCTTGAGCGGGTCGGTGAAGGAGCGGTATTGGGCTTCGATGTGCGCACGCGAGTACACATAAGTCGGGGTGCCAAAGCGCTGGGCAATCGCGGACAGCGCCACGCCTTCCGCGAACAGCTCGCCGTCCCGGTAGTTAAAAGCGTCCATGAGTTTCCCTTAATAGGTGTCGTGCTTGTGCGCTTTTGCCGGCTTTTGCGACGATTGCGCCTGTTCATTCGGGTCTTTGCTGTCATCGGGCAGGTACAGCGGGCCTTTTTGACCACAGGCACTAACGAGGCAAGCGACCGCGACGAGCGCAGCAAGGGACGAGATCAGGCGCTTCATGGCGAAATCCTTGAATATGCATTAATTGCGCCCGAGTATACCGACCACCCGCCAGCTTGCCTATGCGCCGCAATACCCGTCCGACGGGGGTTTGCCGAGACGGTCAGGAAGCGTCCTACCCTTGATGGGGATATTTCATTCCGCCATTCGTGATGAAATCGGTATCCTTTGCAATCGGCGGGGCTCGCCCGTATCGTGCGGCGCTTGAGCAAAACCAGACACTTTTGAGGTTGCCACAATGAGTTTGACCGAAGCCCGTTTTCACGACCTGGTGGATGCGACACAACAGGCGCTGGAAGATATTTTCGACGACAGCGGCCTGGACGTGGACCTGGAAAACTCGGCCGGCGTGCTGACCGTCAAGTTTGAAAACGGTACCCAACTGATTTTCAGCCGCCAGGAGCCGCTGCGTCAGCTGTGGTTGGCGGCACGTACCGGTGGTTTTCACTTCGACTATGACGAGGAGGAAAATCGTTGGGCGCACGACACCACCGAGGAGCTGCTGAGCGAAATGCTCGCTCGCCTCACGAAGGAACAGTCCGGCGCTGACCTGGACTTCGACGAGATCTGATCGTGACCCAGCCTGCATCCGTTCGCCCGCCGAAGCCGCTGTTCAGCAATGTCAGCCCGGCGGTGCCGTCACCTTGTATCAGTTTGTGTCGACTGGACGAGCAAAAAGTCTGCCTCGGCTGCTTCCGTCATGTGGAAGACATCCGCGAATGGCGCTCCGCCGACGATGCCCGGCGCCGGGTGATCTGCGCCGAGGCCGAGCAGCGCCGGAGCCACGTCTGAGACCGTCTTGTTTATTTGTGTCGCTGTGGTAGTGTCCGGGTACACCTCAACTCATCGAGGTCCGTGAGAACCCCGCCTTTTTCTGGCGGGGTTTTGCTTTTGTGTGCAGAAAAAAGGAGTCTGCCTGAATCATGACCGCACCTTCCATCATTCTTACCCGTCTTGACGTGCAGCGTCTGGAGCAACTGATCGACCGCGTAGGCGAGGGCTCGCCGGGCGTCGAAGCCCTGCAACGCGAACTCGATCGTGCCGAAGAACTGGTTGGCCACGATGAAGTGCCTGCAAGCGTCGTGACCATGAACTCCAGCGTGCATTGCCGTGAGCAAGGCAGCGGCAAGGACTACCACCTGACCCTGGTTTACCCCAAGGACGCGAATGCCGACGAAGGCAAGATCTCGATCCTGGCCCCAGTGGGCAGTGCGTTGCTCGGCCTGCAAGTAGGCCAGCACATCGATTGGCCGGCGCCGGGTGGCAAGACCCTCAAGCTTGAATTGCTCAGCGTTGAAGGCCAGCCCAAAGACGGCGGCGCATTCTCTCTGTAACAAGAGCCGCTTTAAACTTGTTTCAGTGCTTTGTTGAGTGACAGCTCCAACTCGGCCTTGTAGCGCAGGTACAAGTTGCTCGGGCTTTGCACATCACCGAGTAGTCCGGACAAGTCCAGGTCGGTGATGTAGCAGCGGTAGCGCTCGGGTTCCCGGCGCTGCCCGACGATTTCCTGGGCGACCACTGCAAACAGCTGGTCGCCAAACTCCAGTTCGCAAAATTCCCGCTGATTGCAGTACAGGGTGATGCCTACTTGGCCGGGCGCCGCCTTGCCGATAATTGCCTGCACGTCATAAAACGGCTTATTCGCCGGGTTCTGCGGTGACGGGCGAGGTTCGATGCCGCGTGCGCGATTACTGCCTGATGGCAACAGTTGGTAATACAAGGTTTGCACCTCGGCCAACGGCTGCTGTGTGTCCAGCGGCGAGAGTGCTTCGCGGCGATAGATGATCGACTGCAAGAAGCGCTGCAACGGCGCCAACAGGCTCTGCTCATCATGAAACGGCAAGCGTTGCCGCCAGAGCGCGTTGAATTCATCGAGTACATATAGCTCGGCGAAGCCTTCATTGACCCGGTAGAACACTTGCACGCAATCGGCCAAACCCATCGGTAGCAGCAACGCCAGGTCATGGTCTTCCAAGGCCATGGCGTCCAGGTGCAGCGGGCTGTAGCTGGCCAATTCTTCGCTGAGGTAAGCGATCAGCGCGTCCTGGGTTGGCAGTGACACATGGGTGGCCTGGCCCGGCGTCAGCTCCATCACGTGATAGTGCTGCTGTACCTGCAACAGGTAGCGGTGGTTGGACTGGCCGAGCAGCAGGTTCTGTGCGGTATCGAAGATTTCTTCCACGCGCTGGGCAATGAACTGCGCACGGTTGTGACAGAAACAGCGCACTCGCAGGCGGGGCAAATGGTCCGACGGCAATTGGTTGAGGTAGTCACGCAGGCAGTCGAGCAGCGCGTGAGGGCCGTCGTAGCGGCTCACCATCACCTCGTTCCAACTGTTGCGCGTGACCTGATCCAGGGTCAGCACCAGGTTGTCGCGCACACCGGCATAGCTCAGGGAGTCGGTGCGCTCGGTGGTCATCAGGATATTCAGGTCGCGGTGATGCTTGAGCGGGTCGATGCCGACGTTGACCAGCAACAGCACTTCTTCCGGCACTGCCGAGCGCAACAGACGCTCCTCATCGACGCTGGTCAAGGGCAGGGCGATGGTCTGTTGCAGGCTGCCCAGCAGGTTGAACAGCTCGAATTCGGTCATGTCGCTGACGCCCGGGTGCAGCGCCAGGCGCGTGCTGCTGTCAATCACGCCATTGCGGTGGCACCAGGTGAGCATTTCCAACAGGTCGCGACTGCGCTTGATCGGCGCGAAGTGCTCCCATTCCAGCGCCGTGAGGTTGCCGTTGTACAGGCCCCAATGGTGCTGGCCCGGCTCCTTGCGATTGGGTGATTGCACCAGCGTGAGGGTGTCTTCGGCCAAATCAGGCGCGATGCCGGGGTTGATGAACTCGACCTTGCCGGCCTTGCGTTCGAACGCCGCGTACAAGCGCCGGCCCAGCACATTGAGGTCGCGCTTGTTGATCAGGCTGACGGTCTGCTCGGTGCGGGCGAACTGGGTGAGAAAGCGATAGCTGTAATTGAGCTCATTGACCAGCGCGCGGCGCTCGGAGGCGACCTGGCGCACTTTCCACTGGCTGCGGCTGTCCAGCAGGGCCAGTTGGCGCTGGTCCCAGCCCCATTCGTGGGCCAGGCGCTCCAGCAACAAGCGTTGCCAGCCGCTGGCGCGTTGGCCGGCGCTGAGCTTGCGGTTGACCTTCAGGTACAGCGCACGCCGTACCAGTTCCAGGCGTTCAGGCTCGTTGCGCGCCTTGAGGTATTCCTCAATGCGGCGGTAAACCACGATGTACGGGTCCAACTCGTCCAGGTCCACCTGGTTGGCGAACACGGCACGTTTAAAGCGCAGGCTCAAACAGTGCACGTTCGGGTGTTCGCTGGCGTAAACCTCAGTCAGCAGCAGCTTGAGCACCGATTTGTAGGGCGACTCGATGCCCTTGAACAGCTGCCATAGCCCGGCACCAATGAACTCGCCCGGTGGGATGTTGGCCAGGTGGCCGAGGTCGAGGGTTTCATCGGCGCGGATAAAACGCTTGGAGATCAGCGTGTGGGTGAACTCGGCGTAACGGGTTTCTTCGTACACCGGCACCAGCCACCAGATCGGCGTGCGCCCAGCCAGCCAGATGGCGGTGCGGTAGAACTCATCCAGCAGCAGGTAATGCTGGGTGGTGCCGCAGTCGTCGGAGCTCAGTTGCGTGTCGCGTTCACCCAGTACAAAACGCGTCGGCTCGATCAGGAAAAAGTGCGCCTCGGCCCCCATGGTCAGTGCCCAGGCTTCGAGCAGCTGGCATTTTTTGCGCAGTTCGGCGAGTTCCGCTTCGCCAAGGTCAGGCGCGTGGCACACCCACACGTCCATATCGCTCTGATCGGCCTGGGCCAGGGTGCCGAGGCTGCCCATTAGGAACAAGCCGTGGATCGGCCGGGGCGGGTTGCCATGGCGTTGCTTGTAGGAAAACGAGCGGGTCAGGCGTTGGGCTTCGGCCAGGGCTTGGGCGTCGGGTTCGAAATTCGACAGCCCAGCCGGCGTGCTGCCTGAGACATACCCCGGCAATAGCGGGTGATTGACGTGGAAAAACAGCGGCAACAGGGTCAGCACGCTTTGCTGGCGCGGCGTCAGGCCCTCGACTGCCCGGGCCATGCGGCCTTCATTGAGGCCCATGAACCGCGCACGCAGCTGGGTCAGCACCTTGCGGTCGATGCCTTCGTCCAGGTCGGGGCGGATTTCATGGGTGCGGGTCATGTCGAACTCGGTGGCTCGCAGGGCCCGACGTGGGCGGCCATGTGGGAGTTTACAGACACAAGCGTAGGAGGTTTAGAGGGAAATGGTTTTCGGCGTCAGAATTTTGTGTCGTCCACAGCAACGCCCTCGGAATCCGCAGAGGGCGGACTCCATGGGCGGTATCAGAGGTCAGGCAGCTTCTTTGGTGTTGGCGGTGGTCAGGATGGTCAACAGGGTTTGTGCCTGCTCTGCAGCGTCCCGGCCAAGGCTGGTCAGGTAGCCCCCGTCTGGCTGGTCGATAAGTCCTTTCGCATGGAGGCGCTTGGCCGCGGCGATGGCAGTGGGAGCGGCGGTCTGGTGGACTTTCAGACCTTCCTTGGTGCTGTCCAAGGGGAAGAGTACAAGGATTTCCAGTTCGGCAACCAATTCAGGGGTATACGACATAAGGACTCCAGACGTTCTAAAATTTATTAGAGGCTAGCAGGGCATAAGGTGAACGCACTTTGCCGGGCTGTCCAGTGAGAAAGTCGTGGGTCTTGATATGGCGCAGGTTTGTGGCGAGGAAGCAGGCGTCCCGGCCACAAAGGTGCTCGATTCAGTCGTTTTCCGGAGGCAATTGCGGCAGCGCCCGCAGCGCGGTTTCGTACCATTCGGTATTGAATGCGCGGTCTTCGTCCAGCATCTTGTCGATTTCCACGGCCAGCACGTGAGCCATGAGATGCAGAATCTCTTCGCGCTCGTAACCCACCAGCGTCAGCTTATTCAAGGTGGCTTTGGCGGCAGGTGGATTGTCGCTTTCGATCTGGTTTTCGATGACCTGGGTCAGCGTACTTTCGGTGAACTCTTCTTCGTCGCTGTCGATATCGGTCGGCTCGCTCATGGCAGGCTCCTCAAGGAAAGGGTGTCAGTTTACCCCCATTCAGGCAGGTGATGCTGCTGGTCAGGTGGGGCTGCACGCACTATAACTTCTGCAGCCAACCCCATACCCGGCCTGGAGGCATCGCAATGCTCAAGCTTTACGGATTTTCGGTCAGCAACTACTACAACATGGTCAAACTGGCACTGCTGGAGAAAGGCCTGCCGTTTGAAGAGGTGCCGTTTTACCCGGGCCAGACGCCAGAAGCCCTGGCCGTCAGCCCGCGCGGCAAAGTGCCGGTGCTGGGCGTCAAGCAGGGGTTTATCAACGAAACCAGCGTGATCCTCGAGTACATCGAACACACCCAGGAAGGCCCGTCGCTGCTGTCGGCCGAGCCTTTTCAGCGGGCTCAGGTGCTGGCACTGTGCCGGGAAATCGAGCTGTACATCGAATTGCCTGCCCGTGCGTGTTTCGCCGAGGCGTTCTTCGGGATGCCGGTGCCGGAGGCGGTCAAGGAAAAATCCAAGGCCGAATTGCTGTTAGGGGTCAGCTCTTTAAGCAGGCACGGCAAGTTTGCGCCGTATGTGGCGGGGGAAAATTTTACGATTGCCGATCTGTACTTTATGTACAGCGTGAACCTCGCCTGTGGTGTGGGCGAGAAGCTGTTTGGCGTGGATTTGCTGGCTGAGTTGCCGAAGGCTAAAGCGTTGCTGGAGCGCTTGCATGGCATGCCCAACGCCCAGAAAGTGGCGGCGGACAGGGAGGCGGCGATGCCGGCGTTTATGGCGATGATTGCTGCCAAGAAGTAAATTCTCGGCGCCTTTCAGGACGCTATCGCGGGTAAGCCCGCTCCCACATTCGACTGCATTCCAAAGGTGGAACTCGGTCAATGTGGGAGCTGGCTTGCCTGCGATGCTTTTAGCTTTTAGCGACTGGCGAGCAGTTCCCGGCCGCGCACGACGGCTGCCTTGACCTGCGCCGGCGCAGTGCCGCCGATGTGATTGCGCGCATTCACCGAACCTTCCAGGGTCAGCACGGCAAACACGTCCTGCTCGATCTGGTCGCTGAACTGGCGCAGTTCTTCCAGGCTCATTTCCGCCAGGTCCTTGCCGGTGTCCACGCCGTATTTCACGGCGTGGCCGACGATTTCGTGGCAGTCACGGAACGGCAGGCCGCAGCGTACAAGGTAGTCCGCCAGGTCGGTCGCGGTAGAGAACCCGCGCAAGGCCGCTTCACGCATGATCGCGTGCTTGGGCTTGATCGCCGGGATCATGTCGGCAAACGCACGCAGCGAATCACGCAGGGTGTCGGCGGCGTCGAACAGCGGCTCTTTGTCTTCCTGGTTGTCCTTGTTGTAGGCCAGCGGTTGGCCTTTCATCAAGGTCAGCAGGCCCATCAGCGCGCCGAATACGCGGCCGCTCTTGCCACGTACCAGTTCGGGCACGTCGGGGTTTTTCTTTTGCGGCATGATCGAGCTACCGGTGCAGAAGCGGTCCGGCAGCTCGATAAACTGGAATTGCGCGCTGGTCCACAGCACCAGTTCTTCGGAGAACCGCGACAAGTGCATCATCGCAATGCTGGCGGCGGCGCAGAACTCGATGGCGAAGTCACGGTCGGACACGCCGTCCAGGGAGTTGCCGCCCACAGCGTCAAAACCCAGCAACTGCGCGGTGTACTCGCGGTCGATCGGGTACGTGGTGCCGGCCAATGCGGCACTGCCCAACGGCATGCGGTTGGCGCGCTTGCGGCAATCCACCAGGCGCTCGTAGTCGCGGCTGAGCATTTCGAACCAGGCCAGCAGGTGATGGCCGAAGGTCACAGGCTGCGCAGTTTGCAGGTGGGTGAAACCGGGCATGATCGTGCCGGATTCACGCTCGGCCTGTTCCAGCAGACCTTGTTGCAGGCGGGTGATTTCGGCCAGGATCAGGTCGATTTCATCGCGCAGCCACAGGCGGATATCGGTCGCTACCTGGTCGTTACGGCTGCGACCGGTGTGCAGTTTCTTGCCGGTCACACCGATGCGATCGGTGAGGCGGGCCTCGATGTTCATGTGCACGTCTTCCAGGTCGACGCGCCAGTCGAACGTGCCGGCCTCGATCTCACCGCGAATGGTGGTCAGGCCATCGATGATGCTGTCGCGCTCGGCGTCGGTCAGCACGCCGACCTTGGCCAGCATCGTGGCGTGGGCGATCGAGCCCATGATGTCGTGGCGGTACAGGTGCTGGTCGAAGGTGACGGAGGCGGTGAAGCGCGCGACGAAGGCGTCGACGGGTTCACTGAAGCGGCCGCCCCAGGACTGGTTGGTCTTGTCGGTGCTCATGGATTCGCTCGTGATCTGCTTAAAAGAGGCGTGGAGGTGTGCCGCCGATAATAACAGGGTTGCCTGCGCAGGCGATGCTGCGGGTGGTCGGCATTTTTATTTGTGCGAAGGATGGCTAAGTGCCTTGCCGCCGAACGCATCCGGGAAGAGACTGGAGGGAGGCGTTAATTGAAACGATATTTGACGATTGAGCAATATCGTCTCAGCGAGCGTCTACAGTTGCACTGATAGAGCGTGAATGCACCAAAGTCGGGTGATGCGGTCATATCCCTGACTAGCCATTTAAAAACGGGGGTATTCGGATTGTGTATCAGCAAACCCTACGACGATGCCCGAAGGCAGCAGGTCTTGGGCGCAATTGAACAGGTCCGGGTAAATATGGGTGCCGCTGCCGGGGCACTTTTTGCCGCTCGCACTAGTCTTAGCGTGGATCGCTGTGACGCAAGTCACCGCACCTGTCTACGCTATCCTTGTGCGAGACTCACGCAGGAATCCAGCGCAATATGAATGTCCTGATCGTTGATGACGAACCCCAAGCCCGCGAGCGACTGAGCCGTCTGGTCAGTGAACTCGAGGGTTATACAGTCCTTGAACCGAGTGCCACCAACGGCGAGGAGGCGTTGACGCTGATCGACAGCCTCAAGCCGGATGTGGTCTTGCTCGATATTCGCCTGCCGGGCCTTGATGGCCTGCAAGTGGCCGCCCGCCTCAGCGAGCGAGAATCGCCGCCTGCCGTGGTGTTGTGTGCAGCTCAAGAAGAGTTTTCTGCACAGACGCTCGAAGACAGTGGTGTCAGCTTTGTCGCCAAGCCGGTGACCGCCGAAGCGCTGCTCAAGGCCCTGAAAAAAGCCGAGCGCCCTAACCGCGTGCAACTCGCCGCGCTGACCCAGCCGGCAGCCCAGAGTGGTAATGGGCCGCGCAGCCATATCAGCGCGCGGACGCGCAAAGGTATCGAGCTGATTCCACTGAACCAGGTGGTTTACTTTATTGCCGACCACAAGTACGTGACCCTGCGTCACGAGGACGGCGAAGTCTTGCTCGATGAGCCGCTCAAAGCCCTTGAGGATGAATTCGGCGACCGCTTTGTGCGCATCCACCGCAACGCGCTGGTGGCCCGCGAGCGAATAGAACGCCTGCAGCGCACGCCCCTTGGGCACTTTCAGTTATTCCTGAAAGGGCTTAACGGCGACGCCTTGATCGTCAGCCGACGCCACGTCGCGGGTGTGCGCAAGATGATGCAGCAGCTTTAGCCCAAGGCCTTTGGCGCGGTCTGCATACTTTATCCCGGTGTGATGCGGCCAGGGAGGCCCCGCACTTGCTGATTCAAATCAAAGCGTATTTGCCTGAGCTGTTATTATCTGCCGTATCTATTCAGTACGGATTGATCCATGTCCTCTCGCGAAATCCGCATCGCCACCCGTAAAAGCGCCTTGGCCTTGTGGCAGGCCGAATACGTCAAAGCCCGTCTTGAGCAGGCCCATCCGGGGCTGAAAGTATCCCTGGTGCCCATGGTCAGTCGCGGCGACAAGCTGCTGGACTCGCCATTGTCGAAGATCGGCGGCAAGGGCTTGTTCGTCAAAGAACTGGAAACCGCGCTGCTGGAAAACGAAGCCGACATCGCCGTGCATTCGATGAAAGACGTGCCGATGGACTTCCCCGAAGGCCTGGGCCTGTATTGCATCTGCGAGCGCGAAGACCCGCGCGACGCCTTTGTTTCCAACACCTACGCATCGCTGGAAGAACTGCCCCTGGGCAGCATCGTCGGCACCTCGAGCCTGCGTCGCCAGGCGCAGTTGCTGACCCGGCGCCCGGACCTGCAAATCCGTTTTCTGCGCGGCAACGTCAACACCCGCCTGGCCAAGCTGGATGCCGGTGAATATGACGCGATTATCCTCGCGGCGGCCGGTTTGATTCGCCTGGGTTTCGAAGACCGTATCACCTCGGCCATCAGCGTCGAAGACAGCTTGCCTGCCGGTGGCCAGGGCGCAGTGGGCATCGAGTGCCGCACTGCCGACAGCGAAATTCACGCCCTGCTCAAACCCCTGGATCATCAAGACACCGAAGTCCGTGTGACGGCCGAGCGCGCCCTGAACAAACACCTCAACGGTGGCTGCCAGGTGCCGATCGCCTGCTACGCCGTGCTGGAAGGCGAAAACCTTTGGTTGCGCGGCTTGGTAGGTGACCCGGCAGGTGGCACGCTGCTCACCGCCGAGGTGCGCGGGCCGCAACGCGATGCCACCGCATTGGGTATCCAGGTGGCAGAAGAGCTGCTGGAGAAGGGCGCTGGCGCCATTCTGCAGAAAGTCTACGGCGAGGCCGGCCCGCAGTGACCGACTGGCGTGTGCTGCTGACGCGGCCTGCCGAGGAGTCGTTGGCCCTGGCCGCGACGTTGTCCGACGCCGGTATTTTCAGCAGCAGCCTGCCATTGCTGGGCATCGAAGCCTTGCCGGTAACGGCTGAGCAGCAGGCGGTTTTTCGTGACCTGGGCCGTTATAACGCGGTCATTGTGGTCAGCAAACCGGCTGCGCGACTGGCCTTGCAACTGTTGGATCAGCCCTGGCCGCAGTTGCCGTGGTTCAGCGTCGGCGCGGCCACCGCGCAGGTACTGGCCAACCACGGCCTGACTGTTCACTACCCGCCAAGCGGCGACGACAGCGAGGCCTTGCTTGCATTGCCGGCCTTGCGCGAGGCTATTGCACAGCCAAATGCCCGAGTGCTGATCTTGCGTGGCGAGGGTGGGCGGGGGCTGCTGGCTGAGCGTTTACGCGAGCAAGGTGCTAGTGTCGACTATCTGGAGTTGTATCGTCGTTTCCTTCCGGCTTACGACCCGGGGGCGTTGATGCAACGCATCCAGTTGGAACGCTTGAACGGCGTGGTGGTCAGCAGTGGGCAGGGTTTTTTGCACCTGCAAGCCTTGGCTGGCGAAGATTGGCCTGAGGTAGCGCAGCTGCCGTTGTTCGTGCCCAGCCCGCGGGTCTATGAAATGGCGCGGGCCGCTGGCGCAGAAAAAGTTGTGGATTGTCGCGGCGCGAGTGCCGCGGCTTTGTTAGTGGCGTTGCGCAGCTGTGCCATATAAGGCCGCCGCCCCACTCTCTGATACGCAAAGGACGGATACGTGAGCGAAACAGCCTTGCCTAAAGATGAAGCCCAACCCGCACTTGATGTGCCGGTTGAGTCACCGGTCAGCGCGCCACGCCGTGGCAATGGTCTGGCAATCGTAGCCCTGTTGCTTGGCGCCGCAGGTGTTGCCGCCGGCGGTTGGGGCATCTGGCAGGTCCGCGCCCTGCAAGCCAGCAGCCAGCAACAGCTGGGCCAGGTGCAGACCCTCGATGACCAATCCCAGGCGCTCAAGCAGAGCCAACAACAGCTGGCCGCTCGTTTGGCACAGTTGCCCGCAGCGGATGAGCTGGAGGAGCGTCGCCGTCTGGTCGCCCAGTTGCAGGGTGATCAGCAGCGCTTGAGCCAGCGCTTGGAAACCGTGCTGGGTGCCAGCCGCCAGGACTGGCGGCTGGCCGAGGCCGAGCACCTGATCCGCCTGGCCAGCTTGCGTCTTTCCGCACTTCAAGACATCAACAGTGCTCAGTCGCTAGTCCAGGGCGCCGACGAAATTCTGCGCGAGCAGAGCGACCCAGGTTCCTATGCCGCGCGTGAGCAGTTGGCCAAGAGCCTCGCCGCGCTGCGCAGCACCGAGCAGCCGGACCGCACCGGCCTGTACCTGCAACTGGCGGCACTGCGTGATCAGGTCGTGCAACTGGCGGCCATTGCCCCGCAATACCAGCTCACCGAACCGGCCTCCCAAGGGCGCCCAACCACCGATACGCAAAGCCGCTGGAGTGAATGGTGGGAGCAGATCTCTCGCTACTTCCGCATCGACTTCAACCCTGACGACAACATTCGTCCGTTGCTTGCCGGCCAGGGCCTGAACCAAGTGCGCCTGGCCTTGAGCCTGGCCCTTGAGCAAGCGCAATGGGCCGCGCTCAACGGTGAAACGGCGGTGTACAGCCGCTCCCTGGGTGAGGCGCGCAGCGTGCTGCAAGACAACTTCAACCAGGACAACCCGCAGAGCAAGGCGATGCTGGCGCGGATTGCCGAGCTTGAGCCCAAGGCCGTCTCTGTGGTCACGCCGGACCTGGCTGCAAGCCTGGCCGCCGTGCAGGCCTATCTTGAACGCCGTCATCTGTCTGCCGATGAAGCCAAGGCGTCGGCGGGCACGCCGGCGACCAAGGAGTAGAGCCGATGAAGCGCTTCTATGTGATTTTGGTGCTGGCGATTGCAATCGCCCTGGCACTGGCTGTGGGTATTTCGAAACACACCGGTTACGTGCTGATTACCTACCCGCATCTGCTGCATTACGAGTCGAGCCTGTGGGCCACGCTGGTGGCGGTGTTTGCAGTGGTTCTGGTGATCTACTTGATCCGCGTGCTGCTGAGCTTGCTCACCACCTCCGGTGGCGTGGTCAACCCGTGGTCGCGGCGCAACCGGAGCCGTCGGGTACAGATCGCGATTGAACAGGGCCAGATGGACCTCGCCGAAGGCCGCTGGGCCAGCGCCGAACGCCACCTGCACCGTGCCGCCGAAGCCGAGCGTCAACCGTTGCTCTACTACCTTGGCGCAGCGCGTGCGGCCAATGAGCAGGGCCGCTATGAAGAGGCTGACGCTTTGCTGGAGCGCGCCTTGGAGCGTCAGCCCCAGGCGGAGTTGGCGGTCGCCTTGAGTCATGCGCAATTGCAGATGGACCGCGGCGACACTGAAGGTGCGCTGGTCACCCTGCAAGCGATGCACGAGCGTCATCCGCATAACCCGCAGGTGTTGCGTCAGTTGCAGCGCTTGCATCAGCAGCGGGGCGATTGGCCGTCGGTGATCCGTCTGCTGCCGGAGTTGCGCAAGGACAAGGTGCTTCCCGCCAGCGAATTAGCTGAGCTGGAGCGTCGCGCCTGGGGTGAAAACCTTGGCCTGGCGGCCCAGCGTGAAGAGCAGGGCGAGGCCGGTTTACAGTCTTTGGACCGGGCATGGGAGCAACTGACTTCCGCCCAGCGCCAGGAGCCACAACTGGTGCTGGCTTACGCTGAGCAGCTGCGTCGATTGGGCGCCGATGCCAAGGCCGAGGAGGTACTGCGCGGCGCGATCAAGCGCGGTTACGACAGCCACCTGATCCGGCTTTACGGTTTGCTGCGTGGCGCAGACCCGGCTCGACAACTGAAATTTGCCGAAGGCTGGCTGAAGGACCATCCGGGTGATGCCAGCCTGCTGCTGACCCTGGGTCGCCTGTGTTTGCAAACCAGTTTGTGGGGCAAGGCGCGGGACTACTTGGAAAACAGCCTGCAGGTGCAGCGCAATCCTGAGGCATGCGCTGAGCTGGCGCGTCTGCTTGCCCAATTAGGTGACACGGAGCGTAGCAACCAATTGTTCCAAGAAGGGCTTGGCCTGTTGGACAGCCGTCTGTTGGCCGCACCATTACCCGTTCCTGCACGGGTTTGAAGTAGGAAAGAGGGTGGAGGTTGGCTCAGAAGCGTCTGAGGGCCAGCCCTCCATCACTGTGCAAATGCTGGGTCTAAAGCCCTGCGTAGTAAATTCCTACTGCTGGCGGCTTGAAGTCATCCATGTTCTGACGGCATATCCCCATGCTCTTGCGGAATTGTCTGCTCTAGCGCGTATTGAAAGGGGTCGGGCCTTTCCTCTACCGTAACGACCTATCTCTTGCGGTACGGATAACAATGTCTTTGGCCCCTTCACGCTCCTTGTTTTTCCTGGCGTTCATGGCTGGTGCGCTGACGTTGGGTGCGTCTTTTTATCTTGAGTATGGCGCGCTGCTCCGTCCGTGTTTCCTGTGCCAGATGCAACGCATCTTTCTGGCAACCTTCACGCTGATCAATTTGATGGCTGCGTTCCATAGCCCACGGCGCTCTGCGGCCTACTTTTATGCGATGGGCAGCATGGGGTGTGCATTGCTCGGCGCCATCACTGCCGTACGGCAAGTGCTGCTACAAAATGCCGCGCCGGAGCAGGCCACCGATTGCTGGCCGAGCTTGCAGTACATGATCGAAAACCTGTCGTTATGGCAGGCCCTGCAATTGACGGTCAAAGGCACCGTTGATTGCGTGGAGATCAACTGGACACTGTTTGACTTGAGCCTTCCCGAGTGGAGCCTGTTGTTCTTCGTGGCGATGCTGATCCTGGGCATCATGCAGTTTTCACCGCTGTTATTCGGCCGCCGCTTGGGCCTTGCGACGCAGTAAAAGTAAGTCGCAGTGGGTAGGAAGGGATTAAACACTTGTATGAACTTTCTCTCCTGCGTACCTTGAAGCGATAGTCATGCGGGCATAATCTGGCCCGCACGCATTATCGAAACCGTTTGTCAGATGCGGCTTTGTCCGGCTGCCGCTTTATCCTTGAGTTGCGCGGGCACAGAGCGGCAGCGCCCCCTATAGGGAAGAGAGATCATCATGCTGGAAAGTTGTCAGAATGCTCAGGAACGCTGGGGTGGGGTGCACAAGCTGATCGACAGCTGGTTGAAGGCACGTCACGAACTGGTTCGAGCCTTTGATGCTCTCGGCGCCAAGCCCGAGGCACTGGCTGAGAATCGCGAACCGCTGCAAGACTTTTGCGGTGTATTGGTGGACTACGTGTCTGCCGGCCATTTCGGGGTCTACGAGCAACTGACCAAAGAGGCGGAAGCCTTTGATGATCAGCGCGGTCTGGAATTGGCCGAGACCCTTTACCCACGCATTGATGTCATCACGGAAAAGCTGCTGGCGTTCACCGACCTGTGTGATGCCGGCAAATGTGTTGCGGAAAAATTCAAAGAGCTCGGTGGGTTGCTACATGAGCGTTTCGAACTGGAAGACTGCCTGATCGAAGTGCTGCACAACGCCCACAAGGAAGAGGCGGCCACCCAGGCCTGACCCTTCGCGGCGAGAAAAAAAACGGTGCGCATGGCGCACCGTTTTTTATTGGGTCAGTGGCGGGTACCGAGCAATTCGATCTCGAACACCAGCGGCGTATACGCGGGTATCAACTCACCTGCACCGTCGGCGCCATAGGCTTGCGCCGATGGAATCACCAGGCGCCATTTCGCACCTACCGGCATTTGTTGCAGGGCGCTGCTCCAGCCGCTGATCACGCTGTCCAGGCGAAACCACTGCGGCTGCGTGCTCTTATCGAAGACGGTCCCATCGGGTAACCGACCCACGTATTTCACTTGTACCTCATCACTGGCCAACGGTTTGCTGCCGTTGCCGGGTGTGAGTTCCGTAAGCAGGATGCCATCTGCCAATTCGCGTACGCCGCTTGCGGTTTTTTCCTTGGCTAAAAATTGCTGCTCAGCGGCGAGTGCTTTTTCGCTGCTTGGCACCTCGGCGTCGGCTGCGCTTTGTGCTTCGTGCTGGGCCAGGATCTGCTCGATGCGTGCGTTGTCCAGCGCCAGTGGTTTGCCTTGGTAGGCTTGCTTGAGGCCGTCGACGAGGGCCTGGATCTGCAGGTCGGGGACTTCCTGGCGCAAGCGTTCGCCGAGGCTCGCCCCCAGGCTGTAGGCAAGATCGTGTGGGTCTTGGGCAGTGGTTTTGGGCGGCGATTGCTCACCCGCATTGGCTGCAAAAACCGCCAAGCCAAGCACTAAAAAAAGGTAACGCGACATGAGCATTCTCCCGCCGAAAGTGCGACGGATTATGCCAGTGTGAGTGCGCAAAAAGTGCCGTGGATTTTCGTTATATCGATAAGATTTTTCGCACGGTGCAACGCAAGGCAAACGATACTGTCAACATGCCCTAGCGGCGGTAAGAGCAGAGGGCTAGTATGAGCCGCACCCACGTCAGCCAGGAGGTAAACCATGTCGGCCAAACAGAAGCCTGTAAATACCCCGTTGCATTTGCTCCAACAACTTTCGGGCAGCTTGCTCGAACATCTGGAAAGCGCGTGTTCCCAGGCCTTGGCCGATGCAGAAAAACTGCTCGCCAAACTGGAAAAACAACGCGGTAAAGCGCAAGAAAAGCTGCACAAGTCCCGCACCAAACTGCAAGACGCCGCCACTGCCGGCAAGGCCAAGGCTCAAGCCAAAGCCAAAGGCGCGGTCAAAGAACTTGAGGACCTGCTGGACGCTCTCAAGGATCGCCAAGCTGAAACCCGTACCTACATTTCCCAACTCAAACGCGATGCTCAGGAAAGCTTGAAGCTGGCCCAGGGCGTTGGTCGAGTGAAAGAAGCTGTGGCTAAAGTGCTGGGCGCTCGTACTCCGGCAAAAGCTGTTGCGTCGAAGGCTTCGGCTAAGACTGCGGTCAAGCCAGCGGCTAAAAAAACTGCTGCTGCAAAACCAGCCGCTAAGCCAGCTGCCAAAACCGCTGCTGCAAAACCAGCCGCTAAGCCAGCGCCAAAACGCTGCTGCAAAACCAGCCGCTAAGCCAGCCGCCAAAACTGCTGCTGCGAAACCGGCCGCCAAGCCAGCTGCCAAAGCTGCTGCTGCGAAACCGGCCGCCAAGCCAGCTGCCAAAACTGCTGCTGCAAAACCGGCCGCCAAGCCAGCTGCCAAAACTGCTGCTGCGAAACCAGCTGCCAAGCCAGCTGCTAAAACTGCTGCTGCAAAACCGGCCGCCAAGCCAGTTGCCAAAACTGCTGCTGCGAAACCGGCCGCCAAGTCAGTTGCCAAAACTGCTGCTGCGAAACCAGCCGCCAAGCCAGTAGCCAAAACTGCTGCTGCGAAACCAGCCGCCAAGCCAGCTGCCAAACCTGCTGCTGCGAAGCCAGCCGTTAAGCCGGCTGCCAAACCTGCTGCTGCCAAACCAGCCGCTAAGCCAGCAGTTGCAAAACCAGCTGCAAAGCCAGCAGTTGCAAAAGCAGCCGCAAAACCTGCTGCTGCAAAGCCTGCACCGGCCAAGCCAGCAGCCTCGGCTGCTACCCCGGCTGCTACCCCGGCTGCGTCCACCGCGCCAACCGCATCGGCCAGCAGCACCCCTGCACCGGTAGCGCCAAGCACCACCCCAACCAGCGCTTCCTAAGTGCCGGTGGCCATGGCGCGCAGCGATTGCAGCGCGTCGTGGTCAAGGTTGGCGGCTTCGGTCGCCAAGCCTTCAAGCCATCCTTGGTGATCCTCGCTTTCTCCGATCGGCCATGCTTGCGTTAGCGTCTCCAGCCGCGTCAGCAACTCCCGTTCCGCCTCCTGCTCCAGGGCTTTGACCCGTTCGCGTAACGCCGCCAATGGCTCATCCTGCTGCGCCATGGCTCGCCACTGCACGCGCACCTGTCGTAACGGTTCGACCACTTCTTTCTGCCACGGCCGCGCAATGTCCTGCAGCGCCTGCATGCGTTCGGGCGTCGACGCCACGCCGCGTTGCTCCAGCCACGCGCCACAGAGCAGCAGGCACACATCCGCGCCTTTGGCCTGTAAACGCAGGCAAGCGGCCTCGACGCCCGGGCGGGCGTAAATCGAGAGGGCAAAGCTCCACAGGTCAGCGCACATATTCACACCCAAGCCAGCGGCCAACGAAGCTGGTAGACTCCGCCGCCATTATGATCCGACTTCAAAGCCTAACATTACAGCGTGGCCCGCAACGTCTTCTTGAAGACGCCGAGCTGACCCTGCACGCCGGTCACAAAGCCGGCCTGATCGGTGCCAACGGCGCCGGCAAATCCACGTTGTTCGCTCTGTTGCTGGGTGAGCTGACCCCGGATTCCGGGGACTGCCTGCTGCCGGCCGACTGGCGCATCGCCCATATGCGCCAGGAGATCGACACCCTGGACCGTATCGCGGTCGACTACGTGCTCGATGGCGACCAGCGCCTGCGTCAGGTGCAACACGACCTGGCCGAGGCCGAGAAAGCCCAGGACGGCGCCGCCCAGGCCCGCCTGCACTCGGAACTCGACAGTGCCGACGGCTACACCGCCGACGCCCGCGCCCGCAAGATGCTTGCTGGCCTTGGTTTTACCAACGAGCAGATGGATCGCCCGGTCGCCGACTTCTCCGGTGGCTGGCGCATGCGCCTGAACCTGGCCCAGGCGCTGATGTGCCCCTCGGACTTGTTGCTGCTCGACGAACCGACCAACCACTTGGACCTTGATGCGATCCTGTGGCTGGAAGATTTCCTCAAGAGCTACCCGGGCACTTTGCTGCTGATTTCCCACGACCGGGATTTCCTCGACGCCGTGGTCGACAACATCGCCCACGTCGAACAGAAGAAAATCACCCTGTACCGTGGCGGCTACACTGCGTTCGAACGTGCGCGCGCCGAGCGCCTGGCCCAGCAGCAACAGGCTTTCGAGAAGCAGCAGGCGCAGCGTGCGCACATGGAAAGCTACATCGCCCGGTTCAAGGCCCAGGCCACCAAGGCCCGTCAGGCCCAGAGCCGGATCAAGGCGTTGGAGCGCATGGAAGAGCTGTCGGCGGCCCACGTCGATTCGCCGTTCGACTTTGTCTTCCGCGAGTCGGTGAAAATCTCCAGTCCGTTGCTGGATCTTTCGGATGCACGCCTGGGTTATGGCGACAAAACCATCCTGGAGAAGGTCAAACTTCAGCTTACGCCGGGCGCGCGCATCGGTTTGCTCGGCCCTAACGGTGCGGGCAAGTCGACGCTGATCAAGAACCTGTCGGGTGAATTGCAGCCCCTGGCTGGCCGCCTGACCCGTGGTGAGAACCTGGTGGTGGGCTACTTTGCCCAGCATCAGCTGGACTCCCTCGATGCCAAGGCCAGCCCGCTGCTGCACCTGCAACGCCTGGCGCCGACCGAGCGCGAGCAAACCCTGCGCGACTTCCTCGGCGGCTTCGACTTCCGTGGCGCGCGCATTGATGAGCCGGTGCTGAATTTCTCCGGTGGCGAAAAGGCCCGACTCGCCCTGGCATTGATCGCCTGGGACCGTCCGAACCTGCTGCTGCTTGACGAACCCACTAACCACTTGGACCTGGAAATGCGCCTGGCGCTGACCATGGCCTTGCAGGAGTTCAGTGGTGCGGTGCTGGTGGTCTCTCACGATCGCCACTTGCTCAAGAGCACCACCGACAACTTCCTGCTGGTGGCTGACGGCAAAGTCGAAGAGTTCGACGGTGACCTGGACGACTACGCACGTTGGCTGACGGACTACCGCCTGCGCAACGCGCCGGCCAGCAATACGCCGGTCAACCCGGACAAGACTGACAAGAAAGCCCAGCGCCAGGCTGCCGCCGCACTGCGCCAGCAGTTGGCACCGCACAAGCGCGAAGCCGACAAGCTGGAAGCCGAACTGGGCAAGGTGCACGAGCGCCTGGCCAAGATCGAAGCCAGCCTGGGTGACAGCGCCGTGTACGAGGCGGCGCGCAAGGACGAACTGCGCGACCTGCTCGCCGAACAGGCCAAGCTCAAGGTGCGTGAAGGTCAGTTGGAGGAAACCTGGATGGAAGCCCTCGAACTGCTCGAAAGCCTGCAAGCGGAGCTGGAGGCGCTGTCCTGATGGAAGCGCTGCAATTGCCGTTGCCGACGCAGTGGGTCGAACCTGCCTGGGTCGGCGTGCAAATCCTGCTGATCCTGCTGGCCGGCTACCTTGCCCAACGCTTCGTCGCCAAAGGCCTCACCCGTCTGGGTGAGCGTTATCCGTTCCCGCCGCAACTGCTGATGCCGCTGCGCGGAGGCTTGCGCTGGCTGATCATGGGCAGCGCGCTGATCTTCGTGCTGGGCCGCCTCGGTGTGTCCGCCACGGTGTTGTGGACGGCGCTGTCGGGGTTTGTCGCGGTGGCTGCCGTGGCGTTCTTCGCCATGTGGTCGGTGCTGTCCAACCTGTTGTGCGCGATCTTGATCTTTACTGTCGGGCCGTTCCGCCTCGGTGACATCGTCGAGCTGGTGGATACCGTCGACAAGCCGGGCGTCAAAGGCCGGGTCGTTGCGATCAATCTGCTCTACACCACGCTGATCGAAGTCGAAGAAGCGGGCACCGACAGCGCAATGGTGCAAGTGCCCAACAGCCTGTTCTTCCAGCGCTCGGTGCGGCGCTGGCCTGGCACTCATGTGTTTCCGGGCGACCGCTAGCAGCCAGCCCCATCAAAAATAGATAGCCAGCCTTTGGTCGGCGGAGTTAGCTTTAGGTACAACCGCTAACTCTCTCCCTGAGGTGTGTAATGGCACTCGACACATGGCTGGCCTTTTTCGTGGCCAGTTGGATCATTTCCCTTTCCCCTGGCGCCGGTGCCATCGCTTCGATGTCAAGCGGCCTGCAATACGGTTTCCTGCGCGGTTACTGGAATGCCATTGGCCTGCAATTGGGCCTGGCGATGCAGATTGCCGTGGTCGCGGGCGGCCTGGGTGCCATTCTGGCGGCGTCTTCCACCGCGTTTTATGCGATCAAATGGTTTGGCGTGGGCTACTTGGTGTACCTGGCGATCAAGCAATGGCGAGCCTTGCCCATGGACATGAGCGAGGACGCGGCGATTCGCCCAATCGGCAAGCCAATGGCGATGATGTTCCGTGGGTTCCTGGTCAACGCCAGCAACCCCAAGGCCCTGGTGTTCATGCTGGCGGTGCTGCCGCAATTCGTGAACCCGCAGGCGCCGCTGCTGATCCAGTACCTGATCCTGGGCGCGACCATGATCAGCGTCGATATGATCGTGATGGCAGGCTATACGGGGCTGGCGTCGAAGGTCTTGCGCATGTTGCGCACGCCTAAGCAGCAAAAGCGCATGAACCGCACGTTTGCCGGGTTGTTTGTTGGCGCTGCTGGCTTTCTCGCCAGCTTGCATCGCGCAACGGCGTAACTGACGAAACCAGATTAAAAATGTGGGAGCTGGCTTGCTTGCGATAGCAGCACCTTGGTGTAACTGATACACCAAGGTGTCTGCATCGCAGTCAAGCCAGCTCCCACATTTGATTTGTGTTGCTTGTGAAGTCGCGGCTCAGCGCAGAATCTTCGGCGCCTCATCCCTTGGCAGGTTATTGCGCAGCGCAGGCTTGCCCGGGTCTTGATACCCGCCGCCCAATTGCTCCGCCAACTGCCGTGCCACATCCTCACCCAAGGCTTTCGACACTTCCTTCACCACGCGCGGCCGGTTCAAGCTCACGCGAACATCGCGGCTGTTCACCAGCTTCGTGTCCTGGCCTTCACCCATGGCGGTAAACGCCGAGGTGATCTCAAAGGTGCGCGTGTTGATCAGGCTAAAATCCGCCACCAGCGTCAGGCCGAGCACGGCCGAATAGCTATTGGTGTGGTCCAGGGCGTTGATGTCCTGGGTGAAGTCGATGTCTGACAGGGTGCCGAACAACACGTAGTCCGCGCCCTTGAAGTTGCCGGCCTTGATGCGCTTGATCACGTCATACACGTCACCCTTGGCATCGGCGGTGTAAGGCGTGCCCTGCACCAGCTGGAACTGGCGCGACTTGAGAATCTCGCCCTTGATATCACCGCTGAATTTACGCAGCTCGGTCTGTTCGATGTAGCTGGTGCGGCTTTCGTACTCGCTGTAGCTCGACGCACCGCTGGCGTTATACGCGCTGGCTTGGAAGTTATTGCTGGCCGAAACCGCGTGGATGTATTCCTCGACCCGCGCCTCGTAGGCAAGGTCGGTCACCGCGATCTTCGGGGCGGCCGAGGCGCCAAAGGCGCACAGCAGGCCGATCATGCCGATCCATGCACGCATTGCTTAGCGCTCCGTGGTTTTGCGGATTTCTTTTTCGTCCATCCATTCGGCCAGGCCGCTCTCGACGTCGATCAGTTGCAGGCTGAACTTGTAGAACACGTCCTTGTAGTCCGAGCTGCGTTTGACGATGGAGCTGATGGAGCCTTCCAGGCGGTACTTGGCGGCGACCATGTTGCCGGTCTTGCTGACCGTGGATTTCTTGTACAAGCCGCTCTGGTTCTGCAACTTGAGCTGGTCGACCTGGCTTTGCATGTCGGTGTTATCGCTGGCGAAGCGGGCGGTGCCGGTCTTCATCAATTGGGTCTTGATCGACGTGGTGATCTCGCGGGTGTCGATGTACTCGCTGGTCTTGTTCTTCACGTCATACACCTGCACCACCGGGCGGCCTTGCAGGATGCCGGACTGAGCCAGGGAGCGGGTCATGCTTTCGGCGATCATCTGCAGGTCGGTGGAACCGAACTCGTTGGTCACCAGTTCCACAGCCTTGGTGTCGCCGTAGCTGATGTTCTTGCCGCCGAGTACCGGCGAGGTGTTGGAGCAACCGCTGGCCAGAAGGGCGACGACGGCGATGATCGAGAAGCGTGCAAACATGGGGAAATCTCTCTGAATTCTGATAGAGCAGCGGCTCAAGGGGTTTTCACTTCAAGACGGAAGTCCGCGGCCTGGGGCAGGTTAGCGATGGCCGGCAGGAAGGTTGCCTGGTTGGCGTACAGGTTCAGCACTTTCCAGGTTTCTTCATCGCCTACCGGGAAGCCATCGGCACCCAGCCAGGCGAAGCGGTAGTACATCATCTGGTTGCTGCTGGTGATGTTGCTCAACTGCACCTTGGCGGTGAGGAAGCCGTTTTCACGGGCCACACGAATGGCGCCGACGGCGATGCCCTTGAATTTGCCCATCACCACGATTTTGCTGGCGGCGCTGCCAGGCTCCGGCGGCGGCGGGGTGGCGCAGCCGGCGAGCAGGACCAGCGCCAGGGCGCCGAGGATGAAATGACGCATAGCGTGCTCCTTAAGGTTGTTTGAGGGCGATGGCTTGAGTGGAAGTGCTCGGCACTACACGGGCCGCGAGGCCGCCGGCGAATACTTGGTTGCCGACCACGCGCAGGGTGATCACTTGGTAGCGCTGATCGGCCTTGACCGTCACCAGCGTGCCGCCCAGGGCGTTGGGCAGGCTGACCTGATGGTCACCGTGCTTGAGGCGCAGGCGCGTCACTTGGGTCATGTCCGGCAGCGTGCGCCAGGTGCGGGTGTCGGCCCCTTCGGTCACGGCCGAGGCGATGCCCAGTACCAGACCTGCCATGGGGTTGGCCTTGTTCAGGTTGTTTTGCGCAATGCCACGGCTGACCGCACGCACGGTGGTGCGCAGGATGATCCCCGGCATGTCGTCACGCAGGGCGCGGCGCGACATGGCGGTGGTGCTGTTGAGTGCGGTGAGGTTCTGTTGCTTGCCGTCGACGCCGATCTGGGCAAAGGTCGCCGTGGAGTTGTCAGCCTTGATCACCGGGAACGACAGCGGCGTGATCACCAGGCGGCCGTCGATCGGGATCGGCAGTGGCAGGCGAATCGAGTCGCGCGCCGGTGCCAGGCCGCTCTGGACCACAATCAGCACGTCGGTCTCGTCGGCACCGACCTTGGATTTGTCCAGGTTCAGCAACGCTTGCTCCAGCAGCGGCGTATTGGGGCGCAGCTCGGCGGCCTTGCGATAGCCGGGCGCCGCCAGGTCTCTTTCGCCCAGGGCTTCGTAGACAAAGCCCGCCAGGTAATGGCTGAACGCACTCTGGTAGCTGTTTTTCAGGCCGACCACTTCCGGCGCATCCAGTGCTTCTATCGGGTAGCCGCGCAGGTCTTTGATCTGGGTAGTGACGCCCTGGCGCTCGGCTTCGTTTTCGCGCTTGAGGTATTCCTTATCGCGCAAGTCGGCGATGACCGCTTCGCGCTCGTGGGTCTTCTTGATCTCGGTGCGGGCACCATCGAAGTCGTTCAAAGCCAGCAGGTTCAAGGCCATCTGGGTGGTCAGCATGACTTTTTCGTAGTCATAACCCTCGTAGCGACGCACTTTGTCGTTGACCATGAAGCTGCCGAACTGGGCGAGGTACTTCTCGCTGTCGAACTTGACCGACTCTTCCCACTTGTAGACTTGCAGGTCGGCGCTGCGCCAGGCGGTCTGGCTTCCGGTGAGGTCGCCTTTGGCCCGTAACAGCTCGCCCTTTTCAAAGAAATAGAGCAGGTCCTTGTCTTCGCCGGTGTTGTTCTTTTCCAACAGGGTCAGGGCGCCGTCGACATTGCCGGTGGCCAGCTGTTGGTTGGTGGCTTGCAGCTCGGTGTCGTAGCTGCGAAACATCGTACAACCGGATAACAAGGTAACCGCCGCGAGTGCGAGTGGGGTCAAGGCGCGAAATGCCATGTAAACGTCTTCCCTGAAAGTCATCAGCCGATGTGCTAGTTCCTCATAAGAACGAGGAAATAAATTCCCTTTCGCAATAACAGGGCGCGGCATTATAGGCGCCGCGAGTGGCAAAACAATGGCTTTTTGCTGTGATGTAATCGACAAATGCCATCGCCGGTATCTCGAAATAACGCATCCCTTCCGACGAGAAATCATTAACGCCTTGAGTCAAACCTTTTAACGATAAACAATGTGTTACTTCGCATTTCCACTTGAGATTCATTCATGACTGCCCCCTACCGTTTTCTCGCCTGGCTGCTGTTGCCGGTGTTGATGTCGTGCAGCTTCAACCTGCTGGCTGCGACTGCCGAAGGCGCCCCGCAAGCCCTGCATCTGCTGGATTACATTGGTGCTGACTACCCACCGACGGTGGAGGCGGGCAAGGTTATCGATGAGTCTGAATACCGCGAACAGCTAGAGTTTCTCGGCGTTTTGCAGGGCTTGGTGGCTGAACTGCCGCAAAGGCCGGAGCGCGCGGAGCTGGTCAAGGGCGTCGACGAATTGTTAGCGGCTGTAACCGCTCATCAGGATGGCGCGACAGTCGCCCGCCAAGCCCGTCAGTTGGGCGCCAAGCTCGCGGTGGCGTATGAAGTCAGCCAGGCGCCGGCGATCACGCCAGACCCCGCGCGTGGCGCACCGCTCTATGCCCAGCATTGCTCGGTATGCCACGGCACTGCGGGCGCGGGTGATGGCCCAGCGTCCACAGGCATGACGCCGCCGCCCGCTAACCTGCGCGATGCCGTGCGCCTTGATCGCCTCAGCCTCTATGCGATCTACAACACGCTCGGCCTGGGCGTTGAAGGCACCGACATGCCGTCCTTCGCCGATCAGTTGGACGACCGTCAGCGCTGGGACTTGGCAACCTACATCGCCGGCTTCACGGCTGACCCGGCCGCGGCCAAAAGCGAACAACCGTTCAACCTGGCCGACCTGGCCCGCCAGACCCCCAATGAAGTGCTGGCGGCCAGTGGTCCGGGCGCGGCCGCGACGTTCCGCGCCCAGCGCGCGCAACCGCCGCAGGTCAAGCGTGGCCCGGCGCAGTTGCTCGATTACACCGCCAGCACACTGGACAAGAGCCTCGCCGCGTTCCGTAACGGTGATCACGAGCAAGCTTACGACTTGTCGGTGGCCGCGTACCTGGAAGGCTTCGAGCTGGTGGAAAGCTCGCTGGATAACGTCAATGCCAACGTGCGCAAGGACACCGAGAAAGCCCTGATGGCGTACCGGCAGTCGTTGCAGGACGGCCTGCCGATCGAGCAGGTGCAACAGCGCCTGGACGTGGCCAAGGGCAAACTCACCGAATCTGCCGGCTTGCTGGGCAGCGATGGCTTGAGCTGGTCGTTGAGCTACATCTCCGGCTTGCTGATCCTGTTGCGTGAAGGCCTGGAAGCGATTCTGGTGCTGGCGGCGATCCTGGCGTTCCTGCGTAACACCGGCCAACAGTCGGCGGTGCGCAGCGTGAACGTCGGCTGGGGCCTGGCGCTGTTGGCCGGCCTGGCGACCTGGGCATTGGCGGCGTATGTGATTGACGTCAGCGGCGCCCAGCGCGAATTGCTTGAAGGCTGTACGGCGTTGTTCGCCAGCGTGATGGTGTTGTGGCTGGGCGTGTGGATGCACGACCGACGCCACGCAGCGGCTTGGCAGGATTACATCAAGAGCAGCCTGGTGGGCGGCGGCGGGCGATTTGGCTTTGCGGTGCTGGCGTTCTTCTCGGTGTACCGCGAGTTGTTCGAAGTGATCCTGTTCTACGAAACCCTGTGGCTGCAAGCCGGCCCCGCCGGGCACAACGCGGTACTGGCGGGCGGCGCCACGGCGCTGGTGTTGCTGGTGGGCCTGGCGTGGGTAATCCTGCGCGGTTCGGCGAAGCTGCCATTGGCGTTGTTCTTTGGCATCAACGCGGCGCTGCTGTGTGCCTTGTCGGTGGTGTTCGCCGGGCATGGCGTCAAAGCGTTGCAGGAGGCGGGCATTTTCGGCACGCGGCCGGTGGCGTTCTTTGACTTCGACTGGCTGGGCATCCACGCCGATGCCTACTCATTGAGTGCGCAGGCGGTGGCGATCCTGGCGATTGTGGTGCTGTACGGCCGCAGCCGCCTGACTGAAAAACGCCGCGTGGCGGCCTAACCATGCGCGTATGGATCGATGCCGATGCCTGCCCACGGGCGGCCAAGGACCAAGTGGTGAAGTTCGCCCTCAAGCGCGAGTTCGAGGTGGTGCTGGTGGCGGGGCAGAGCCAGATCAAGCCGAGTTTCGCCTGTGTAAAGCTGATTGTGGTGCCCAGCGGCCCAGATGCGGCGGATGACTACCTGGTGGAGCACGCGGTGCCTGGGGAGTTGGTGATCTGCAGCGACGTGCCCCTGGCCGACCGCCTGGTGAAGAAGGGCGTGACGGCCCTCGACCCACGCGGTAAGGAATTCAGCCCGGCGAACATGAGCGAACGGTTGGCGGTGCGTAACCTGTTTACCGATCTGCGTGAGCAGGGCCAGATGGGCGGCGGCCCACCGCCCCATGGGGAAAAGGATAAGCAGGCTTTTGCCAATGCGCTGGACAGGATACTGACCAAGTTGATGCGCCAGGCCTGACCTCTTGTGAGCAGGCTTTTGTGGCGGGCTTTTCGTGGCAAGCCCGCTAGCCACAACATAAGTGTTCGGCGACCCGATCAATCATTCTCGTGGGTCAATTCCAACACCCGATCCACCAGTTTGTTGATGCCTGACGCCACTTCACTGATGCTCTTGCCGAGCATGTAGGCCGGGGTGCTCACCAGTTTGCGTGCCTTGTCCTCGACAATATCCTCAACCCCGCATTCCTGGTGGGTGGCGCCCATCTTGTCCAGGGCAGCGGCGGTGTCGGCGCAATTGCCGATGGTGCAGGTGACGCCGGGGCCGTAGATCTTCGCGGCGAGTGCTGGCGAGATACAGATCAGCCCCACCGGCTTGCCCGCTTCAGCAAACGCTTCAGCCAGCGCCAGCACCTGCGGGTTGACGCTGCAACCGGCGCCTTCCACGGCAAAGTTCGACAGGTTCTTCGCCGCGCCAAACCCGCCGGGCACGATCAGCGCATCGAAGTCTTCGGCGCTGGCCTCACGGATGTCCTTCACGTCACCCCGGGCGATGCGCGCCGATTCGACCAGCACATTGCGCGACTCAGGCATTTCCTCGCCGGTGAGGTGGTTGATCACGTGGTGTTGAGCGATATCCGGCGCAAAGCATTGAACCTGGGCGCCACGCTGGTCCAGGCGCAGCAAGGTGATGACGCTTTCGTGTATCTCTGCACCGTCGTACACGCCACAGCCGGAAAGGATCACTGCAACTTTTTTGCTCATGAGTATTTCTCCCTATTTCATGGCGTTAAATGTCTACTAATTTGTCACCTGTTGCCAATGGGATCTTGCTCCGCTACACCTAATCTTGATGTAACAAAAATAGACCGGACTAGCCCATGGACTTCGTGCCTTACGCGGTACCGTTTTTCATCGCCTTGATCGTGGTTGAGCTGCTCGCCGACCACTGGCGCGGCGAGCGCAACTACCGGGTGGCGGACGCCATCAACAGCCTCAGCACCGGCGTGCTCTCGACCACCACGGGGCTGCTGACCAAAGGCGTGGGCCTGCTGACCTACGCGTTCGCCCTCAAGCACCTAGCACTGATCGAACTGCCTGCCCAGAGCGTGTGGACCTGGGTGTTCGCCTTCGTCTTCTACGACTTCTGCTACTACTGGCTGCATCGCTGCGGCCATGAGCGCAATATTCTGTGGGCCGCGCACTCGGTGCATCACCAGAGTGAGGACTACAACCTGACCACCGCTTTGCGCCAGACCAGCACCGGCTTTCTGCTGAGCTGGATCTTCTACTTGCCTCTGGCCGTGGTGGGCGTGCCGCTGGTGGTGTTTATCAGCGTGGCGTCGCTCAATCTGCTGTATCAATTCTGGGTGCACACCCGCCATGTGCCCAAGCTCGGCTGGTTCGAGTGGTTCTTCGTCACACCGTCCAATCATCGGGCCCACCATGCACAGAACGCTCTCTACATGGATCGCAACTACGGCGGGGTGTTCATTATTTGGGACCGCCTGTTCGGCAGTTTCCAGGAAGAAGACGATAACGAACCGGTGATCTTTGGCGTCACCACGCCTTTAGCCAGTTGGAACCCGCTGTGGGCCAACCTGCAGTTTTATGCGCAGTTATGGAGTGACGCACGACGTACCGAGAGCGGGTGGGACAAGCTGCGCATCTGGTTCATGCGCACCGGCTGGCGCCCGGCAGACGTTAAAGCCAAATACCCGCTGGCTAAGCCTGACTTGAGCCAGTTCCGCAAATTCGAAGTGCCGTTGGACGCGCGCCAGCAGGTCTACATCGCCCTGCAATTTGCAGCGTATGTGGGGTTTGGCAGTTATCTGATGAATTTTGGCGAAGGGCTGTCTACGGCGGCGCTGATCCTGGGCTGGAGTGCGATGGCGTTGGGGTTGTTTACGCTGGGCGTGGCCCTGGAGAACCGCCCTTGGGCGCTAAAGGCTGAGCTGGTGCGCCTGGGGCTGAATGTGCCGCTGGTGTGGCTGGCGCCGGCGGTCGGGCTGTGGCCGGCCAGCAACTTAGGCTGGCTGGGCCTGGTGAGTTACAGCTTGCTCAGCGTGATCGGCCTCTACTGTTGCAGAGACCGGCTTACTCGATTGGCGTCTTAGGCGCCTCGACCGCCTCGACCGCGGCGGGCTCGGCGGCGAGCCGGGCTTTTGCATCTTCGCAGGCCTGGCGGGCAATGCGTGCGTTTTTGAAGCGGCGACGCAGCCACAGGCCTAAGCCCAGCAGCAGTAGCGCGCCCAACACCCACAGCTCATATTTCTTGATGCTGCCCAGCATGCCTTCCAATACCGCGCCAAAATGGTACGCCGCAGCGCCAAGCGCTGCCGCCCACACCGCTGCGCCAATGCCGTTCAGCACCAAATAGCGCAAAGGCGGGTAACCGGACAAGCCAATCGCCACAGGCATGACGGTGCGCAGACCATAGACGAACCTGAAGCTCAGCACCCAGATGTCCGGATGCTTACGGATATGTTCCAGCGCTTTGTCGCCCATCAATTGCCAGCGCGGCTTGCGCGCCAGCAGTTTGCGGCCGTGCTTGCGCCCCATGAAGTACCACAGCTGGTCGCCGGCGTAGCTGCCACAAAAGGCAACGACCACGACCAGATTGATATCCATGTATCCACGGAACGCCAAGAAGCCTGCGAGAACCAGGATGGTCTCGCCTTCAAAGAACGTGCCCAAGAAGAGCGCAAAGTAGCCGAAGTCATGCAGAAATTGTTGAAGCATGGTCTGGGGTGCTGGCGAAATGAACGCGCAGCCTACGCCTTCGTGAACATTCATGAAAGTATCGAGATGTGTCACGAAGTGAACAATTCCTACATAAACGACGAATGCGACTACAGGTCGCATCGATAAGCACAACTGTCATTCCTTCGTCATAATGGCCGCTTATAACTGCAACGCTCGCCCGTAAACGCGGGCTCAGGAGTCTGTCGTGAGCTTTACCCCTGCCAATCGCCTGTTCCCTGCCACCCGCCTGCGCCGTAACCGTCGTGATGATTTTTCTCGCCGCCTGGTCCGTGAAAACGTGCTGACGACGAATGATCTGATCCTGCCGGTGTTTGTGCTGGACGGTGAAAATCGTCGGGAAGCAGTGGCGTCGATGCCGGGTGTGGAGCGTTTGACCATTGATCAGTTGCTGATCGAGGCGGCGAACTGGGTCGAACTGGGGATCCCGGCGGTTGCGCTGTTTCCGGTGACGCCGTCTGAACTCAAGTCGCTTGATGCTGCGCAAGCCTGGAACCCGCAAGGTATCGCTCAGCGCGCCACCCGCGCCTTGCGCGAGCGTTTCCCGGAACTGGGGGTGATCACCGACGTGGCGCTGGACCCGTTCACCACCCACGGCCAAGATGGCATTCTTGACGAAGACGGCTATGTTCAAAACGACATTACCGTCGATGCGCTGGTTAAACAGGCGTTGTCCCACGCAGCCGCAGGCGCCCAGGTCGTCGCGCCGTCGGACATGATGGATGGCCGCATCCAGGCGATTCGCGAAGCCCTGGAGCTGGCCGGTTACGTTAACGTACGGATCATGGCCTACTCGGCCAAGTACGCCAGCGCCTATTACGGCCCGTTCCGCGATGCGGTGGGCTCGGCGCTGAACCTGGGCAAGGCCAACAAGGCCTCGTACCAGATGGACCCGGCCAACAGCCATGAAGCCCTGCACGAAGTGGCGGCCGACCTGGCCGAAGGTGCCGACATGGTGATGGTCAAGCCTGGGATGCCTTACCTGGACATCCTTTATCGGGTCAAAGAGGAATTCAAGGTGCCGACCTTTGTCTATCAGGTCAGCGGTGAATACGCCATGCACATGGCCGCGATCCAGAATGGTTGGTTGAGTGAAGGGGTGATCCTCGAATCCCTGACTGCCTTTAAACGTGCTGGCGCTGATGGCATCCTGACCTACTTCGCCGCCCGCGCTGCCCAATTGCTTAGAGAGCAACAATAGCCCTCACAGGAACACTCGATGAATACCGAAGGACTCTCAGAAGTTGCCGTAAAAGACGCTCACCCGGTGGTGGAACAAGTCACCGAGACCCCGCCGGAGCTGGAGCCCGCAGCGCCTGCGGTAGTGGCCGAAGCCCCGGCGCCAGCCCCGGTGGTCGCGGTGACCAACCTGGATGACAGCAGCCTGTACATCCACCGCGAGCTGTCACAACTGCAATTCAACATTCGCGTGCTCGAGCAGGCGCTGGATGAGTCCTATCCGCTGCTGGAGCGGCTGAAATTCTTGCTGATCTTCTCCAGCAACCTGGACGAGTTCTTCGAGATCCGTGTCGCCGGCCTCAAGAAGCAAATTACCTTCGCCCGCGAACAAGCCGGCGCCGACGGCCTGCAGCCGCATCAAGCCCTGGCGCGCATCAGCGAGCTGGTGCACGGCCATGTAGACCGCCAATACGCGATCCTCAACGACATCCTGCTGCCGGAGCTGGAAAAACATCAGGTCCGCTTCATCCGTCGTCGCCACTGGACCACCAAGATCAAGACCTGGGTGCGCCGTTACTTCCGTGACGAGATTTCACCGATCATCACCCCGATCGGCCTCGACCCGACGCACCCGTTCCCGCTGCTGGTAAACAAGAGCCTGAACTTCATCGTCGAGCTGGAAGGCATTGACGCCTTCGGTCGCGACTCGGGCCTGGCGATCATCCCGGCGCCGCGGTTGTTGCCACGGATCATCAAGGTACCGGAAGAGGTGGGTGGCGCTGGCGACAACTATGTATTCCTGTCATCGATGATCCACGCGCATGCCGATGACCTGTTCCAGGGCATGAAGGTAAAAGGCTGCTACCAGTTCCGCCTGACCCGTAACGCCGACTTGGCACTGGACTCCGAAGACGTCGAAGACTTGGCCCGCGCCCTGCGCGGTGAGCTGTTCTCGCGCCGCTACGGTGACGCAGTGCGCCTGGAAGTGGCCGATACCTGCCCTAAACACCTGTCCGACTACCTGCTCAAGCAGTTCAACCTGGCTGAGTCCGAGTTGTACCAGGTCAATGGCCCGGTGAACCTGACGCGCCTGTTCAGCATTACCAGCCTGGACAGCCACCCGGAACTGCAATACACGCCGTTCACGCCGCAGATCCCGAAACTGCTGCAAAACAGCGAGAACATCTTCAGCGTGGTGAGCAAGCAGGACATTCTGCTGTTGCACCCCTTCGAGTCCTTTACCCCGGTGGTCGACCTGCTGCGCCAGGCCGCCAAAGACCCGCATGTATTGGCCGTGCGCCAGACCCTGTACCGCTCCGGCGCCAACTCAGAAATCGTCGATGCGCTGGTAGACGCCGCGCGTAACGGTAAGGAAGTCACCGCGGTGATCGAGTTGCGTGCGCGGTTTGACGAAGAGTCCAACCTGCAATTGGCCAGCCGCCTGCAGGCAGCCGGTGCGGTGGTGATCTACGGCGTGGTCGGCTTCAAGACCCACGCCAAGATGATGCTGATCCTGCGTCGCGAAGCCGGTGAGATCGTGCGTTACGCGCACTTGGGTACCGGTAACTACCACGCCGGTAACGCCAAGCTCTACACCGACTACAGCCTGTTGACCTCCGACGATGCCTTGTGTGAAGACGTCGGCAAGTTGTTCAGCCAGTTGATCGGCATGGGCAAGACCTTGCGCATGAAGAAGCTGCTGCACGCGCCGTTCACGCTCAAGAAGGGCATGCTCGACATGATTGCCCGCGAAACCCAGTTCGCCCTCGACGGCAAACCGGCGCACATCATTGCCAAGTTCAACTCGCTGACCGATCCGAAGATCATCCGCGCGCTGTACAAGGCCAGCCAGTCCGGTGTGCGCATCGACCTGGTGGTGCGCGGCATGTGCTGCCTGCGCCCAGGTATTGTCGGCGTGTCGCATAACATCCATGTGCGCTCGATCATCGGCCGCTTCCTGGAGCACACGCGGGTGTTCTACTTCCTCAACGGCGGCGAAGAGCAGATGTTCCTCTCCAGTGCCGACTGGATGGAGCGCAACCTCGATAAGCGGGTGGAGACGTGCTTCCCGGTGGAAGGCAAGAAGCTGATCATGCGCGTCAAGAAAGAGCTGGAAAGCTACCTGACCGACAACACCCACAGCTGGAGCCTGCAATCGGACGGCCGTTACGTGCGTAACACCCCGACCGGCAACCAGAACCCACGCAGTGCGCAGGCGACGTTGCTGGAGAAGCTGGGTAGCCCGATTCTTGTGGTGAATTAAGGCTGTACCTGGCACCCAAAAAATGGCCCTTTAGAGGGCCATTTTTATTTGCACTTTTGAGTGATGGGCAGGGCAGTGGTGGCAAGCCCGCTCGTCACAACAAGCCCGTCTGCCACGATAGCCATCAGCGCCCGGGTTAGCGCAGGTTTAATGTGAACCCCACCCGCGTCAGCCACTCCGCTTCCTGGGCGAAGTCCGCCTGGGTCAGTTGGTTTTCATCGAGCCAGCCTTTGGGGAACACCACGTCCAGGCTGTCGCCGTTGGCGCGCAGGGCCACCTGGGGCATTTCCTGGGTGCCACGGATGTGGTGGAACAGGATCGCAAAGCGCAGCAGCACGCACAGGCGGATCAGCTTGCTGCCCTCGCTGCCGAAGTCGGCAAACTTGTCCTTGGGGATGTTGCGGCGATGGCCGCGCACCAGCAGGGCGAGCATCTGTTGGTCTTCGCGGGAGAAGCCGGCGAGGTCCGAGTGCTCGATCAGGTAGGCGCCATGCTTGTGGTAATGGTAGTGGGCGATGTCCAGGCCCACTTCATGCACCTTGGCGGCCCAGCCGAGCAGCTCGCGCCAGACGCCGTCTTCCAGGTCCCAGTCTTCGGCTACTTGGTCGAAAGCATGCAGGGCTTTGCGTTCCACGCGCGCGGCTTGTTCCAGGTCGACGTGATAACGCTCCATCAACGAGCTGAGGGTGCGCTCACGCACGTCTTCATGGTGATGGCGGCCCAGCAGGTCGTAGAGCACGCCTTCGCGCAGGGCGCCGTCGCAGTGGTCCATGCGTTGCAATTCGAGTGCGTCGAAGATCGCCTCGAGGATCGCCAGGCCGGCCGGAAAGATGGTGCGACGGTCGGGCTTGATACCGTCGAAATCGATTTTCTCTGCATCGCCCAGCTTGAACAGCTTGCGCTTGAGCCACGCCAGGCCTTCGGCGTTGACCTCACCGGTGCCATGGCCGCCAGCTTTCAGCGCCAGGCCAATAGCGCGAATGGTGCCGGACGAGCCGATGGCCTCATCCCAGGTCAGGCGGTGCAGGGCGTGCTCGATGCTCATGATTTCCAGGCGCGCGGCCGTGTAGGCCTGGGCATAGCGCGCCGGGGTGATCTTGCCGTCCTTGAAATAACGTTGGGTGTAACTGACGCAACCCATCTGCAGGCTTTCGCGCAGCAGCGGTTCAAAACGCTGGCCGATGATGAATTCGGTACTGCCGCCACCGATGTCGGCCACCAGGCGCTTGCCGGGGGTGTCAGCCAGGGTGTGGGACACGCCGAGGTAGATCAGGCGTGCTTCTTCGCGGCCCGAGATGACTTCTACGGGGTGCCCGAGGATTTCCTCGGCGCGGCGGATGAATTCGCCGCGGTTGCGTGCTTCACGCAAGGCGTTGGTGCCGACGATTCGCACGGCGCCCAGGGGCATGCCGTTGATCAGTTGGGCAAAACGCTTGAGGCAATCGAGCCCGCGCTGCATGGATTCTTCATTGAGCTGGCGCTCGTCGTCGATCCCGGCAGCCAGTTGTACTTTTTCGCCGAGCCGCTCAAGGATGCGGATTTCGCCGTTCTGGGCCTTGGCCACGACCATGTGAAAGCTGTTGGAGCCCAGGTCGATGGCGGCGATCAGGGACAGATTCTTGGCTTGGGATTGCGGCATGGTTTGGGGGTCTCGGTCGATAACCCGACCATCGTGCCACGATCGACCGCCGCCGCCAACGCGTGTGCTTCAGTAATTTGCGTGATGCTGTCTGTGAGGAATTCTTGTGGGAAATGTAGGATTGTTTTGTAAGTGTGCGTTGAATGAGGTGTTCGATACTGTAGGGGGTTTTAACTGTCTACTGTTGCAAGGCGCCTTAATGTTTTTCCTACAGTGGAAGAGTCGATAGGGATCTTTATTGTTTTGCTCAGTACTACATTGTCGATGGGTTAAGGCGATTATTTGTTTTTACTATTCCCACAGTGACTGATGTGTTGTCTGATTCTTTAAGTCAGTGCCAAAGCGACAGACTGTCATCGGCAATTTTGCCTGGGTGGTATTTATTTATCGTCGTGCATGTCCCGGAAGATAGTTGTTAGGCGATGGAGTCGCCAAGGCGCAAATAAAAAACACCTGATAACTTATTTTAGTGACAGGATAAAAATGAAAAGAATTGTTGGATTGACTCTCGGTATCGCGTGCCTGACTGCAGCCTTGAGTGCTCAGGCAGCGGGCAGCGCCCAATTAAGCGTCAAGGGTACGATCAAACCTGCAGCCTGTAGTCTTAGCCTGACGGGCAACGGTGAGATCAACTACGGCACGATTCACTCCGGCGATTTGTCCCAGGCAGCGTTCACCCCGCTCGCAGAGAAGACCACTGGCTTTAACGTCAGGTGCGATGCGAAGAGCACGTTCGCAATCACCTTCTCCGATTTACAAATGGGCAGCAAGGTGACGAATATCCTGGGTGCGGGGTATAGCGAATCGCAAAACTTTGGTTTGGGGGCTGTAGGCGCCCAGCGCACCGGTGGCTATTCGGTCACTATCCGGGACCTGGTGGCGTCCGGTACAACCCTACAGCCAATCATGCGTAACAGCAGTGGTAACTCTTCCGCCCCGTGGCAGCTCAGTGATGGCAAAGTTGCACAACTCAGCCAGTACTCGTGGCGCTATGGTGCTGCCGTCGCACCCGCTTCTATTAGCCAGTTGACGGGCACTATTGCGGTGAAAGCGGTCATCAATAGGGCGGCGGATCTAAACTTGACCAACGAAGTCCGCCTTGATGGGCGCGCGACGATTGTATTGAATTACACCTAAGCAACGGAAAACAGCCGATCAAGAAACTAACACTTCCTGATGGGCTGTTTTTTTATGGGTGTTTGTCTGCCAATGGTCAGCTTTATCGGTTGCGGGGAACATTGAGTGCGTAATTGTTCAGTACTAAGTTGTGCCGTGTTGTTGAGTGCAAGTGCTTGTCTGTTATTTACTGCCGTTGCAGCGGCGGACGGCATGCAGCCTGAAACAACTGTGGTGGTGCTTTATGAAGAAGAAGGCGAAGCCACAATAAATGTTAAGAATACCGATGCAGGGCCGGCGTTGCTTCATTCGGTCGTGGAGAACGTGCCCGAAGACCTGGAGCTGCTACTGATCGTCACACCGCCCATCGCCCGTGTGGAGGCGGGAGACACGCAATTGGTGCGTTTCATCAGCACCTTGAAGGAGCCGCTCAAGACTCAACGGCTCAAGCGCGTTTCCTTCGAGGGCATTCCCCAGGCGCGCGCAGCGAAAGGCGCGACCATCGGTATCACCATTCGCCAGAACTTGCCGTTGATCCTGCACCCACAAGGCCTGCCTCGGCATAACACACCCTGGGAGTTGCTGAAGTGGAAACGCGTGGGGGAGCGTCTTACCGTTCATAACGACAGTGCCTATATCGTGCGCATGACGGCGGATGTGCAGCTGCTTCCACAAGGCGTCAACGCTGTGATGCCGCGTACTTACATCTTGCCGGGCGAGGCGCTGGCGGTGACAGTCGACAGCCCTTTGGGCAGTGTGGCTGAGGTCGAGATTCAGCCGGCTACTGTCTATGGGTTCGCAGTAGACAGGTATCGGGCCCCGATCAATGCCGATGAGGGTTGATCGACGCATGGCAAGCCCATCGAATAGGACCATCACGGCGTCTTTTTGGCTTGGCAGGCCGACGCTGCTCATGGGGTTTGCGACGCTGTGGGGGTTGCCCGGCCTTGTATCTGCGCAGGAGCTTGGTGAGGGGTTCGACCTTGCGGCACTGACAGCCCACGGTATCGACCCGAAGGTCTCCGATTACTTTCGCAACGCGGCGCGCTTTCGTGAGGGCGTCCAAGTGGTGGGGTTGCGCGTCAATGGCAACCCGCTTGGGCTGGTAGATGCACGGTTCGATCAAGAAGGCCGGTTATGTTTCACCCCTGGGTTTCTGGAAAAAGCCGGGCTGGTAACGCCTCGCGCAATCATTCAAGAGAACGCCACGCCGGACCAGGCCTGCCATGACTTCTTCGGGCAATTCCCGACGACGATGGTGAGGCTGCGTCCCGGCATTGACGAGGTGACGCTGGTAGTACCGACCCAGTCATTGCGTGATCCCCAGTGGGATGCGGGGCATTTCTCCAAAGGTGGGGCAGCGGCGTTGTTCAACTATGAAGTGCTGGGTTTCGACAGCCGTTCGCGCAGTGGGCCCAGCCGGTTCGTCTCCGCCTATACCGAGGCGGGTTTTAACCTTGATGACTGGATTGTTCGCAGCCGCCAGTTCTATGTGTCTGACAACGGTAAGGCCCGTACCGAACACCTCTACGCTTATGCACAGCGGGATATCGCCGCGCTGCAGTCGACTTTTCAGGTGGGCCAGATCTCCAGTAATAACCCACTGTTTGGCGGCGTGCAGTTGTCCGGCCTGCAGTTTTCCCCTGATGGGCAATCACGCACGCCTGCAGGCAGCAACAATGCCGTGGTGGAAGGGCTTGCGCAGAGCCAGTCACGCATTGAAGTTCGTCAGTCCGGCGTATTGGTCCACAGCACGCTAGTGCCCGAGGGCCCCTTCCGTTTGACGGGGCTGGCATTGCTCAATGGCACCAGTGACCTGGAGGTCAGCGTAATCGATGTGCGTGGCGCCAGGCGTAGCTTCGTGGTGCCGGCGGCTTCATTCGCGGGGGCTGTGCCGGCGGCACCGGGTTACTATTTTTCTGCCGGTAAGCTGCGCAAAAATGCGGGCGAAGAAGGCCCGACGCCGGTGGTTGCCATGGGCAGCGGCACCTGGGGGTTGGGTCGCGACTCGTCTGCAGGCTTTGGCTTGTTGAGTACCGATGACTACTGGGCGGCAGGCGGCACACTGAGCAGCATATTCTTCCAGCGGGTTTCCGTGGGCACACGGCAGAACTTGTCCAGAGACAGCAAAAATGCAGTGTCCGGGGTGCGTAGCAGTGTGTCGGTTAGCAGCCCGCTGGCCGCCAATATCGACGTCAGCCTCAGCGCAACGAACCAAACGCGGGGTTATCGCGAGGTACTTGAAGTCGGCCGGTCATACAGGGGCGATGAGCTCAATTCGCGTTTCAAGAACCAGTACACGGCAAGCGTGAGTTGGGCGGATGCCACGCTAGGCGTTTTCTCTGCGGGCTATACCCGCAGTTCTCAATTTGACGGGCAAACCGCCGAACATGTGTCGGCCTCGTGGAACACATCATTCAGTCGCGCTGATGTTGCATTGATTGCCGATGCGCAAGTAGGCGGCACGCAGTCTGGCCGCGACACCACGCTTGCCGGCCGGCGACGTGATAACAGTCAGGAGAATGACCTGTCCTTGCGGCTACAGGTCAGCGTGCCCCTGGGCGGGGACCGTCGCGTGAGCAGCTACACCAGTCGCCGTGGCGACCGGTTCACCGCGGGTGCAGCGCTCAGTGAGCGGGTCAATGAGTACGTGAATTACGAAGTAGGCGTCGAACGGGACATCAGGGCTCGGGAGCAATCTGTTCGCGGGAACGTGGACGTCCTGGCGCGTTATTCCCGCGTTGGCCTGGGTGTCAGCCGTGATCCGCTGGGCACCAACTACACAGGGCAGTTGCAAGGTGGCGTGGTGGCTCACGAAGGAGGGGTGACCTTCTCGCCTTATACCGTGCAGGACACATTCGGCATCGTCTCGGTAGGCGACATTGGCGCTGCAAAAGTCGAAACGCCCCAAGGCCCGGTGTGGACCGATTCCAGCGGGAAGGCGGTGATCGCCGGTTTGCCGGCCTACACCAACAGCCGAGTCGAGGTAC
Organism: Pseudomonas sp. IB20; assembly: GCF_009707325.1. Classification (NCBI taxonomy): domain Bacteria; kingdom Pseudomonadati; phylum Pseudomonadota; class Gammaproteobacteria; order Pseudomonadales; family Pseudomonadaceae; genus Pseudomonas; species Pseudomonas gelidaquae. The sequence continues at coordinate 5,065,086 of NZ_CP046103.1, read as the reverse complement.
AGACCCAGTCCTTGCCCAAGCGCGTGGACCTGAAAAACGGCACCCAGGTGCTCACTGCCGGGCGCGGTTCCTTTAATGCCGTGAATTTCGACGTAGTGAAAGTGCGCCGCGTATTGCTCACCGCGAATGATCAGCAGGGCCGACCATTGCCCCAGGGCGCCTCGGTGTTCGGTAAGAACAATCGCTTCCTGACCAGCGTGGTGGGTGAAGGCATGATTTTCCTCAACGACGTCGATGAGGCGCAAAGCCTGCGGGTTTCGTTGCCGGATTCTTCCACCTGCCTGTTGCGCATTGACCTCGAGACCCCGCCAGACAATGACAAGTTCTATGAAACCAACTCGGCGGTGTGCCATGGCCAATAAGCTTAAGAACCTACCTTTGGCGTTGCTCTGCACAGTGCTGGCAGTGCCTGACGCTTGGGCCGAAAACTGTCGGTTATCGCTGAGTCAGCCGCGCATCGACTATGGCGCTATACGCCGAGAAGCGCGCGTTGAAAGCGCCTCCTTGGTGCTCGGCACTCGCTCGTTGCGCCTGAGCGTTCTTTGCACTGAGCCTGCGGCCATAGCGCTGCGTTTTATCGGCATAGCGGCCGATGGGCAGGGTTTTCAGTTTGGTCGCCAGGGGCGTTTTCGCTTGACCCTCAAACACGCCCAGGTGGATGGGCATGCAGTCGGCTGGGTTGCTGCGCAGCTGCCCGGCGAGCCTGCCAGTGGGCAACTGCTGCCCGGCCAGACGTTGATGGCGCGAATAGCAGGGATGCCCTTGGTAGGCCGGCAATTGACCGCCCAAGTTGATATCGACACCGAACTGCCCGCCGACGCCTTGCACGTGCGCGACGAGACGCGCCTGGAAGGGCTGGGCAGTTTCGAGCTGGTCAGCCCGGCTGTTCCACCGAGCCAATGAAGTTGGCAAGTTCCGGCGTTCTGGGGTTGGCGAACAAGGTCTTGGGATCGCCCACTTCATGCACCTTGCCTTGGTGCATAAACACCAGCTTGTCGCCGACTTCCCGGGCAAAACGCATTTCGTGGGTCACCATGATCAAGGTCATGCCGTCTTTTGCCAGTTGGCGCACCACACTGAGCACTTCATTGACCAATTCCGGGTCCAGGGCCGAGGTGATTTCGTCGCACAGCAGCACCTTGGGTGACATGGCCAGTGCACGCGCAATGGCCACGCGTTGCTGCTGGCCGCCGGACAGGCGATCCGGGAAGGCGTCGAACTTCTCGCCCAGCCCCACGCGTTCCAGCATCTGCCTGGCAAGCTGTGCGGCTTTGGCCTTGGGCACTTTCTGCACCACTTGCGGCGCGAGCATGACGTTTTCGCCCACTGTCAGGTGTGGGAACAGGTTGAACTGCTGGAACACCATGCCGACCTTCTGCCGCAGGCTGCGCAGGTCGGCGCGCGCGGCGTCAAGGTACTCGCCGTCGACTTCGATCACGCCGTCGTTAATCGATTCCAGGCCATTGAGGGTTCGCAGCAACGTGGATTTGCCCGAGCCACTGCGGCCGATGATCGCCACCACCTGGCCTTCATCCACCGTCAGGTCGATGCCCTTGAGTACGTGGTGGTCGCCGTAATACTTATGCAGGGCAGAAATTCTAAGCAGAGGCATGCAGTCTCCTTTCCAGGTAGCGGGCACTGAGGGACAAGGGGTAGCAGAGCAAAAAGTAACCGAGGGCCACCAAGCCGTAGACCATAAAGGGCTCGAAGGTGGCATTGGCGAGCATGCCGCCGGTCTTGGTCAGTTCGGTAAAACCGATAATCGAGGTCACGGCGGTGCCTTTGACCACTTGCACCGAGAACCCCACGGTAGGCGCCACGGCAATGCGCAGGGCTTGGGGCAGGATCACGTAGCGCAGTTGTTCAAGCGGGTTGAGGGCCAGGCTGGCCGACGCTTCCCATTGCCCGTGGGCGATGGATTCGACGCAGCCGCGCCAGATCTCGGCCAGGTAAGCGCTGGTAAACAGGGTCAAGGCAACTGCCGCCGCCAGCCAGGGCGAGATATCCACCCCCAGCAGGGCAATGCCGAAAAACACCAGGAACAGCTGCATCAACAGCGGCGTGCCCTGGAACAGTTCGATATAGGTGCGCGCAACATTACGCGGGAAGGCTTTGCGGCTGATGCGCATCGTCATCACCAGCAAGCCGATCAGACCGCCGCCGATAAACGCTACCAACGATAGCAACAGCGTCCATTGCAGGCCGGTGGCCAGGTTGCGCACGATGTCCCAGAACGAAAAATCACTCATCGGCTGTTCCTCATCACAAACCGGCGGCCAATCCAGTTGAGCAACTGGCGAATCATCAACGCCATGCACAGGTACACCAGCGTGGTCAGTGCGTAGGTTTCAAAGGCGCGGAAGTTACGCGACTGAATAAAGTTGGCGGCAAAGCTCAGCTCTTCGGTGGCGATCTGCGAACACACCGCCGAGCCGAGCATCACGATGATGATCTGGCTGCTCAGCGCCGGCCACACTTTGCCCAGCGCCGGCAGCAGCACCACGTGGCGGAACGCCTCGAAACGCGTCATCGCCAAGGCGGCAGCGGCTTCCAGCTGGCCGCGCGGGATGGCCTGGATGCCGGCGCGGATGATCTCGGTGGAATAGGCCCCCAGGTTGATCACCATCGCCAGCACGGCGGCTTGCCATTCGGTGATTTTCAGCCCCAGGGACGGCAGGCCGAAGAAGATGAAAAACAACTGCACCAGGAACGGCGTGTTGCGGATCAACTCGACATACACACCGAAGAACCAGGCGAACGGCTGGATCTTCCACGCCCGCACCACGGCGCCGACGGTGCCCAGGGCCACCCCCAATATCGCGCCGATGACCGTCAGCTCAAGCGTGAACAGCGCGCCGCGCAACAGCAGGTCGGTATTGGCCAGCACGGGCATAAAGTCGAATTGATAGGCCATCAATCAGCTCCATTGCTTCAAAGATCAGCAGGCAGCGGCTCTTTAAGCCACTGCATTGCATTCTTTTCCAGGCTGCCGTCGGCCTTGGCCGCCACCAGGATCTGGTTGACCTTCTCCAGCAGCGCCGGCTCGTTCTTGTTCACGCCCACGTACACCGGCGAGTCCTTGAGTTTCACTTTCAGCGCCGGTACGCGTTTTGGGTTGCGCTCACTGATCGCCACCATCACCACGTTACCGCTGGCGATCAGGTCGACCTGGCCGGCCAGGTAGGCGGCGATGGTCGAGTTGTTGTCTTCAAAGCGCTTGATGGTGGCTTCCTTGGGCGCAACAGCGGTCAGCTCGATGTCTTCAATGGCGCCACGGGTCACGCTGATGGTCTTGCCCTTGAGGTCGTCGGTGCTGCTGATGGCGGCGTCAGGTGGGCCGAACACGGCCAGGTAGAACGGCGCGTAGGCCTTGGAGAAATCGATGACCTTTTCCCGCTCGGGGTTCTTGCCCAGGCTGGAAATCACCAGGTCGACCTTGCCGGTGGTGAGGAACGGAATACGGTTGGTGCTGTTGACCGGGGTCAGCTCCAGCTTGACCTTGAGTTGGTCGGCCAGCAGCTTGGCCGTGTCGATGTCCAGGCCGCGGGGCTTCATGTCGGGGCCGACCGAGCCGAACGGCGGGAAGTCCTGAGGCACGGCGACCTTGAGGGTGCCACGGGCGACGATATCGTCCAGACCATTGGCCTGGGCGGGTGCCTGGCTCAGCATCAGGCTGGCAAACAGGGCAGTGAGCAGGGCGCTGTAGCGCTTGGTCATGGCAACTCTCCGAAAAAGGCGAAGGGGTTTTCTGACTTTGCTCAGTGCACAGCCCATGCCATCACTGTCTGAATCGTCCGCGAAGCCGGTATTTGTTGAGCTGCAGTGGTCTTACTGGTCTGAACAGTGCTTAGGCTTTTCGCACCCTTTTCGAGCGTCGACAAAACCGTGCGAGCCCCTTTGGGGCGTGGCTTGCCGCCAGCCGCGAATAGCTTTACAACTACTCGCTACGTTGACTGCAACCTTGAGTTTTTTATGAATTCCATCGCCCAAGCCGTACCGGAAGCGGCCCTGCAGGCCATCCGCAAACTGATCAAGGAACAGGGCTTCGCAGCGGGCGATGCGTTGCCGTCCCAGCGCGACCTGGCGGTGCAGTTGGGCGTCAGCCGGGCGTCGTTGCGCGAGGCGTTATCGTCTCTGAGTGCCTTGGGCGTGGTCAGCGTGCAGCCCGGCAAAGGTGTGTTTGTGCAGGCGGCCGACGAGTCTCCGGGGTTTGCCTGGCCGTTCGCAGCCCAGGCCACGCCGCTGGATATCTTCCAGTTGCGCTATGCCTTGGAAGGGTTTGCTGCGGGGCTGGCTGCCGTGACGCTGACGGTCGAGGAGCTGGATGGCCTGCAAGATAATGTCGAGGCCATGCGCAAGGTGCTCAAGGCCGGCGACTTTGAAGCCGCCGCCCGGCTGGACTTCGAATTTCACCAGCGGATCCTGCTGGCCAGCGGTAACCAGGCGATGGTGAGCATCCTGAGTGCCAGCGCCGAGGTGTTCCTGGAGAGCCAGAAGCTACCGTTCATCCGGCCGGAACGGGCGATGGAAACCTGGCAGGAGCACCGCAAGATCCTGCGCGCGCTGGCCCGCCGCGCCAGCGCGGCGGCACAGAAAACCATGCAGGAACACGTGCGCAATGCGGCATTGCGCACGGGCATCGCGTTCGTCACGCCCGTGTCGCCCTGAGGTGGGCTATACCCAAACTCATGCACGGTCATAGCAAGACTCAATTAGAGGCGGCTTCCTGAACGAGGGAAGGGCAGCTATGATGGGCAACGTTTTTTTTGCTTACAATCCGGAGACATCCATGAGCAACGATCTTATCAAGCACGTCACCGACGCGACCTTTGAGGCCGAAGTACTCAAGGCTGCTGGCCCGGTGCTGGTTGACTACTGGGCTGAATGGTGCGGCCCTTGCAAAATGATCGCTCCGGTTCTGGACGACATTGCAACCACCTACGAAGGCAAGGTAACCATTGCCAAGCTGAACATCGACGACAACCAGGATACCCCGCTCAAGCACGGCGTGCGTGGTATCCCGACGCTGATGCTGTTCAAGAACGGCAACGTCGAAGCCACTAAAGTGGGCGCGTTGTCGAAGTCTCAGTTGCAAGCTTTCCTCGACGCGAACATCTAAGCGTCGTCAAAAAAGCCCCGCAAAATAGCGGGGCTTTTTCGTGAAACAGGGCTAGACGCTCCGAAACTCAGGTGGTACATTCGGCCCCGCACTGGTTTCTCCACTGCCCCCTGCAAGCCGTCGCCGACGCATTCCTTTTCGATTAGTACGCGATCCTGTCGCCTTCTCTGCGGCGCGGCCTCATTAAGCCAAAAGCTTAATTTTCCCCCCTCCATAAATGATTACGTCATTCCTATATGAATCTGACTGAACTCAAGCAAAAGCCGATTACCGACCTGCTCCAACTGGCCGAAGAAATGGGCATAGAAAATATGGCCCGTTCGCGCAAGCAGGACGTGATTTTCTCCCTGCTCAAAAAGCACGCGAAAAGCGGCGAGGAAATCTCCGGTGATGGCGTGCTGGAGATTCTCCAGGACGGCTTCGGCTTCCTCCGCTCCGCTGACGCTTCCTATCTCGCCGGCCCAGACGACATCTACGTCTCGCCGAGCCAGATCCGTCGCTTCAACTTGCGCACCGGTGACACCATCGTTGGCAAGATCCGTCCTCCGAAGGAAGGTGAGCGTTATTTCGCCCTGCTCAAGGTCGACACGATCAACTTCGATCGCCCCGAGAACGCGAAAAACAAGATTCTCTTTGAGAACCTGACGCCGCTGTTCCCGACCGTGCGCATGAAGATGGAAGCCGGTAACGGTTCCACCGAAGACTTGACCGGTCGTGTCATCGACCTGTGCGCCCCGATCGGTAAAGGCCAGCGCGGCCTGATCGTCGCACCGCCGAAAGCCGGTAAGACCATCATGCTGCAGAACATTGCAGCGAACATCGCCCGTAACAATCCTGAAGTTCACCTGATCGTGCTGTTGATCGATGAGCGTCCGGAAGAAGTAACCGAAATGCAGCGCACCGTGCGCGGCGAAGTGGTTGCCTCGACGTTCGATGAGCCGCCAACCCGCCACGTGCAGGTTGCCGAAATGGTGATCGAGAAGGCCAAGCGTCTGGTTGAGCACAAGAAAGACGTGGTGATCCTGCTCGACTCCATCACCCGTCTGGCCCGTGCCTACAACACCGTGATCCCGAGCTCCGGCAAGGTCCTCACCGGTGGTGTCGATGCCCACGCCCTGGAGAAACCAAAGCGTTTCTTCGGCGCCGCGCGGAACATCGAAGAAGGCGGCTCGCTGACCATTATCGCCACCGCGCTGGTTGAAACCGGCTCGAAGATGGACGAAGTGATCTACGAAGAGTTCAAGGGTACCGGCAACATGGAACTGCCTCTGGACCGCCGTATCGCGGAAAAGCGTGTGTTCCCTGCGATCAACATCAACCGCTCCGGCACCCGCCGCGAAGAGTTGCTGACCGCCGACGACGAACTGCAGCGCATGTGGATCCTGCGCAAGCTGCTGCACCCGATGGACGAAGTCGCCGCCATCGAGTTCTTGCTCGACAAGCTGAAAGCCACCAAGACCAACGACGAGTTCTTCTTGTCGATGAAGCGTAAGTAATACGACGCTTCAGGTCCGAAAAATGGCGCCCTTTGGGGCGCCATTTTTTTTGCGCTGAAAAAAGGGAGGTTTGCACGGCAGGAGTGTCAGTAAAGAAACAAAAAGGGTAAGTGCGCCTACGCTTGCCTCCATCTGTATCAGAACTGACTACGATTTATGACTGCGCTTGCTTACCGAAGAGACATTGACGGCCTGCGTGCCATCGCTGTCCTGGCTGTTGTGCTTTTCCACTTTGGGGTTCCAGGCGTTACCGGCGGCTTTGTCGGCGTTGATGTGTTCTTTGTGATTTCAGGTTTCCTGATCACCTCGATCATCTGGCGCGAACGCGAAACCGGGCGTTTCAGTTTCCTCGATTTTTGGGCTCGACGCGCCCGGCGTATCCTGCCGGCGCTGATTGTCATGATGCTGGCGTCATTGGTGGTCGGCTGGTTTCTGATGGCGCCCAAGGACTACGAAGAGTTGGGGCGCTCGATTCACAATCAGGCGATTTTCATCTCTAACCTGTTCTTCATGCGTCAGGACGGCTACTTCGATACGGCCTCCGACATGAAGCCGATGCTGCATACCTGGTCGCTGTCGGTTGAAGAGCAGTTCTACATCGCATTTCCGCTGCTGCTGGTGTTGCTGTCGAGCCGGCTGAAGCAATGGCGTGGTGCTTTGTTTGTGCTGTTGCTGGTTTCATTTGCGGCGAGCGTGTGGGCGGTCTCTCATGAGCCTGAAAAGGCCTTTTTCCTGTTGCCTATGCGCGCCTGGGAGTTGTTGGCAGGCGCCATGCTGGCCGTCTTGCCGGTGCGTACTCAACGCGTAAGCCCGAGGCTGGCCCAGGCTGTCAGCCTGATCGGCCTGGGCCTGATTCTAGTGGCGGTATTGGGTTATGACGCCGACACGGCCTTCCCTGGGGCCACGGCCCTATTGCCGGTGTTGGGTGTGGTGGGCCTGATTTGGGCCAACGGCCAACACACGACGCTGGTCGGGCGGTTGCTGGGCAGTCGTGTATTGGTGGGCATAGGGCTGATTTCCTATTCCTGGTACCTGTGGCACTGGCCGGTGCTGGTGTTTGGCAAGTACGCCAGTATCTTTGGCCTGGCGCCCTGGGAGCTGACGGCGCTGTTCTTCTTGAGCCTGTTACTGGGTTATGGGTCCTGGCGGTTTGTCGAGGGGCCGTTTCGTGAGCGGCGCCTTTTAGCGGGGAGCCGGTCGGTCCTGGTTGCGGGTGTCATGGCCCTCGTAGGCCTGGGCCTGGCCGGCAAAGGCCTGGTCTGGTCGGATGGGTTTGCAGAGCGCTTGTCACCCCAAGCACTGCAGTTTGCCCAGGCGCATACTTGGAGCCCTAAGCTCATGAGTTGCCTGGGCGATGACAAGAAAAACACTCACCGTGAACCTTGCCATTTTGGCCCGCAAACGAGCGCGGCGCGGGCCCTGGTATGGGGTGACAGCCATGCCTCGGCGCTCATTCCGGCGCTAAGCGACGCTTCGAGCAGGTACGACTTCAGCATCACCCAGGCCGGTTACGCCGGTTGCCTGCCTTTCTACAGAAAAGAAAACACGCCCGGATGCAGAGCCTTCAACGAGCACGTCACCCAACTGCTGAGCCGCGAGCAGTTCAGTGATGTGGTGCTGGTCGCGCGTTGGAGCCTTTACGTTTATGGAGAGCGTTCCGGTGATACGGGCGCGTCCATTCATGACCCGGCGACCGGGAAGTATGACCGCGCCATCGCTCAACAACTGTTTGCCGACGGTTTGAGTGCGTTGGTGCAGCAAATTCGGGCCAGTGGCCACCGGGTATGGCTGGTCAAGGAAGTGCCGCTGCAGGACTTCAACGTCCCTTATCGGCTCGCCCGCTTGGCGATGTTGGGGCGCCCAACCGATAAAGAAGGCTTGCCACTGGCCGAACATCTGGAGCGCCAGGCTTATATAAGCCGCGTGTTTGAGCGAATCGCGGCGGCGGATTCAGGGGTTCGAGTTCTGGATCCGGCGCCTAAGCTGTGTGATGTGAACGGCTGGTGTCGGGTCGAGCTTGATGGCCACTCGCTCTATACCGATGACAACCACCTATCAATCGCGGGCTCGCGGCTTGTTGAGGGGTTCCTTGAACCCTTCTTCCACGCGCTGCGCAACACATCCACTGAATCAGATGTGAGTCGCACTGACGTGCAATAAGCTGTCAGCGCTCTTAAGAGCAGGTAGGATGTACGCCTATTTTACGGGTGGCATGGTTAATGAAATTCAAGGATCTTCGGGATTTCGTGCAGCAACTTGAGCAGCGCGGAGAGTTGAAACGCATCCAGGTGCCGGTTTCCCCGGTACTGGAAATGACTGAGATTTGCGACCGTACCCTGCGCAACAAGGGCCCGGCGCTGCTGTTCGAAAAACCGACCGGCTTTGATATCCCGGTGCTCGGCAACCTGTTCGGCACCCCGGATCGCGTCGCCTTCGGCATGGGCGCTGAATCGGTCAGCGAACTGCGCGAGATCGGCAAGCTGCTGGCCTTTCTCAAGGAGCCCGAGCCACCCAAGGGCCTGAAGGACGCCTGGTCGAAGCTGCCGATCTTCCGCAAGATCATTGCCATGGCGCCTAAAGTGGTCAAAGACGCCGTGTGCCAGGAAGTGGTCATCGAAGGCGATGACGTCGACCTGGCCATGCTCCCGGTGCAAACCTGCTGGCCCGGCGATGTCGGCCCGCTGATCACCTGGGGCCTGACCGTTACCAAAGGCCCGAACAAGGATCGTCAGAACCTCGGCATCTACCGTCAGCAAGTGATTGGCCGCAACAAGGTCATCATGCGCTGGTTGAGCCACCGTGGCGGCGCCCTGGACTTCCGTGAATGGTGCGAAAAGCACCCCGGCAAGCCATTCCCGGTGTCCGTGGCCTTGGGCGCTGACCCGGCGACCATCCTCGGCGCCGTTACGCCTGTGCCCGACAGCCTGTCCGAATACGCCTTCGCCGGCCTGTTGCGCGGCAACCGTACCGAACTGGTGAAGTGCCGCGGCAACGACCTGCAAGTGCCGGCCACTGCGGAAATCATCCTCGAAGGTGTGATTCATCCGGGCGAAATGGCCGATGAAGGCCCTTACGGCGACCACACCGGCTACTACAACGAAGTCGACAGCTTCCCGGTGTTCACCGTCGAGCGCATCACCCACCGAATCAAACCGATCTATCACAGCACCTACACCGGCCGCCCGCCGGATGAGCCGGCCATTCTCGGCGTGGCACTCAACGAAGTGTTCGTGCCGATCCTGCAAAAGCAGTTCCCGGAGATCACCGACTTCTACCTGCCGCCCGAAGGCTGCTCGTACCGCATGGCCATCGTGACCATGAAGAAGTCGTACCCAGGCCATGCCAAGCGGGTAATGCTCGGTGTGTGGTCGTTTTTACGACAGTTCATGTACACCAAGTTCGTTATCGTCACCGACGACGACATCAATGCACGGGACTGGAACGACGTGATTTGGGCCATCACCACGCGCATGGACCCCAAGCGCGACACGGTGATGATCGACAACACGCCGATCGACTACCTCGACTTCGCTTCGCCGGTGTCGGGCCTGGGCTCGAAGATGGGCCTGGATGCTACCCACAAATGGCCGGGTGAAACCACTCGCGAGTGGGGCCGGGTGATCGTCAAGGATGAAGCCGTGACTGCTCGTGTCGATGCGATGTGGAAAGAATTGGGAATAGATTGATGCGTGTAACCCTGCAACCTTCCGGCGCGGTACTGGAACTTGTCCCTGGCGAGCGAATCCTCGAAGGCGCGCGCCGCCTGGGCTACGAGTGCCCGCAAGCGTGCCGCAATGGTGTGTGTCATGTGTGCGCGGCATTGCTGGTGGAAGGCCGGGTGCAGCAAGCCGGTGAGGTGCGTGACCATGGTGAGTTCTACACCTGCATCGCCGAGCCGCTGGAAGATTGCATCGTGTTATGGGATGGCGTGTTGGCGCCGGGAGAGTTGCCGTTGCGCAAGTTGTCGTGCCAATTGAGTGAGTGCGTGGAAGTCGGTGGCGATGTATGGCGCGTGCGCTTGCGGGCTCCGGCCGGCAAAGCAGTGCGTTACCACGCCGGGCAATACCTGATGATCGAGCGGGAGAATGGCGAAAAGTCGGCGTTCTCCCTGGCCTCGGCGCCCCACGCCGGGCGTGAGCTGGAGTTGCATGTGCTGGTCCGCGAGGACAGCGCCCGCAGCCTGATTGAGCAACTGCAGCGTAATCAGATGGCCCGTATCGAGCTGCCGTTTGGTGATACCCACCTGGCCGAGCTGCCAGACGGGCCGTTGGTGCTGATCGCCGCCGGCACCGGCATGGCGCAAATGCACAGCCTGATTGAGCATTGTCGCGCCTCTGGCTTCAAACACCCGGTGCACCTGTACTGGGGCGTGCGTCGCCCGGAAGACTTCTACGAAATCGAGCACTGGGACCAATGGAAGCAACTGCCTAACTTGTTCCTGCACAAAGTCGTCAGCGACCTGTGCGGTTGGGAAGGGCGTTGCGGGTTGCTGCATGAAGCAGTGTGCGAAGACATCAGCGACCTCAAGGCCGTGCACGTCTACGCCAGTGGTTCACCGGCGATGATCTACGGCACCTTGGATGCGCTGGTCGATGCTGGCATGGACGCGCACCAGATGCGCGCCGATGTCTTCGCCTACGCGCCGCGCCCTTAATGTGGGGCTGGCTCGCATGCAGCAGCCAGCCCCACACTGATAAGCGGTGCTGTCAGAAACGCACCCCCGCCGTCAGCATCGCCGCATTAAAGCCCAGCAACACCAACTCGCTGGCCACCGGGCCGAAGTTCACGCCCACCGAGGGGATGATCGCCGGTGCCACGCCAAAGCGGTTGAGGGGGATTTTGTCTCGGTACTTGCCGCGATACCCCTGAAGCGCGCCTGCAGTCACCTTCACGTAGAACGGCGAATCGCCAAGGTCGTAGCGTTTGCCTGCGTAAACGTAATATGAACGCTGGCTGAACGAGTTGCGAAAGGTCGCCCCGCCATACACCAGCCCGGACGCTTCGTTGCGTTCCAGGTTGATCAAATCCTGGTTGTTGTTGTGCTTGGGGTCCGGTGAAAAGTGCTGGGTGTAGACGCTCGTCTGGGCATACCAGAAGCCCTTATCGTCTTTGGCGGTAGCCTCAGAGGCCAAGGCGGTGGCGGCTTGTGCCATAAGCAGCAAGCCGGAATAAAAGTACTTCATGGTCCGACCTCGATAGTCGTTTGAATAGGCGGCTAATGTGGGGTCGCTAAACTTCTACAGTTTGGCGGCTAACGTCCTGCGCGGCCTGAACCTGCGCTGAAGGTTTGGTCGCCTATGCTTATGCATTTACGGTATTATTTATGTAGGAAAAATCTCCTTAAGCTATAAGCAACGGACTACCGACTATCTGCCAATAACCAATAGATGACCGCCACCGCCCGCCAGCCGGATCGATCGTATGAACTCAGAGCATTGACGTTCTGATTGTCGATTCCTGGGTTTTAAAAGGAGGGGAGCGGTATGGGGCGCTACAACAAGCACGCGCTGTACACAGCGATTTTGTCGGCTAATTTGCTGACCGCTGTGGGATTCAATCCAGTCCAGGCGGCCGAAACAGCGGCTGGCGACGCACCAAAACTCGACACCGTGATCGTCACCGGCACCCGCGCCCAAGAGCGCACCGCCAGTGCTTCGCTGTCGCCCATCGATGTGATCTCCGGCGAAACCCTGCGCAGCACCGGCTCCGATGAGCTGGGTGCGGTGTTGGCGCGCTTGATTCCGTCGATCAACTTCCCACGCCCAAGCCTGGTGGATGGCGCCGAACTGGTGCGCCCTGCGCAGTTGCGCGGCTTGTCGCCGGACCAGGTGTTGGTGCTGGTCAACGGTAAACGTCGCCACACCAGTGCCTTCGTCAACCTCGGCGGCGCCGTGGGCCGAGGCTCGGCACCGGCGGACTTGAATGCCATCCCGCTGTCGGCGGTCGATCATGTCGAAGTGCTGCGCGATGGCGCGTCCGCGCGTTATGGCTCGGATGCAATTGCCGGGGTGATCAACGTGATCCTCAAGCACGACGACCACGGCGGTTCGGTCTCGACCCAGTTCGGTGAGTACAAGAAGGGCGACGGCATCCAGCGCAATGTCAGCGGCAATACCGGGTTTGCCTTGGGCGACAACGGCTTTATTAACGTCTCCGGCGAAGGTGCCGACAACGACTACACCAACCGCGCCGGTGACGATTTGCGCCCGGGCAGCGTAGGCTCCACCACCTACGGCCAGCGCGTATTCCGTCAGGGCGAGCCGGCCACCAATGAAGGCAAGTTCCAGTTCAACTCTGAATACTCCTTCAACGATGCAGCCGAGTTCTACACCTTCGGCGGCTACAGCAAGCGGCGCGGCGAGACGGCGGCGTTCTACCGTGCGAGCAATGCGTCCAATAACATCCGCGCACTCAACCCCAATGGCTACCTGCCGCTGATCAAGGGCAACCTGGAAGACACCTCATTGGTCGTCGGCCTGCGTGGCTTGCTGGCCTACGACTGGCATTACGACCTGTCGGCCAACTACGGCAAAAACCAATACGCGTTGAGCACTGAAACCATCAACACCTCGCTGGGCCTGGCCACCCCGCGCAAGTTCGACAACGGCACCCTGAGCAACGACCAGAAACAAATCAGCCTGGACCTGTCGCGCGAATTCGACGTGGGCTTCCTGCCGTATCCGGTTTCCGTGGCGTTTGGCGGCGAATACCTACGCCAAGGCTATGAAATCGAAGCCGGTGAGCCTGCGTCCTACTACCAGACCGGCAGCTCGGGCCTGGGCGGTTTCCGTGATGCCGACGCTGGCAGCAGCTCGCGGCACAACTGGGCCCAGTACCTGGACCTGGAAACCAACTTCACCGAAAAACTCAGCGCTTCGGCCGCCGTGCGGCATGAGGACTACAGCGACTTCGGCTCCAACGTCAGCGGCTCGCTGTCGGCGCGTTATGACTTCACCCCACACGTAGCGTTGCGTGGCAGCATTTCCAACGGCTTCCGCGCGCCTTCGCTGGCCCAGCAGAACTTTGCCTACACCTCGTCACAATTGATCGGCAGCACCATTCAGGAAGCGGGCACGTTCCCGGCCAACAGCAAGGTGGCCCGCCTGCTGGGCGCTGAAGACCTGAAGGCCGAGAAGTCGCGCAACTACAGCCTTGGCCTGGTGCTGGAGCCGGCGGATGACCTGACTGTGACAGTCGACGTCTACCGCATCGACATCCGCGACCGCATCAGCCTGTCGTCCAACCTCACGCTCAACCCGGCGACGGTGGCTTACCTGCAAGCCAATGGTGTGGGCAACATCAACTACACCACCGCGCGTTACTTCACCAATGCCACCGACACCAGCACCGACGGCGTCGACCTGGTGGCCAACTATCGCTATCAGTTCGATAACGGCATCCGCTGGAACAGCACCGTGGGCTACAACTACAACCACACCAAAGTGACCGACGTGAAACCCAACCCGGCCATTCTGGACAGCCTGGGTGCCAACCTGGTGCGGGTGGACCGTCGCGAGCGCATCGGTTTGCTCGGTGATACCACGCCGCAGCACAAACTCAGCCTGGGTAACGACTTCACCTACGGCAATTGGGCGCTGCACAGCAACCTGGTGCGCTATGGTGAATTCACCAGTTACCAGGCGGACAAGGTCAACGACCAGACCTTCAAGGCGGCGTGGGTGTTGGACCTGTCGGCGGATTACAAGTTGAAGAACTGGACCTTCACGTTGGGCGGCGACAACGTCACCGACAAATACCCGGAAAAGGTCAATGCCTACGCCAGCAGCGGCGGCAACCTCGCCTATAGCACTTTTTCGCCGTACGGTTACAGCGGTGCGTTCTATTACGGTAAAGTTGCTTACAACTGGTAATAGATTCTCGTAGCAGCATTGTGCAGTGGTAAAGGAGACCTAATCGATCCGCCATGACCGTCATTGAAACCGATCTTTTGCAATTGGCTTACCCTCCGCGGCTCGATCTGGGGCCGCAACTCACTCACGAACAGTTGATGAGCTCGATGCAGGCCACCATGGCCAAGCATAAGGGTGGGCCGGTCTGGCTATTCGCTTATGGTTCGCTGATCTGGCGGCCTGAATGTTCGTCGACCTTGAGAATGCGGGCGCGAGTTCACGGTTATCACCGGGGCTTGTACCTGTGGTCCCACGAGCATCGGGGCACGCCGGAGTCACCGGGTTTGGTGTTCGGGCTGGATCGCGGGGGTTCCTGCAGCGGGTTTGCCTACCGCTTGCCGGAAGATCAGCTGGAGGCCTCGCTTTACGCCTTGTGGCAGCGCGAGATGCCTTACCCCTCTTACCGGCCGCACTGGCTCAGCTGCCGTCTGGAAGATGGCAGTCAGGTGCAGGCATTGGGGTTTGTGTTGGAGCGGCATTTGCCCAGCTATGCCGGCAACTTGCCCGACATCGTGCTTAACCACGTACTGCAAAGCGCTTGCGGGCGTTACGGCACTACTCGCGATTATGTCGAGCAGACCGTGAACGCCCTGCGTAGCCACGCCATGCCAGATAAGAATCTGGAGGCGCGGCTCAAGCGTTGTGCAAAGGATTGCTCAGGCGGTTAACGCGCTGTGCTGACGCTGTTGGTGTGCCACAGCGTTGGGATCAGGAAGGCGATCGCCAACAGGCATGCGCCCACCAGCAACACAAAACCACCATCCCAGCCGAAATGGTCAACCGTGTAGCCCATGGCTGCACTGGCTGCCACCGAACCACCCAGGTAACCGAACAAACCGGTGAAGCCCGCAGCGGTGCCAGCGGCTTTCTTCGGTGCCAGTTCCAGTGCCTGCAGGCCGATCAGCATCACTGGGCCGTAGATCAGGAAGCCGATGGAGAACAGCGCGATCATATCGACCATCGGGTTGCCTGGCGGGTTGAGCCAGTAAACCAGGGTGGCCACGGTCACTAGGGCCATGAACACGATGCCGGTCAGGCCACGGTTGCCACGGAAGATCTTGTCCGACATCCAGCCGCACAGCAGCGTGCCCGGAATACCTGCCCACTCGTAGAAGAAGTACGCCCACGAGGTTTTATCCACGTCGAAGTGCTTGGCTTCCTTGAGGTACGTCGGTGCCCAGTCGAGTACGCCGTAGCGCAGCAGGTAGACGAAGACGTTGGCGAAGGCGATGTACCACAGCATTTTGTTGCGCAGCACGTACTTGACGAAGATTTCCTTGGCGCTGAATTCGTCTTCGTGGGTGGAGTCGTAACCTTCCGGATAGTCGTTCTTGTATTCCTCAATCGGTGGCAAGCCTACCGATTGCGGGGTGTCGCGCATGGTAATGAAGGCAAACGCCGCCACCAGCAAGGCCACGGTCGCGGGCACATAGAACGCCGCGTGCCAGTCGTTGAACCACGCCATACCCAGCAAGAACAGCGGGCCGATCAGGCCGCCGCCGACGTTATGCGCCACGTTCCATACCGACACCACGCCGCCGCGTTCTTTCTGCGACCACCAGTGCACCATGGTGCGTCCGCTGGGTGGCCAGCCCATGCCTTGGGCCCAACCGTTGATGAACAGCAAAATGAACATCATGGTCACGCTGGACGTTGCCCAAGGTGCGAAACCGAAAATGAACATCACCCCGGCCGATATCAGCAGGCCGAAGGGCAGGAAGTAGCGCGGGTTGGAGCGGTCGGACACCAGGCCCATGAGGAACTTGGACAAGCCGTAGGCAATCGCGATTGCCGACATCGCCAAGCCCAGCTCACCACGGGTGTAACCCTCGTCGATCAAGTAGGGCATGGCCAGGGAGAAGTTTTTGCGCAGCAGGTAGTAGCCGGCGTAGCCGAAGAAAATACCGGCGAAAATCTGCCAGCGCAGTCGTCGGTAGGTACTGTCTATTTTTTCTTCAGGCAGAGGCGCCTGGTGTGCGGCAGGACGAAAGAAAGCAAACATTCAAGAGCTCCAAATTTCTTGTTTTGACTGCGGATGCGAATGTTACAGTTTCGTTACCGAAAATAGCATCGCCTCTTATCTGCAAACACAGGAAATCAGAGCAATTGCATGTTCTCTTATGAGCATGTCGCAAATGGATAAGTGTGGGTCGGTATCAGTGCTTGAGACCTATGGAGATCAACTGTGGGAGCAGACAAGCCAGCTCCCACAGTTAGTTGAGACCTATGGAGATCAACTGTGGGAGCAGACAAGCCAGCTCCCACAGTTAATGGCATTTCAAGTCGGTCAGCGGGTTTGCACGACGACCTTGCCCACCGCCTTGCGCTGCCCCAGGTCATTGATCGCTTGGGCAGCCTGCTCCAGCGGATACACCTTCGACACCAATGGCTTCAACTTCCCCTCGGCATACCAACTGAACAACTGCTGGAAGTTCGCCGCATTGTCCTGCGGCTGGCGCTGGGCGAACGAGCCCCAGAACACCCCGACCACCGAGGCACCTTTGAGCAGCGCCAAGTTCACCGGCAACTCGGGAATGCGCCCGCTGGCAAAACCCACCACCAACAGGCGGCCGTTCCAGGCGATGCCCCGAACGGCTTGGTCAAACAGGTCGCCGCCGACCGGGTCGTAGATGACGTCGACACCGTTGCCGTCGGTCAGGCGCTTGATTTCATCCTTGAGGCTGGCTTCGCTGTAGTTGATCAGCTCATCCGCGCCGGCCGCCTTGGCCACGGCGAGTTTGTCGGCACTGCTGGCGGCGGCGATCACCCGCGCGCCCATGGCCTTGCCGATTTCCACGGCGGCCAGGCCCACGCCACCCGAGGCGCCGAGCACCAACAGGGTTTCGCCGGGTTGCAGGTGGGCGCGTTGTTTCAGCGCATGCATCGAAGTGCCGTAGGTCATGCTGAACGCGGCGGCGGTGTTGAAATCCATGCTCGGCGGGATCGGCAGCACGTTGTAGCCCGGCACCGCGACCTGCTCGGCAAAGCTGCCCCAGCCGGTCAAGGCCATGACCCGGTCGCCGACTTTCAGGTGGCTGACCTTCTCGCCCACTTCACTGACCACGCCCGCTGCTTCGCCCCCCGGTGAAAACGGGAAGGGCGGCTTGAACTGGTATTTGCCCTCGATGATCAAGGTGTCCGGGAAATTCACCCCGGCAGCGTGCACGTCCAGCAGGATTTCGTTCTTCTTGATCGCGGGGCTGGCGATCTCTTCCAGCACCAGGGTTTCGGCGGGGCCGAAGGCTTTGCACAGCACAGCTTTCATCGGGCTATTCCTTTTGGTGTCGTGGCCGATAAGTGTAGGAGGGTACGCCCGTGGGTCAACGAGCATGCCCGGGCCTGATAAGTCGCCATAAGCTTGTGCTCAGCCTTGCTAGCGTTATGCTACCCGGCAACCGAATTTGAGGAATGAACTGTGAAAGCGTGGATCCTGTTGATGCTCGCCCTGACCTTGCCGATGGCAGCCCAGGCCGAAGAAGCAAAAGAAGGTGAGGCACCGAAGGTCAGCTATATCAGCCTGACTCCGCCGTTCGTGGGCAACTACGGGCTGGATGGCACGGCAAAACTCAAGGTATTCAAAGCCGATATCGCTCTGCGCGTGACCGGGCCGGAAGCCGCGGCGGCGGTCAAAGCCAACGATCCGCTGATTCGTAACCAGTTGGTGGCGTTGTTCACTCAGCAGACCAACGAGGCCATGAGTACGGTTGAAGGCAAGGAAAAGCTGCGCCAGGAAGCCCTGAAGCAAACTCAGCAAGTGATGAGCGACGAGACCGGCAAACCGGTGGTGGAAGACCTGCTCTTCAATAACCTGATCATCCAGTAAAGCGGGCGCTTCGCGCCATCGCGGGCAAGCCCGCTCCCACATTTGGAATGCACTCACCTGTGGGCGCGGGCGCCGCCCCACATTTGGAATGCACTCACCTGTGGGCGCGGGCTTGCCCGCGATGACGGCAGTAGATACGCCTCAAGACGCCAGGCTCTTCCTGAACCTGGCCAGCGCCACGGAAAAAAACACCAAGCCAATCCCCGCCAGCGCCAGCAAGTCCGGCCACACCACGCTCACGCCCGCATCCCTGAATAAAATCGCCGCGCTCAAACTCACAAAGTGCGTGGACGGCGAGCCCTGCATCACCCACTGCAACCACTCGGGCATGCTGTCCAGCGGCGTGCTGCCACCTGACAGCAACAGCATTGGGATGATCACCGGAATCGCCAGCAAGCCGAACTGCGGTGTCGAGCGGGCGAGGGTGGCGAGGAAGATCCCCAGCGCGGTACTCGCAAACAGGTACAGCGCCGTCACAAACAGGAACAGACTCAAGGAGCCGGCCAGCGGCACGCCGAGCAAGCCTTTGACCACCAGCTCCAGCGACAGCCACGTACACAGCACCACCACCAGCATGTTGCTCCAGATTTTCGCCAGCATGATTTCCAGCGCGGTCAGCGGCAGCACCAGCAAATGATCGAGGGTGCCGTGCTCGCGTTCGCGCAGCAGTGCGGTGCCGGTGAGCACGATGGCGAGGATGGTGATGTTGTTGACGATCTGGATCACCGCCAGGAACCAGCCGCCTTCCAGGTTGGTGTTGAACAGCGCACGGGTCGTCAGCAATGCGGGCGCCTTTTGGCTAGCGTCGGCCTGGCCGCTGTAGTTGAGCAATTCACGCTGGAAAATTCTGCCGATGTAGCCTGCGCCCATAAACGCCTGGCTCATCGCCGTCGCATCCACATTGACCTGCACACCCGGCTGGCGACCCGCCAACAAGTCGGCTTGGAAATTCGCCGGCACGTTGATCACAAAGGTGTACTCACCGCTGTCCATGACCTTGTCCAGTTGGTCGTAGGCCAGCGGCGCGGGCGGCTGAAACTCGGGAGGCTGCAACGCCTCGGCCATCTGCCGCGAGAGCGCGCTGTGGTCTTCATCGACAAACGCCACGCTGGCGTTGTGCACGCCAATCACCGAACCGGCGGCGGGCATGTAGATCGCGACTGTGAAGGCATAGGCCAGAAACAGCAGCAATACGCTGTCATGGCGCAGGCTGGTGAGTTCCTTGAGGCCCAGGCGCAGGATGTGAGCGAGCTTGTGCATCAGGCCTCCTGCTTCTTGAGCATGATCAGGCTTAACCCGGTGAACCCGACAAAAAAGCCGAACAGCGCTAGGCATTGCGGCCACAGCTGGCGCAGGTCCAGGGCCTTGGTGAAGGTGCCCACGGCGATGTCCAGAAAGTGCCCCGCCGGAAACAGCATGCCCATCCATGCGGCCGCGCCTTCCAGGGATGAGCGCGGCACGATCAGCCCGGAGAATTGGATGGTCGGCAGGCTGGTGATGATCATGGTGCCGAGGATCGCCGCGATCTGGGTGCGGGTGAATGCCGAAATCAACAAGCCCATGCTGGTGGTGGCCAGCACATACAACAGGCCGCCGACTGCCAGCGCCAAGGCGCTGCCCTTGAACGGTACACCGAACAGCCAGCGGTTCATCGCCACCAGCAGCGCCAGGTTGACCAAACTCACGGCCAGATACGGTGCCTGTTTGCCCAGCAGGAACTCCAGGCGGGTCAGGGGCGTGGCATAGAAGTTGGTGATCGAACCCAGCTCCTTTTCGCGCACGATGCCCAGGGCGGTGAGCATTGCCGGGATAAACGCCAGGATCAGCGCCATCACGCCCGGGCCGATGGCATTTACGCTGACCACGTCCTGGTTATAGCGAAAGCGCGTTTCCAGCTTGGCGGCGGCTTGGCTGCTGCGGGGCACGCTGCTCAATTCGGCCAGTTGCGCAAGATTGCCTTGGTGCACGGCCTCCACGTAATTGCGGCTGGTTTCCGCGCGAAACGGCATGCCGCCGTCGATCCACGCCGCTACCGTGGGTTGGCGACCGGCGTACAGGTCACGGCCAAAGCCCGGCGGGATTTCCAGGGCTAATTTGATTTCCGAGCGTTGCAGGCGTCGGTGCAGTTCGGTCGCGTCGCGGATGGGCGCCTGTTCGGCGAAGTAGCGCGAACTGCGGAAGGCTTCTAAGTAAGCGCGACTTTGTGGGGTCTGGTCCTGGTCGTAGACGGCGAAGGCGAGGTTTTCCACGTCCAGGGAAATGCCGTAGCCGAAGATCACCATCATAAACATCGCCCCGAGCAGGGCGAAGGCCATGCGCACTTTGTCGCGCAGCAGCTCTTTGCCTTCGCGGCTGGCGACCGCCAATAGCCGAGACACGCTGAAGCCACGTTTGCTCACGGGCGGCGCGCTGGTTTCGCTGACGGTAGCGCTGGGCGTGGCAGGTTCGGCTTCGCCTTGGGCCTGCTCCAGGCAGGTAACGAAGGCGGCTTCCAACGTGTCGCCGTGGAATTGCTGTTGCAGTGCCTCGGGTGTGTCGCAAGCCAGCACCTTGCCTGCATGCATCAGCGAGATGCGGTCGCAGCGCTGGGCTTCGTTCATGAAGTGGGTGGACAGGAAGATCGTTACGCCTTGCTCGCGGGACAGTTCAATCAGCAGCCGCCAGAAATCATCCCGTGCTGCCGGGTCAACGCCCGAGGTGGGTTCATCGAGGATCAGCACTTCCGGGCGGTGCAGCACCGCCACGGCCAATGACAGGCGCTGGCGCAGGCCGAGGGGCAATTCGCCGGAAGGCTGCTCGGCCACCTCGCCGAGGTCGAAGCGCTGAATCAACTCGTCGATACGCAGGCCGCTGTCAGCCTTGGGTAAGTCGAACAGTTGCGCGTGCAGCACCAGGTTCTGGCGCACGCTGAGTTCGCCGTACAGCGAGAAACTTTGCGACATGAACCCCACACGCTTGCGGGTCGCCAGATCCTTGGCGTTCACCGGGTTGCCGAGCAGCGTGGCACTGCCTTCGGTGGCCGGCATCAGCCCGGTAAGGACTTTCATGGTGGTGGTCTTGCCGCAGCCGTTGGAGCCGAGAAAGCCAAAAATCTCGCCGCGGCCGATGGCGAAGCTGACGGTGTTTACTGCCGTGAAATCACCAAAACGCAGCGTCAGGTCGTGGGCTTCGATGGCGATATCGGTGTTGCCGCTTTCGCGCGGGGGGATCACCAGTGGCTGATTGTTGTGGGCGCTGTCGCCCTGGAAATGGGTAAAGGCTTCATCGAGTTTGCCGCTGGGTGTGGCGGCCGCCAGTTCGCTGCTCAAGCCATCGGCAATGAGTTTGCCGCGATCGAGCATCAGGCAATGTTCGAACTGTTCGGCTTCTTCCATGTAGGCCGTAGCCACCAGTAGCGTCAGTTGCGGGCGCTCTCGGCGTACGCTGTCGACCAACTCCCAGAAGCGTCGGCGCGACAGTGGGTCGACGCCGGTGGTGGGTTCGTCGAGGATCAGCAGGTCCGGGTCGTGGATCAGCGCGCAGCACAGGCCGAGCTTTTGTTTCATGCCGCCGGACAACTTGCCGGCCGGCCGCTCGGCGAAGCGCGCAAGGTCGGTGGCCAGCAACAGGTTGTGCATGCGCTGCTCGCAGTCAGCTTTCGACAGGCCGAACAGTGTGGCGAAGAAGCGGATGTTTTCGCTGATGGACAATTCGGGATACAAGTTGCCGCCCAGGCCTTGAGGCATGAAGGCAATGCGCGGGTACAGGCTGTTGCGGTGACGGCGGTCTTCGATGGAACCGCCGAGCACTTCCAGCTGCCCGACTTGAAGCTTTTTAACCCCGGCGATCAACCCCAGCAGGCTCGACTTGCCCGCGCCATCCGGGCCGATCAGCCCGCAGCGAGTGCCGGCGGGCAAGCTGAAGGCGATGTCGACCAGTGCCTGTTGCTTGCCGTAGCGGTGGTTGATACCCGTGGCGTGCAGCGCCAGGCCGGTCATTGCAGGTTGGCCGGCCAGTCGATATCAGCCGTGCGCACGTAGCCGGCGCCGGGCATGCCCGGTTTGGCTTGCGGTACAGCACTGGGTTGAGTCAGGCGTAGTTTGACGCGGAACACCAGCTTCTGGCGTTCGTCGCGGGTTTCCACTTCCTTGGGCGTGAACTGCGATTTGGCGGCGACAAAGCTGATTTTGGCCGGCAACGGTTGCTGGGGCAGGGCGTCGAGCAGGATGCGCGCATCACTGCCGACGGTCAGGCGACCGGTGACGGAGGCGGGCAGGTAGAGGTTCATGTACTGGTCATTCGGATCAATCAGCAGCAACACGCGGCCGCCCGCGCCGAGCACTTCACCCGGCTCGGCCAGGCGTAATTGAATAATGCCGTCGATGGGCGCGCGCAGGCTGCTGTCGTCGATTTCGCTGGTGAGCTGGGCCACTTGGGCCACGGCGGCGCCGATGGCGGCCTTCACCGAGTTGACCTGGGCTTGCGCGGCAACCACGGCAGCATTGCCGGTGTTCTGGCGCGCTTGTTGTTGGTCGATCAACTGGCTGCTGGCGAAGCCGCGCCGGTACAGCTCTTGGGTGCGCTTGAGTTCCTGATTGGCCAGCAGTTGTTCGCTCTGGCGCAACTGCACGTTGGCCTCGGCGGCGGCGAAGTTTTCTTTGGCACGCAGCACTTCGGCTTCGGCCTGGGCGCGCTGGGCTTCGAGGGTGCGGGTGTCCATGCGCGCGAGCAATTGGCCCTTGAGCACCTTGTCGCCTTCATCCACGCGCACTTCGGCCAGGCGCCCGGGTATCTTGGCGGCGATCTGCACTTCGGTGGATTCCAGGCGGCCGTTGCCCATGCTCAAACCTTCGGGCAGGCGGTCCTGGGTCGATCGCCAGTAACCGAAGCCACCGGCGCCCAGCAGCAGCACGATCAGGGCGATGGCGAAAAGGCGCGACATAGTAGGGTGGTTCGTTGACATGGCTGCATCCTGCGGCATTAGCATCCTAGTTTGACCGGTATCGCCCCGAGGGCCGTTGATACGGGTCAAGAGGCAAGCGCCGCCCATTGATCGGCCGTCACCGGCATTACGGATAACCGGCTGCCTTTTTGCACCAGCGGCAACTCGGCCAGTGCCGTTTGTTGTTTCAGGTAGCCCAGGCCCAGCACCTTTGAAAACGTCTCGACGTGCGCCACGTTGATCGCACTCCACGGATTTTTCTCCGGGCTGGCCTTGGCGTCGAAATAGTGGCTATCCGGTTCCAGCGCGGTGGGGTCCGGATAGGCGGCTTCGATGATTTTGCCAATGCCGGCAATGCCTGGTTCGGGGCAACTGGAGTGGTAGAAGAAGAACTCATCACCCACGGCCATTGCGCGTAGGAAATTGCGCGCCTGATAGTTACGCACCCCGTCCCAACGGGCTTCGCCGAGCTTTTCAAGACCCGTGATGGACAGTTCATCGGGCTCGGATTTCATCAGCCAGTAGGCCATTTTTGGGCTCCTGAAAAAGGCATTGGGCAAGTTGTCCGGCAATTCCATGACAAACCGACAGTCGGTTGGCGTCAAGGTTTGCGTGTTGGTTCACGTTACCGCAGAATGCCCGCTTTTAAGCTTGACGCAGCTGCAACGGACTACATTGGAACGTTGTTGTCATCGTGTACGAGTGCCTGAAGGGGGGCAATCGATGCAACGTAAACCGGATTTACTATGGATTTTGGTTATTTTGTTTGGTCTGGGCGTCGTGACCACCGGGTATGCCCAGAGCTTGTGGTCGAACAAGACGGATGCACCTGTTGAGCTGGCTCAGCAGCAGCCACAACCGTTCAAGCGTTAAAACTATTCAAGACGTCGCTGGTTCCAGCGACGTTTCTGCGACATACCAGTGCTTATCGGTGATGGTGCCCGCCAACGGCACGTCCCAGCTCGCCTGCGCCAAGCGCTCGACCTTCTGACATTCATGGGCCAGCCCCAGCAGCGTCGGCTTGCGCCAGCTCTGGCGCCTGGCGAGGTAGGCCAGGCTGCGGTCGTAAAAGCCGCCGCCCATGCCCAATCTTCCGCCCCCATCGTCGAACCCCACCAGCGGCAGCAACACCAGATCGAGTGTCCAGACTTGGCGCTGGCGATTGGCGTTCACTCGCGGTTCTAGGATGCGAAAACGGTTGGGCAGCAACTTATCCCCAGGCCGCACGCGCTGGAACACCATCTTGGTTCGCGGCCAGGCGCTGAGTACCGGCAGATAGGTAGCCTTGCCCCGGCGCTGAGCGGCGCGCAGCAGCAGGAGCGGATCGATTTCACCGTCCGTCGGTAGGTATAAAGAAATATGCTTGGCCCGGCGAAACAGCGGGTGCTGTGCCAGTTGCCGATACAGGCCTTGGGCGGCCTGGCGCTGCTTGCTCGGCGTGAGGGCGCGGCGGGCTTTGCGCAACATGCGTCGAAGTTGCGGACGGGAAAGCGGCGCAGGTTCGGTCATGGTTTTTCGGCTCATAAAACAATGCCAGTCCTAAGACTGGCATTGAGTTTGGGAATTCAGGCTCCCCGACAGAGCCGCTGTCGACTTAGCCCTTGAACCCGAAAGTTCAAGGTGGAAGATGCAGTAGGCTTTAAGGCTTTCCGTCTAGCGGACATGCACACCAGCCCAACGTGCAACTTCCAGGGTAGTGCGAATCGGCTCAGGGACATCGCCGACTGGCAAACACGCCAGGGAGTGGGGCGAGTATACCTTAAACAGACTCGGCAATCAGCCCTTGGGTGGCTCTGGATCGGTAGAAAGTACCAGATCAACCCGCTCCAGCAGGTCACGCACTTGCTCGCGCGTCGAGCCGCTGGCCTGCACGTCAGGCCGCTCCTGCTTATGCAGCAAATCGTGGGTAATGTTCAGTGCGGCCATCACAGCGATACGATCGGCGCCGATAACTTTGCCGCTGCTGCGGATTTCACGCATCTTGCCATCCAGGTAGCGGGCAGCACTCACCAGGTTGCTGCGTTCTTCCTGGGGGCAGATGATCGAATATTCTTTGTCGAGGATCTGCACGGTAACGCTATTGCTTGAACTCATGAGTCTTGCTCCAGGGCCTTCAGGCGCGAAATCATCGATTCGACCTTACGCCGGGCGATTTCGTTTTTTTCAATGAGGTGCGCGCGTTCCTCGCGCCAGGTCTTTTCCTGAGCTAATAGGAGTCCGTTTTGACTCTTAAGTTGCTCGACCCGATCAATTAGCAGCTCGAGTCTGGCCATCAGCGCTTGCAGGTCGGTGTCTTCCATTGGGTTCCACTGGATTTGTCTGATGAATGGCAGCTGCAGGATAAACGATCTGACGCCCTCGATAGTCTTGGTACGTCTGCCGGTGCTAGGATACAGCGCTTCATTCTAGACATTGCGCCGTCTGGCGCCTAGCTCACCATGCCTATTCAGAACTCCCCGTACGATGCTTTTTCCAAACTGCTGAGCACCAGCGGTCATCCTTGCTCGCCTGCCGAACTGCACGGCGTGCTGTTGGGCCGCAGTTGCACCGGTGTTGGCTTTGATGCTGACAACTGGCTGGCTGATGTGGCCGAGCTGCTCGAAACCGAGCCGACCGAGAACGTGCGTAACGCGCTGATCGGCCTGCAAGAGATGGTCAAAGGCGAGCTGACCGGTGACGACGTCACCGTAGTCCTGCTGCTGCCGACCGACGACGCGCCGCTCGCCGAACGCGCTGCCGCGCTGGGCCAATGGTGCCAGGGTTTCCTCCACGGTTTCGGCGTGAACGCCGGCGGCCTGGAGCTGAGCACCGACGCCAAGGAAGTGCTGCAGGACCTGGCGGCGATCTCCCAGGTGCAAGACGCCTTGGAAGAATCCGAAGACGGTGAAGGCGACTACATGGAAGTGATGGAATACCTGCGCGTCGCGCCGCTGCTGCTGTTCACCGAGACCAAAAAATCCGCTGAGCCAGCCGCAGCCAAGCCGTCGCTGCATTAAGAAAGGAAGCCCATCTGCCCATGATCCATATCCCGAAAGCGGAATACACCCGTCGCCGCAAGGCGCTCATGGCGCAGATGGAACCCAATAGCATCGCAATCCTGCCGGCTGCCGCCGTGGCGATCCGCAACCGTGATGTCGAGCACGTCTACCGCCAAGACAGCGACTTCCAGTACCTGAGCGGCTTCCCCGAACCGCAAGCGGTGATCGTGCTGATGCCCGGTCGCCAACATGGCGAGTACGTGCTGTTCTGCCGCGAGCGCAATGCCGAACGCGAATTGTGGGACGGCCTGCGTGCCGGTACCGAAGGCGCGATCCGTGACTTTGGTGCCGACGATGCGTTCCCCATCACCGATATCGACGACATCCTGCCCGGCCTGATCGAAGGTCGCGACCGGGTGTACTCGGCTATGGGCAGCAACGCCGAATTCGACCGGCATGTGATGGAGTGGATCAACGTGATCCGCTCTAAAGCGCACCTGGGCGCCCAGCCGCCGAATGAATTTGTTGCCCTGGATCACCTGCTCCACGACATGCGCCTGTATAAATCGGCGGCAGAAGTGAAGGTGATGCGCGAGGCCGCACGAATTTCCTGCGCCGCCCACGTGAAGGCGATGCAGGCCAGCCGCGCGGGGTTGCATGAATTCAGCCTGGAAGCCGAGCTGGATTACGAATTCCGCAAGGGCGGCGCGAAAATGCCCGCCTATGGCTCCATCGTCGCCGCCGGGCGCAATAGCTGCATTCTGCATTACCAGCAGAATGACGCGGTGCTCAAGGACGGCGACCTGGTGTTGATCGACGCCGGTTGCGAGATCGACTGCTACGCCAGCGACATCACCCGCACCTGGCCGGTTAACGGCACGTTTTCGCCCGAGCAGAAGGCGATCTACGAGATTGTGCTGGCCTCCCAGGAAGCCGCTTTTGCCGAGATCGCGCCGAACAAACATTGGAACCAGGCCCACGAGGCGACGGTGCGCGTCATCACCGTCGGGCTGGTGAAGCTGGGGTTGCTGCAAGGCGACGTCGACGAGCTGATCGCCGGCGAAGCCTGTCGCGCCTTTTATATGCACCGCGCCGGCCATTGGCTGGGCATGGATGTGCATGATGTGGGCGAGTACAAGGTGGGCGGTGAATGGCGGGTGCTGGAAGTCGGCATGGCGTTGACCGTGGAACCTGGCATCTATATTTCGCCCGACAACCAGAACGTGGCGAAGAAATGGCGTGGCATTGGCGTACGCATCGAGGACGACGTGGTAGTGACCAAGCAAGGCTGTGAAATTTTGACCGGCGGCGTGCCCAAGACCGTCGCCGAGATCGAAGCGCTGATGGCGGCTGCCCGATGAGCCGGGTCAACGTGGCGATTATTGGCGGCGGTCTGGTGGGTGCCAGCCTGGCGTTGGCGTTGCAGGCGGGTGCCAAGGCACGCGGCTGGAAGATCGTGCTGATCGAACCGTTCGCGCCGGGTGACAGTTACCAGCCGAGCTATGACGCGCGCTCTTCGGCGTTGTCCTACGGCGCTCGGCAGATTTATCAGCGCTTGGGCCTGTGGCAGGACATTTCCCGCCGCGCCGAGCCGATCAAACAGATTCACGTGTCGGACCGTGGCCGCTTCTCCACTGCGCGCCTGTCTGCCATGGAGGAGGGTGTGCCGGCCCTCGGCTATGTGGTGGAAAACGCCTGGCTCGGCCAATGCCTGTGGAAAGGCCTGGACAAAGACGTGGTCAGTTGGCGTTGCCCGGCGGAAGTCACCCGCATGGAGCCGCTGGCCGATGGCTATCGCCTGACCCTCAACGATGAAACCGTGCTGGAATGCGACCTCGCGGTATTGGCCGATGGCGGTCGCTCCGGTTTGCGCGAGCAATTGGGCGTCGGTGTGAAAACCCGGCCCTACAACCAGAGCGCGTTGATCGCCAACATCACCCCAAGCGAAGCCCACAATGGCGAGGCCTTCGAGCGTTTCACCGATGAGGGCCCCATGGCCCTGCTGCCGCTGCCGGACAACCGCTGCGCGCTGGTGTGGACGCGCATCGGCATGGACGCCCAGCGCCTGGCCAACCTTGATGAGCGCAGCTTCCTCAGCGAATTACAGGGCGTGTTCGGCTATCGCCTGGGCACGTTGAAGCAAGTCGGCGCGCGGCACCTGTACCCGCTGACGCTGGTGGAGGCCGAAGAACAAGTACGCTCGCACCTGGCCATCCTCGGTAATGCCGCCCACAGCCTGCACCCGATTGCCGGGCAGGGTTTCAATTTGTCCCTGCGCGATGCCAACGCCTTGGCCGAAGCCTTGCTGGCCGGGCCTGAGGTGCCGGGCGATTTGGCAACCTTGGAACGCTATCGCGAGCGCCAACGCCTGGATCAGAAATTGACCGTAGGTTTCTCCGATCAAGTCACGCGGCTGTTTGGCAGTGCTCAACCGTTGGTGGCCTTGGGCCGTAACATGGGCTTGCTGGGCCTGGATTTGTTACCGCCGGCCAAACGCTGGTTCGCCCGTCAGGCCATGGGCCTGGGCACGCGCCCCGATGCGTAACTGGCTGACCCGACGCCTGGGCAAGGCGCGGCTGTTGCGCTGGGCTCTGTCCTTGTACCCGCCGTACCTGGGCGCTGGAATCCGGGTGCAGGCACTCAGTGCGGATTTGCGCTATGCCAAGGTGCGCATGGGCCTGGGCTGGTACAACCGCAATTACGTCGGCACGCAATTCGGCGGCAGCCTGTATTCGATGGTCGACCCGTTCTACATGCTCTTGTTGATGGAAAACCTGGGCCGCGACTACATCGTCTGGGACAAAGCCGCGAGCATCGACTTCGTGTCGCCGGGCAAAGGCCCGGTGTACGCCGAATTTTCCATCGACGAGGCCTTGCTGGACGAGATTCGCAGGCAGACCGAAGGTGGCGAGAAGTACTTGCCCCACCTCAAAGTACAGATTCATGACGGCTCCGGCACCTTGGTGGCGCGGGTCGAAAAAACCCTTTACGTGCGGCGCAAGCCGCCAGCAAAGCAGGCTTAAAGCATGGACATGCGCGCAGATGTGCTGATTGTCGGGGCCGGAATGGTCGGGAGCGCCCTGGCGCTGGCGTTGCAGGGCAGTGGCCTGCAGGTGCTGCTGCTGGACGGCAGCCCGCTGAGCGTCAAACCGTTCGACCAGGATGCGGCCTTCGAACCCCGCGTGAGCGCCTTGTCGGCCGCCAGCCAGCGCATCCTCGAGCGCCTCGGCGTGTGGGACGGCATCGTGTCGCGACGCGCCAGCCCTTATGGCGAGATGCAGGTGTGGGACGGCAGCGGCACCGGGCAGATCCACTTTTCGGCGGCCAGCGTGCATGCCGAAGTGCTTGGGCATATCGTCGAGAACCGTGTGGTTCAGGATGCCTTGCTCGACCGCCTGCACGACTGCGACCTGGGCCTGCTGGCCAACGCGCGCTTGGAACAGATGCGCCGCTCCGGCGATGACTGGCTGCTGACCCTGGCCGATGGGCGCAAATTGCGCGCGCCGCTGGTGGTGGCCGCCGACGGCGCCAATTCCGCCGTGCGCCGCCTGACCGGCACCACGACCCGCGAATGGGATTACCTGCATAACGCCATCGTCACCAGCGTGCGCAGCAGCCAACCGCACCAGCGCACGGCCTGGCAGCGCTTTACCGATACCGGCCCGCTGGCATTCCTGCCGCTGGTACGCGATGGGCAAGAGGACTGGTGCTCAATCGTCTGGTCGACCACGCCGGCGGAATCCGAACGCCTGATGGCGCTGGATGACGAAAATTTCTGCCGTGAACTGGAGCGCGCCTTTGAAGGGCGACTCGGTACGGTGATCAGCGCCGACCCGCGTGTCTGTGTGCCGTTGCGCCAGCGCCACGCCAAACGCTACGTGGCCGAAGGCCTGGCGTTGATCGGTGATGCGGCCCATGTGATCCACCCGTTAGCGGGCCAGGGCGTTAACCTGGGCTTCCTCGATGCGGCGGTGCTGGCCGAAGTGCTGTTGGCGGCGACCGAGCGCGGCGAGCGCCTGGCGGATGTGAAGGTGCTGAGCCGTTACGAGCGTCGGCGCATGCCGTATAACCTCGCGCTGATGGCGGCGATGGAAGGCTTTGAACGGTTGTTCCAGGCTGACCAGCTGCCATTGCGCTGGTTGCGCAATGCCGGGTTGAAAATGGTCGACCAGATGCCGGAAGCCAAAGCCATCTTCGTGCGCCAGGCCTTGGGCCTGACTGGCGATCTCCCGGAGCTGGCCAAGCCCTGAACTTGAAATGCGATCGTCTGTGGGAGCGCTCCGCGATGAGACAGCCTCACGTAAATCGCGGCCATGCAACATCTGGTAACGCCTCCACCGAGCGCCACTAAATGTGAGTCCCTATCATTTGCTTTCCATTTGCATATGAGAGACCGCACCCATGTTGGCACCCAAACGCCTCCTGACTGCCCTGGCACTCACCCTCATCGGCAGCACCACCGTGCAGGCAGCCGACGAAGTCGTGGTCTACTCCTCGCGCATCGACGAACTGATCAAGCCGGTGTTCGACGCCTACACCCAGAAAACCGGCGTACAGGTGAAGTTCATCACCGACAAGGAAGCCCCGCTGATGCAGCGGATCAAGGCCGAAGGCGAAAACGCCACCGCCGACCTGCTGCTCACCGTCGACGCCGGTAACCTCTGGCAGGCCGAGCAAATGGGCATCCTGCAGCCGTTCACCTCGGCGGTAATCGACAAGAACATTCCTCTGCAATATCGCTCTTCAAAGCATGCCTGGACCGGCTTGAGCTTGCGCGCGCGGACCATCGCCTATTCCACCGACCGGGTAAAACCGGGTGACCTGACCACTTACGAAGCCCTGGCCGACAAGCAATGGGAAGGCCGCCTGTGCCTGCGCACGGCGAAGAAGGTCTACAACCAGTCGCTGACTGCCACCCTGATCGAAACCCACGGCGCGGCCAAGACCGAAGAAATCGTCAAAGGCTGGGTCAATAACCTGTCCACCGACGTGTTCTCCGATGACATCGCCGTGCTCGAAGCCATCAACGCCGGGCAGTGCGACGTGGGTATCGTTAACACTTACTACTACGGCCGCCTGCACAAGCAGAAGCCGGACCTGGCGGTGAAGCTGTTCTGGCCGAACCAGGGCGACCGTGGCGTGCATGTGAACCTGTCGGGCATTGGTCTCACCAAGCATGCGCCACACCCGGAAGCCGCCAAGGCGTTGGTGGAATGGATGACCACGCCTGAGGCGCAGAAAATATTTGCCGATGTGAACCAGGAATTCCCGGCCAACCCGGCCGTGCCGCCATCGGCGGAAGTGGCGACCTGGGGCAAGTTCGTGGCCGATACACTGCCGGTGGAAGTGGCCGGTAAGCGTCAGGCGGAGGCCATTCGCTTGATGGATCGCGCTGGCTGGAACTAAGTACAATTTGTAAAACGCCGCCGATCTAGAATGTGGGAGCCGGGCTTGCCCGCGATGCAGGCACCTCGGTGTGTGCCGAGCCCGCTCCCACGCCAGCCCGCTCCCACATTGGTTGGTGGTGTTTTCAAGACAACTGACACTCTGAGAGTTTTTCCTTGGCCCACCCCGCCCAACGTCGCTGGTACCTGCCGGTCTTCACCGTCGCCGCATTGGTGCTGCTGCCGCTGAGCGTGCTGTTGCTGTCCTGGCAAAGCATCGATCAACAGATCTGGTCCCACCTGTGGGAAACCCAGATGCCGCGCCTGTTGGGCAACACCCTGACCCTGGTGTTGGGCGTCGGTGTCGGCGTGACACTGTTGGGCGTGAGCCTGGCCTGGTTGACCAGCCTGTGCGAGTTCCCCGGGCGGCGCTGGCTCGACTGGGCGTTGATGCTGCCTTTCGCGATTCCCGCCTACGTGCTGGCCTTTGTGTTTGTCGGCCTGTTGGATTTCGCAGGCCCGGTGCAAACCCTGCTGCGTGAATGGTTCGGCAGCGGCTTGCGTCTGCCACGTGTGCGCTCCACCAGCGGCGTCATCATCGTGTTGGTGCTGGTGTTCTATCCCTATGTCTACCTGCTGGCGCGCACTGCGTTCTTGGCTCAGGGCAAAGGCTTGATGGAGGCGGCACGGGTGCTTGGCCAATCGCCATGGCAGGCGTTCTGGCGTGTGGCGCTGCCCATGGCACGGCCGGCGATTGGTGCTGGCGTAGCCTTGGCGCTGATGGAAACCCTGGCGGATTTCGGCGCCGTCTCGGTATTCAATTTCGACACCTTCACCACGGCCATCTACAAGACGTGGTACGGCTTTTTCAGCCTGTCCAGCGCCGCCCAACTGGCCAGCCTGTTGCTGCTGGTGGTGATGTTGGTGCTCTACGGCGAACGGCGTGCTCGCGGAGCCAGCCGCCCGAGCAATGAGCGGCCACGGGGCAAGGCGTTGTACCACTTGCGCGGGTTCAAGGCCGCAGCGGCCAGTACCTGGTGTGGCTTGGTGTTCGCGTGCGCCTTTGTCATCCCCATGCTGCAACTGGTCGTCTGGTTTTGGCAGCGCGGCCGGTTTGACCTGGATGAGCGCTATAGCGGCCTGATCGTCCACACCCTCTACCTGGGCGGCATCGCCGCGCTGATCACGGTCAGCGTTGCGCTGATATTGGCGTTTGCCAACCGTCTGGCGCCGACCCGGGCGATTCGCTCTGGTATCAGCCTGGCTAATGTCGGCTATGCCTTGCCGGGCTCGGTGTTGGCGGTGTCGATCATGCTGGCGTTCAGCTACCTGGACCGTGAGCTGGTGGTGCCGTTGTCGGGTTGGCTCGGCGGTGCGGGCAAGCCCTTGTTGCTCGGCAGCCTGTCGGCGTTGGTGCTGGCGTATTTGGTGCGTTTCCTGGCGGTGGCCTATGGGCCGTTGGAAAACAGCCTGGCGCGAATCCGGCCCTCTTTACCGGAAGCGGCGCGCAGCCTTGGCGTGAGTGGGCCACGACTGTTTTGCAAAGTGTATCTGCCACTGCTGTTGCCCGGGACGTTGAGCGCGGCGCTGCTGGTGTTCGTCGATGTGCTCAAGGAAATGCCCGCGACCCTGCTGATGCGCCCGTTTGGCTGGGACACCCTGGCGGTGCGGATTTTTGAAATGACCAGCGAAGGCGAGTGGGCGCGTGCATCGTTGCCGGCGCTGACACTGGTATTGGTGGGGCTGTTGCCGGTAATCGGGCTGATCCGGCGCTCTGCCCGGCAAATCGCTTAGGTGCCAGTCCTACGGCTTACGGCTACAATGCGCGGCATTCGGTGCGCTCCGTCTTTCGGAGCGAGTCGCTGTATGTCACTGCAGGCCTTGTAATACGGGGTTCTCAGCGTAAACGGTAACTCTGCGCATCTTCGCCAAGCCCGGAAGGAGAAACCCATGGGACAGCGTACGCCTCTGTATGACCTGCATCTCGCCCTCGGCGCGAAAATGGTCGATTTTGGCGGTTGGGATATGCCTTTGCACTACGGCTCGCAAGTTGAAGAACACCATCAGGTGCGACGCGACTGCGGGGTGTTCGATGTATCTCATATGACCGTGATCGATGTTACAGGCCAACAGGCCAAGGAATGGCTCCAGCACCTGCTGGCCAATGATGTCGATCGTTTGCATGGCTGCGGCCGTGCACTTTACAGCGCCATGCTTAATGAGCAGGGCGGCGTAGTGGACGACATGATTGTCTACCGCACCGAGACCGGTTATCGGCTGGTGGTAAACGCCGCCACGCGTGATCAGGATATGGCCTGGATGCAGGCGCAGTTGGGCAACTACGCGGTGCAACTGCATGAGCGGCCCGAGTTGGCCATGCTCGCCATACAAGGCCCGCACGCCCGGCAGAAAATCGCCGAGCTGGTTACCCAGTCTCGTGGCACCCTGATCCACCAACTCAAGCCCTTTGAAGGCCAGGCAGACGGCGACTGGTTTATCGCCCGCACGGGTTATACCGGCGAAGACGGCCTGGAAATTGTCCTGCCGGCCGATCAGGCGCCAGGCTTTTTCAACGACTTGGTCGGTGCCGGTATTTCACCCATCGGCCTCGGCGCCCGCGATACCCTGCGCCTGGAAGCCGGCATGAACCTGTATGGCCAGGATATCCACCAGAATGTTTCGCCCCTGGCGGCCAACATGGCTTGGAGCATTGCCTGGGAACCTGTCGAGCGCCAATTCATCGGCCGCGCCGCCCTGGAGGCGGAAAAAGCCGCCGGTGTGCAGTTCAAATTGGTCGGTTTGGTACTGGAAGAACGTGGCGTTTTGCGCGCTCACCAAGTGGTTCGTATCGCCAATGTTGGCGAAGGGGAGATCACCAGTGGTAGTTTCTCTCCTACGCTGAGCAAATCCATTGCCCTGGCGCGCGTACCGACGGCAACCGCCGACCGGGCCGAAGTGGAAATCCGCGGCAAGTGGTACCCGGTTCGAGTGGTCAAACCGACCTTCGTGCGCCATGGCAAAACCTTGATCTAACGATTACCGGCAGCCCAGAGGCCGCTGACATTTCTTCTTGAGGACACAGACTATGAGCAATATCCCTGCCGACCTGCGTTTTGCCGAGAGTCACGAATGGGCCCGTCTAGAGGCTGACGGCACCGTGACCGTCGGTATCTCCGACCATGCTCAGGAAGCTTTGGGTGATGTGGTGTTTGTTGAGCTGGCTGAAGTTGGCGCCAACTTTGAAGCTGAAGGCCAGGCGGGTGTGGTCGAGTCGGTGAAAGCGGCGTCGGATATCTACTCGCCGATTGCTGGCGAAGTGATCGCGGTGAACGACGCCTTGAGTGGCGAGCCTGAGCTGCTGAACTCCGACCCGTACGGCGCCTGGATCTTCAAACTCAAGCCAAGCAACCCGGCTGATCTGGAAAAACTGCTGGATGCTGCTGGCTACAAAGCCGCCATCGGCGAGTAAACACAAGCAGCTGTAACAGCACAAATCAATGTGGGAGCTGGCTTGTGTGGGAGTCGGGCTTGCCCGCGATGCATGCACCTTGGTGTTTCAGTCACACGGGGCACAAGCCAGCTCCCACATGGTTTAACCGGCTTTCAATACCGCTTTAACCGCTGCTACAGACCGTTCCACGTCCGCCTCTGTCATCGCCGTGAACATCGGCAACGACACGATCAAACGCCCAACACGCTCCGCCACCGGGAACATGCCTTCCTTGAAACCTTGTGCCCGATACAGGCTCAGCAGGTGGATCGGCGGGTAGTGATAGCCAATGCCGACGCCGTGGGCCTGCATTTGCTCCATGAAGGTAGCGCGCGCCGGCAGCCCATCCTGACGTTCCGGCAATACAAGCTGGAACAGGTGCCAGTTGCTGTTTTCGAAATCCGCCGGCGGCAATTGCGCGCCGTATTGCTCTTCAAAGTCACTGCCGAAGCACTTGAAGTAATGTCGCGCCAGGTTCTGGCGATGCGCCGTGATCTTCTCGATATACGCAAACTGCCCCAGGCCGATGGCTGCAGCAATGTCGGTCATGTTGAACTTGCCACCCAACACGTCCACATCCAGGCCGTCGAAACCTGTACGGGTAACGCCCTGCAGGCGATACTTTTCGGCCAAGCGGGCCTCTTCGGCGTTGTTCAACACCAGGCAACCGCCTTCGGATGACGTGATGTTCTTGTTCGCCTGAAAGCTGAACGATACGAAATCACCGGTAGCGCCGATACGCTCGCCATCCCAGCTCGACCCCAAGGCCTGGGCGGCGTCTTCGACGATGCGCAGGTTGTACTTGTTGGCCAGTGCATACAGCATCGGCATGTCCAGGGGCAGCCCCGCCAGGTACACGGGGATAATTGCTTTGGTACGCGGGGTGATCGCGGCTTCCACCTGGGCCAGGTCGATATTGCGGGTGACCGGGTCGATATCGGCAAACACCGGCGTGGCGCCCACTTCCAGAATCACGTTGGCCGTCGCGACCCAGGAAATCGGCGTGGTGATCACTTCATCCCCAGGCCCGATACCGGCGATGCGCAACGCGATCTCCATGGTGCAAGTGCCGGAGTTGAAGGTGCGTACCGGGCGGCCGCCAAAGTATTCCGACAGCTGTGCCTCGAATGCCTGCACTTTCGGCCCGCTGGTGATCCAGCCCGAGCGTAAGACATCGCCGACCGCCGAGATGGTGGCTTCATCAATGGTAGGTTTGGAAAACGGCAGAAAGGGCTGTTGGCTCATAACGACGAAGGCATCCGTTTCAGGTAGGCGATGAGTAAAGGGTGTATCCGTACCGGCATGGTTACACGGTTCGACTGAATATAGCCTGTCGCCCGTGAATGAATCGTCATCTAGCGCACAAAAAATCCGCTAAGCGGATTTTTTTTGGTTCGGGGTTTACTCGGTTACGGCATTTTTTGCGAGGATGGCGTTGGCCAGCTCCATGTCCGTGGCTTTGAGGCCAGGGTTGTCGGCGCGGACTTTCTGCATGGCAGCTTCAAGGTATGGGCCGCGGATGCCGCCGTCGCTGGCAACGAAGCTGCCCGCGTCGTCTTGGGCGGCGACCACCAGCTTATGGTCCTTGAAGGTCAGGTACGTCGAGCCGGTAGTGGCGCCCGACGAAATGACGTTGCGCCAGAAACTGTCGGCCATGGCTGAGCCGACAGGAAGGGAAAGCACAGCGAGGGTTGCGACAGCATATTTGAGACGCATGATGGGTGACTCCGACTGGGTTATCTGAACAGTTTGATTGTAGTTAGCCCAAGCGAGTTCCATCACTGACTAAACAGTTTCCACCTGTAAAATTACACCGTCCTGACCCGTGACACGCACATGAGCGCCCACGGGACTGTCCGGTCCGGTTGCCATCCACACACTGTCGCCGACTTTTATTTTGCCCCGGCCATCCATGATCGCCTGATGCACCACAAAGGTGCGGCCGATCAACTCCGAGCCACGCATGTTCAGCCCTGGCTGGTCGCTGACCTTCGCGCTGCTGCGCTGGCGTTTCCACCAGTACACCGCAGTCAGGATCGATAACACGGCGAACAACAGCAGTTGCCATTCCAGCCCGAGCGGCGGGACCAGGAACTTGATCACGCCCACGGCGGCGGCGGCGATCCCCATCCACAACAGGTAGCCACCGGTACCGAACACCTCAAGAATCAATAGCACCGTACCCAGTGCCAGCCAATCCCAGAACGACAGATGCTGCAGGAAATCCCACATGGCGATGGCCTCAGCCTTTCTTATTGTCGAAGGTTGCCTTGACGATTTCGCCGATACCGCCGACGGCGCCAATCACCTGGCTGGCTTCCAGCGGCATCAAGATGACTTTGCTGTTGTTGGCCGAGGCCAGCTTGCCCAACGCATCGATGTATTTTTGCGCGACGAAGTAGTTGATGGCCTGCACGTTACCGGTGGCGATAGCTTCGGACACCACTTGGGTCGCACGGGCTTCAGCTTCGGCCTGACGTTCACGGGCTTCAGACTCCAGGAACGCGGCTTGACGGCCACCTTCTGCTTCGAGGATCTGCGCCTGCTTCTTGCCTTCGGCGGTCAAAATCGCCGAGGCCCGCAGGCCTTCGGCTTCGAGGATCTGCGCACGCTTGATCCGCTCGGCTTTCATCTGGCCGGACATGGCGGCCATCAGGTCGGCAGGCGGGCTGATGTCCTTGATCTCGATCCGAGTGATCTTGATGCCCCACGGCGCTGTGGCTTCATCAACGGTACGCAGCAGCTTTTCGTTGATGCCGTCACGCTGGCTCAGCATTGCGTCCAGCTCCATGGAGCCGAGCACGGTACGGATGTTGGTTTGCAGCAGGTTACGGATGGCGTGCTCGAGGTTGTTGACCTCGTAGGCGGCCTGGGCGGTATTGACCACCTGGAAGAAGCACACAGCGTCGATCTGCACGGTGGCGTTGTCGGCGGTGATGACTTCCTGGGGCGGGATATCCAGCACGCTTTCCATCACGTTGATCTTGCGACCGATGCGGTCCATGACCGGGATGATGATGTTGAGGCCGGGTTTGAGAGTGTTGGTGTAGCGGCCGAATCGCTCGACTGTCCATTGGTAGCCCTGAGGCACTACTTTAAAGCCCATGAACAGGATGGCCACGGCCAAACCCACGAAAAGAAGCAGTACGGTTCCGATCTGCATTGCGATTCCCTATCTGATGATGTCAGTGAAACAACGTTCGGGCGATTGTAACGGTCTGGTCACAGATAAGGACGGTTTCACGGCCCAACAATAAAAGCATTTGTATCTGAATCCCCGGGCGTTACCCGCATTACTTCTGCCGGGGTTGTCAGCCCGGCGTTCACCTTGTCGATACCGGCCATGCGCAAGCTGTGCATGCCTTGCCCCAGCGATGCCCGGCGCAGAGCCTGCACGTCGGCGCCGGGAGTGATCAGCGCCTTGAGTTTTTCGTCCACAACCATGATTTCGTAGAGCCCGGCCCGGCCGCGATAACCGCTGTCACGGCATTGCGCACAGCCCACCGCCTCATGAACATTATCCAGCGCATTCGCCGGACGTTTGCAGTGCGGGCACAAAAGCCGCACCAAGCGCTGCGCCATCACGCCTATCAGCGTAGCTTTGATCAAATAATGAGCAATGCCCAGTTCTTGCAGGCGACTGATGGCGCTGGGCGCATCGTTAGTGTGCAGTGTGGACAGAACGAGGTGCCCGGTCAGCGCGGCCTGGATCGCCATCTCTGCGGTTTCCTGGTCACGAATCTCGCCGATCATGATGATGTCCGGGTCCTGTCGCAGCAGGGCGCGGATGCCACTGGCAAAGGTCAGGTCGATGTTGTGCTGCACTTGCATCTGGTTGAAGGCGGGCTCGACCATTTCTATCGGGTCCTCCACCGTGCACAGGTTGACCTCGCGGGTCGCCAGGCGCTTGAGCGTGGTGTAGAGCGTGCTGGTCTTGCCCGAGCCGGTCGGCCCGGTGACCAGGATGATGCCGTTGGCCTGGCCGGTCATGGCGTGCCAGCGCTGTTGGTCCTCGGGCGACAAGCCAAGCTGGTCGAAATCCTTGAGCAGCACCTGCGGGTCAAAAATCCGCATCACCAGTTTTTCGCCAAACGCCGTCGGCAAGGTTGAAAGGCGTAGTTCCACTTCAACGCCCGCTGGGCTTTTGGTCTTGACCCGGCCGTCCTGGGGTTTGCGTTTTTCCGCCACGTTCATCCGGCCCAGGCTCTTCAGGCGGCTGACCACGGCCATGGTGACCTGGGCTGGAAATTGGTAGACGTCATGCAGCAGCCCGTCGATGCGAAAACGCACACGGCCCTGGTCGCGACACGGTTCGATATGGATATCACTGGCCCGCTGCCCGAAGGCGTACTGCAACAGCCAGTCGACGATATTGACGATATGCGCGTCATTGGCGTCTGGTTCTTTGTCGCTGGCACCCAGGTTGAGCAGTTCGAAATTGCCGGCCGCCGCGACCTTTTGATCAGCGCCGCTGACCGACTTGGCCAACCTGTAAAACTCGTTGATGCAGCGCTGAATGTCCTGGGGGTTGGCGACCACGCGCTTAACCGAGCGCTTGAGCACCTGCGCCAACCCGGCTTCCCATCCGCTAATATGCGGCTGTGCGCTGGCGACGGTGACACTCTGCGCATCCACGGCCACCGCCAGAATGGCGTGGCGCTGCGCGAAGGCGTGAGACATCAGCGGCACAACCGTTGCCACGTCGATCTTCAGCGGGTCGATACGCAGATAGGGTTGGCCGACATGCCCTGCCAGCCATTGAGTCAGCGCTTCCAGGCAAGGCCCTTGCGCCGCGATGCATTCCAAAGGGTGTTGCGTGGAGGGCGCCGTCGCCAACCTTTGCGCCACGCCCGCTGTCACCAGCCCTTGCTCAAGCAAGGCAGGCAGCAGTTGATGCAGTTCCAGTGGGTGATCGTGCAAGGCCGCGGGCATGAAGATTTCCTGGGTGGCGTGGGCTGTAATCCCAGGCTAGTCAGCCCCTGAAAATCCTCCTCCCAGTGTGTATTGCAGGCTTTTACTGAGCTGCTGCCGCCACCGCCTGAGGCCGCACGGAATCAGCTGGCCACAGCTCCAGCGTGCATACGCTGATCACGTTTCGAATCTTTTCACCGATCACTTGGGCGCGGTGCCAGCTCAAACCGTCCATCACAATTTCAATGTTCAGCAGGTCGCCCTCGCGGTTCACATTAACCTGTTGCGGCGTCAGAAATTGCAGCGCGAAGTAGTTGAGCACCCGGCACAGCACATCCGGCTCAGCCTCGGCGATGATCTGATAATGCGCCTGGCAATGGGCGCTGTTGACGGCCCACGCATCGACGCGGGTAGCGGGGTGGCGGGTTTCGACGGCGTGCATGCTGACTCTCCAAGTTCGACTGGAGAAATTTTTACATTCGCCTGCGGAGATTTCTTATCTAAGATGAGCCGTATTAACAGTAAATCGACTTAAATAATTCAAGTTAAGCATCATCATGGGTATTTTTATGCACAGCGAGTTGGACGCCTACGACCGCCGCATCCTGGCCTTGTTGCAAGAGGATGCCTCGCTTTCCAGCGCACAGATCGCCGAGCAGGTCGGCCTGTCGCAATCGCCGTGCTGGCGGCGTATTCAGCGGCTCAAGGAAGAAGGCGTGATCCGTGGCCAAGTCACCTTGCTGGACCGCAAGAAGATTGGCCTTAATACGCAGATTTTTGCCGAGGTCAAACTCAACGCCCACGGCCGATCCAACTTCACGGAGTTCACTGAAGCAATTCGCGGGTTTCCGGAGGTGTTGGAGTGTTATGTGCTGATGGGGGCGGTGGATTTTCTGCTGCGCATCGTCACCTCTGACATTGAGGCGTATGAGCGGTTTTTCTTCGAGAAGCTGTCGATGGTGCCGGGGATTCAGGAGGTGAACTCGATTGTGGCCTTGTCGGAGATCAAGTCCACCACCAGCCTGCCGGTTTAGCGCTAAACCTGTGGGAGCGAGCAAGTCGCACCGCCGCTCCCACATCTGCGTGCACCGCCGCTCCCACATCTGATCGATTTGCCTGGTATTACAGGCGCAGCAGGGTTTTCCAAGCACGATTCTGATACACCGCAATCGCCTGATGCATACGCGCATCCAGAGACTCATCGGTAATCGGCTGGTTAGCCAATTGCGCCAGCTTGTTCAGCTCGCCGTACAAACGGTCCAGTTCAGGAATGTCCACCACCTGACGTGCATGGTGCAGCCAAGCCTGGATACGTTCGATGCGCGGCAGTTGCTCGGCCAGGTCTTCCGGTTGCTGCTGGTAACGCTGCAGTTGCAGGGCAACGGCGTCGTCAGCCAACAGGCGTGGCAGCCAGTTGGTGATCTGCGCGGCGCCCTGGCGGTTGCCACGTACGTTGCGATCGGCGGTCCAAGTGCGGGCCAGCAGCCAGCGCGAGGTGTTCAACGAGAACAAGCCCCAGCGCACGTCTTGCAGTTCTTCAACAAACTGTTCAGGTGCGGCTTTGCGGATGTCTTCGTCGTCGTCACCGGCCTGCACCAGTGGGCGCCAGTCTTCCAGCAACGCATCCAGTGCGCTGCGCAGTTCGCTGGTGGATTGACGCGGTGCGGCCTGGCCGAGGCTGCCGATCAGCGCGCGCAGTTCGCCGAGGTTTTCGACCCAGTCCTGCAGCAGGCGCCAGTGGCCATTGAAGCGATACTGCTCAGCCAGGCGCTGGCTGCTGCCGAGCAGGTGCCACATGATCGCGGCGAACGCATCATCCAACGGCATTTCGGCCTGAATCTGTGGGGCCGGCAGGCTCAGCGAGTAGCTGCTGGCGTCATACAGACGGTAGCCGCGTTCGGCCTTGCTGATGTCGCACGGCATCAGGGCCAGGGTCGCGGCGAGTTCGGCGGCCAGCTCAAGCAGGGCGGCCGGTTCACCTTCGCGCAGTTCCAGTTCCAGCTCGCAGATTTCTTCTTTCTGCTTGCCGACCACAACATGGCCCAGGTCCAAAGCGGCTTCGATCACTACCTTGGCCTTGCCACGGCCCCAGGCGATTTCGGCGCGTTCACGCACAAAGTCGGTGGTGAAGATCGGCTTGAGGGTCTTTTTGTCCAGCTCGGCCAGTTGCTCGGGCCAGCATTCGCCGTCGAGTTTCTTCACGTCGAGCTTGGCTTTGGGCAGGTCCCAGTTGTACTCATTACGTTCCGACAAGCCTGCGACGCTTTGGCCGCGGGTCTTGAGGGTCTGGATGATTTCGTCACCGTCCTTGCGCAAACGCAGGGCGACTTTAGCCTGGGCCAGGTCGCGCTCAGGGGTGTCGAAATACTGGTTCATCAACTCACGGCGTTCCCAGCCACTTTTGTTGCGTTTTTTCAGTAACGGGTGCTCACGCAGCGCGGCGAGTGTTTCGCGGCTGACGCGGAGCTTGATTTCGGTTTCTTTCTGCATGGCCGGAAAATCCAGGATCGGGAGCGCAGCCGGGAAAAAGAGTGGCTGCCAAGGTCGTGCAGTGTACAGGACTGAGCCCGGCAACGCGCCGCAACGGTTTATTGTCGCGTGCAGATGGTTCTATAGTGGGGCTCATCCGGGAAGTTGAGAGGCCGCGCATGCCGTTACCGTCTATGAAAGAGCAATTCGCCGCGCTGATTGCCGCGCCGTCGGTCAGTTGCACCCAAGCGTCTCTCGACCAGACCAACCGCCCGGTGATCGATCTGCTCGCCGGTTGGCTGGGCGACCTGGGTTTCGCCATCGACATCCAGCAAGTCAGCCCCGGCAAGTTCAACCTGCTGGCCAGTTTCGGCAGCGGCCCTGGCGGCCTGGTGCTGGCCGGCCATAGCGATACCGTTCCCTACGATGCTGCGCTGTGGAAGACCGACCCGCTCAAGCTGACGGAAGTTGACGGCCGCTGGGTAGGACTGGGCAGTTGCGACATGAAGGGCTTTTTCGCACTGGCGATTGAAGCCGTGCTGCCGCTGCTGGACCAGCCGTTCAAGCAACCGCTGCTGATCCTCGCCACCTGTGACGAAGAAAGCTCCATGTCTGGTGCCCGTGCGCTGGCCGAGGCCGGGCGCCCGTTGGGCCGCGCAGCGGTGATCGGTGAGCCGACGGGCCTCAAGCCTATCCGCCTGCACAAAGGCGTGATGATGGAACGCATCGACATCCTTGGCCAAAGCGGCCATTCGTCGGACCCAAG
Organism: Pseudomonas sp. IB20; assembly: GCF_009707325.1. Taxonomy (NCBI): domain Bacteria; kingdom Pseudomonadati; phylum Pseudomonadota; class Gammaproteobacteria; order Pseudomonadales; family Pseudomonadaceae; genus Pseudomonas; species Pseudomonas gelidaquae. The sequence goes on along the minus strand of NZ_CP046103.1, from coordinate 5,021,819 downwards.
CCTGGGCCACAGCGCCCTTGAAGCCATGCACGACGCCATCGGTGAGCTGCGCGGCCTGCGCCTGGCCTGGCAGCGTGAGTACCGCAACCCGCAATTCAGTGTGCCGCAACCGACCATGAACTTCGGCTGCATCCATGGCGGCGACAACCCTAACCGCATCTGTGGCCAATGCTCCCTGGAATTTGACCTGCGGCCCTTGCCGGGCATGGACCCGCAGGTATTGCGCGCGGCGATCCGGCAGAAGCTCGCGCCTTTGGCCGAGCGCCATAAAGTCAAGATCGACTACGCGCCGTTGTTCCCCGAAGTGCCGCCGTTTGAGCAGGCCGAAGACGCTGAGCTGGTGCGGGTGGCGGAACGATTGACCGGCCATCGTGCCGAAGCAGTAGCGTTCGGCACAGAAGCGCCTTATCTTCAGCGCCTTGGTTGTGAAACCCTGGTGCTTGGCCCTGGCGATATCGCCTGCGCCCACCAGCCGGGTGAGTACCTCGAAATGTCACGCTTGACGCCTACAGTGCGTCTATTGCGGGAACTGATCGACTATTACTGCCTGAAACCCGCATAAATTAACCCCTGCCCATTCGTACATAAGGAGAGCGAGCGTGTCGCCAAGCCTGTTCCGACGATAACCATCAGCCCGCTGTGCGCTTTTACGATTCATCCTTTTTTGGCTGCTTTTTATTACAGGCCCAGGTTTTATGCCCGAATACGTCAATTGGCTTCGTCACGCTTCGCCCTACATCAACGCCCACCGCGACTGCACCTTTGTGGTCATGCTGCCCGGCGATGGTGTGGAACACCCCAACTTCGGCAATATCGTCCACGACCTGGTGCTGCTCCATAGCCTGGGTGTGCGGTTGGTATTGGTTCACGGTTCGCGCCCACAAATCGAAGCGCGCCTTGAAGCACGCGGCCTCACCCCGGCTTACCACGAAGGTTTGCGCATCACCGATGCCGCGACGCTGGAGTGTGTGATCGACGCGGTCGGCCATCTGCGGATCGCTATCGAAGCGCGCCTGTCGATGGACATGGCCTCCTCGCCAATGCAGGGCTCGCGCTTGCGCGTGGCGAGCGGCAACTTGGTCACCGCGCGGCCAATCGGCGTGCTTGAGGGCGTGGATTACCACCACACCGGCGAAGTACGTCGTGTCGACCGCAAGGGCATCAATCGCCTGCTGGACGAGCGCTCCATCGTGTTGCTGTCACCGCTGGGTTATTCGCCCACCGGCGAAATCTTCAACCTGGCCTGCGAAGACGTCGCCACCCGCGCCGCCATCGACTTGGGTGCCGACAAGCTGCTGCTGTTTGGCGCCGACTTGGGCCTGATCGACGAACAGGGGCGGCTGGTTCGTGAGCTGCGCCCGCAACAAGTGCCGGCGCATTTGCAACGCTTGGGCAGCAACTACCAAGCTGAACTGTTGGATGCGGCTGCCGAAGCGTGCCGTGGTGGAGTAGGGCGCAGCCATATCGTCAGCTACGCCGAAGACGGCGCGTTGCTCACTGAGCTATTTACCCGGGACGGTGGCGGTACGCTGGTGGCCCAGGAGCAATTCGAACTGGTGCGCGAAGCGGCGATTGAAGACGTCGGCGGCTTGCTCGACTTGATCAGCCCGCTGGAAGAGCAGGGCATTCTGGTTCGGCGCTCGCGAGAAGTGCTGGAGCGTGAGATCGAACAGTTCAGCGTGGTCGAACGCGAAGGCATGATCATCGCCTGTGCGGCGCTGTATCAGATCGCGGATTCGGATGCGGGTGAACTGGCGTGCCTGGCGGTCAACCCCGAGTACCGCCACGGCGGGCGCGGCGATGAGCTGCTGGAGCGCATCGAGACGCGTGCTCGGGCAAAAGGCTTGAAGACGCTGTTTGTACTCACCACCCGCACCGCGCACTGGTTCCGTGAGCGGGGGTTTGTGCCGAGTAGTGTGGACCGCCTGCCATCGGCGCGGGCCTCGCTGTACAACTATCAGCGTAATTCGAAGATTTTCGAGAAGGCTCTCTAAGCCCGTTTTTCCTGCTTAATAAAGAGCTGGTTCTTGTGGGAGCTGGCTTGCCTGCGATGCTGGCGACTCGGTCTTTCGGATAAAACCGAGGTGATGCTATCGCAGCGATGCGGCGTTCCGACAAGCCAGCTCCCACATTTGATTGCCTTACTTGCTGATAAATTTGTCAGTCACAAAGGCCGAGTAGTCCGGCAACACCGCTTCAACCTTCCCCTGCTCCTTCAAAAACTTCGCTGTCTCCCCAATCGCCTTCGCCGTGCCGCCTTTAAGCAGGGCATCGGTTTGTTGCGCCTGGGCATCTGGGAACGTGGTGCCGGCCAGCAGCTCAGGAATGTCGGCCGCATTTGAGCCTGTCAATTTAGCGATTTTCTGCACGGGTTCGGAATCTACCGTCCAGCTGTCTTTGTGGGCGGCATAGTCGGCGAACGAGTCGAGGGTGACTTTGGCAAACTTGGCCACTACGTCAGGATGTTTTTCCGCGAAATCCTTACGCGCCACCCACACTTCGAACGTCGGTGCGCCCCACTGGCCCACCTGGGCTGCGTCTGTCAGGGTTTTCCCGGTCTTGCGAATCTCGCCCAGGGCCGGTGACCACACGAACGCGCCGTCGATATCGCCACGTTTCCACGCGGCGGCAATTTCCGCCGGTTGCAGGTTCACTACTTTGACTTGCTGAGTGTTCAGCCCCCAATGCTTGAGCGCACCGAGCAGGCTGTAATGAGAGGTTGAGACGAACGGCGTGGCGATGGTCTTGCCGACCAGATCTTGCGGTTTGTCGATACCGCTGCCGTTACGCACCACCAAGGCTTCAGAAGCATTGATCTGGGCCGATACGACAAAGGCCACGATCGGTAGATTGCGTGAAGCCGCCGCTGCAAGGGGGCTGGAACCGAGGTTACCGATTTGCACATCGCCGGAGGCAATGGCAGTGACGACTTCGGGCCCGCTGTTGAATCGGCGCCAGGCGATCTTCTCGCCAATGGCCTTTTCATAGAGGCCGTCGGCCTGGGGAACTTTGCTGGGGTCGATGCCGGTTTGGTAGCCAATGGTTAAATCGGCCGCTTGGACACCAAAAGAAATTATTAGTGACACAAAAACTGTAACAAATTGACGGGAGGATGTGCGTTTGGCCATGATGGCGTCGCCTTTTTGATCGTGAGTGACGTATGCAACCGTACGGCAACACTAATCGATCTAAAAAAAGGCTGGTAAATACCCTTTAGGAATTAGCTTATGGAGCAGGTGGTCTATGCTGATCAGCTTGCTGCGTGAAAAGTCTTATTCCTGAATCGTATGAAAAAGGATGAAACAATTCTTTTTGGGTGTATGAAAAACTCATTACCCTGCAGGGACCAAATCAACTGCGGTTAGACGAAGGTAGTAGACGTCAAAAGTTACGATTGACTTGGTAGTCACTATCCGGCGCTAATCGCGCATCTGTGGATCGAGGGCGTTAGACCCGAGACCAAAGAAATACAAAAATTAGAAATGAGAGGAGCGGTACATGAAGAAGTCCACCTTGGCTTTGGCTGTTGCTTTGGGCGCAATCGCCCAGCAAGCAGGCGCTGCCGGTTTCATTGAAGATAGCAAGGCAAGCGTCAGTTCCCGAACGTTGTATTTCGATAACGACCAGCGTGATGGCGGGGCAGATCAGCGCGAAACAGCCACAGGCTTGAAGTTCAACTACCTGTCTGGTTTCACTCAAGGCGTTGTTGGCTTTGGGATTGACGCTCAGGCACTGGTTGGTTTTCATCTGGACGGTGGTCGTGGCCATCACCCAAACAGCCTCTGAAGGGCTTCGGCACCACACTGCGTCACGGTGCTTATCGTGGCAGCGGTACTGGTATCCAGGACCAGGATCAGACTCGCCTGATCTTCAACTACACCTATAGCTTCCTGTAACACCAAGGGAAGTTGTTGAAAAACCTCGCGCTTGCGCGAGGTTTTTTTTGCGTTTTCTCAAGTCGGGCTCAACCCCCGCAAGCCCTTCTTGAATTCCTCTTTGTACAGCGTCTCAAGGCCTTCTCGAACCTTGGAATGGATGTTGATCCTCACCAGTAGAAAAGTCCAATGAACAGAATTTTAATATTCGTTTATCGTCTAAATAAATCGATATTTATTCTTTTTAAATAATCTCCAACCCATGCACAGTGGGCTCCATAAGCACTCACTAGGAGCCACACCATGAGCCTAAGATTGGGCGACATCGCCCCCGACTTCGAGCAGGATTCCAGCGCCGGCAAGATCCGCTTCCACGAATGGCTGGGCGATAGCTGGGGCGTGCTGTTTTCCCATCCGGCGGACTTCACTCCGGTGTGCACCAAAGAGCTTGGCTTTACCGCCAAGCTCAAGGACGAATTCGCCAAGCGCGGCGTCAAGGCGATTGCTTTGTCGGTAGACCCGGTGGACTCGCACCACAAGTGGATCGAAGACATCAACGAAACCCAGAACACCGTCGTCAACTTTCCGATCCTGGCGGATGCCGATCGCAAGGTCTCGGACCTCTACGACCTGATCCACCCGAATGCCAGTGACACCCTCACCGTGCGTTCCTTGTTCGTGATCGACCCGAACAAGAAGATTCGCCTGACGATCACCTACCCGGCCAGCACCGGCCGCAACTTCCACGAAATCCTGCGGGTTATCGACTCGCTGCAGTTGACCGACACCCACAAGGTCGCCACGCCCGCTAACTGGCAGGACGGTGATGAAGTGGTGATCGTGCCGTCGCTCAAGGACGAGGAAGAGATCAAGAAGCGCTTTCCGAAGGGCTATCGCGCGGTGAAGCCGTACCTGCGGCTTACCCCACAACCTAACCGCTAAGGCTGAGACCGCCATCGCGGGCAAGCCCGGCTCCCACAGTTGACCGCATTCCCCTGTGGGAGCCGGGCTTGCCCGCGATGGCGGCCTCCAGGCTGATGCAGGATTCAAGGTGTAAACCGTCTCACATAGCAGGGGTTTTCAGGCCGTTTCGACGGCCTTTTTTTTCGTCCTAAGCTCTATAAACTTCATATGCATTTATGGAATAAACAAATGAATAAATAAGATTTATAGATATATAAATCTGCTGCTAAGGTCTGTCACACCTTGGCGCCATCGCCACACAGCGAACCGCCGACACTTGCTCAAGGAATTTCCTACATGCTGGTCGTAACACTTGGAGGCAGTCCCAGCCAGCGTTCCCGCTCTGGGGTCTTGCTGGAAAAAACCCGTCAGTGGCTGCAAGACAAAGGCGTGGAAGTGGTGAGTTATCAGATACGCGACTTCCCGGCCGAAGACTTGCTGCACGCGCGCTTTGACAGCCCAAAAGTCATCGACCTGCTGCAACAAGTCGCCAACGCCGATGGCTTGGTCATTGCCACGCCGGTGTACAAGGCCTCGTTTTCCGGCGCGCTGAAAACCGTGCTGGACCTGCTGCCCGAACGCGCCCTGGCGCATAAGATCGTGTTGCCCATGGCGACCGGCGGCAGTATCGCGCACATGCTGGCAGTGGATTACGCCTTGAAACCCGTGTTGTCGGCCCTGAAAGCCCAGGAGTTGCTCCACGGCATTTTTGCCGAAGACAGCCAGATCGCTTACGCCGAAGGCAGTGCCCAGGCGCAATTGGTGCCGGTGCTTGAACAGCGTTTGCACGAGGCCCTGGAAACGCTCTACGGCGCCATGGCCCGTCGCCCGAAACCGCTTGACCCCAATGTGTTGAATGAACGTTTGTTGAGTGCTCGCTGGAGCATCTGAGCCTTACCCGATTGTGTAGTACTCACCTTACTCAGCCGCCAACGGCCAAGCAGGTGCAGCCAACCCCCTAATCGCAATTTTTGGAGAGAGCGCCATGCGCACTGTCATCTTGCGTCGTGGTCTGGTCGCACTGTTTGCTGCGGCTGTGTCCTTCGGCGCCATTATTCAAGCCCAGGCCGCCGAAACCCTGCGCATCGGTTATCAGAAGTACGGCACGTTGGTGCTGCTCAAGGCCAAGGGCACGCTGGAAAAACGCCTGGCCGCCCAGGGCGTACAGGTGCAATGGACTGAATTCCCCGGTGGCCCGCAATTGCTGGAAGGCCTGAACGTCGGCTCCATCGACTTCGGCGTCACCGGCGAAACCCCGCCGGTGTTCGCCCAGGCGGCCGGTGCCGACCTGCTCTACGTCGCCTACGAACCGCCAGCGCCGACCAGTGAGGCGATCCTGGTGCCCAAAGATTCGCTGATCAAATCCGTGGCTGAGCTCAAGGGCAAGAAAGTCGTGCTCAACAAAGGCTCCAACGTGCACTACCTGCTGGTACGTGCGCTGGAAGATGCCGGCCTGAAATACACCGACGTACATACCGTGTTCCTGCCGCCCGCCGATGCCCGCGCTGCATTCGAGCGTGGCAGCGTGGACGCCTGGGTGATCTGGGACCCGTACCAGGCCGCCGCCGAGAAACAACTGCAAGCGCGCACCCTGCGTGATGGCACCGGCATCGCCGACAACCACCAGTTCTACCTGGCCACTAAGCCGTATGCCACGCAGCACCCGGAAGTGATCAAGGCGCTGGTGGAAGAAGTGCGCGCGGTGGGCGAGTGGTCCAAGGCCAACCCGCAAGAAGTCACCGAACAAGTCGCCCCGCTGCTTGGCTTGCCGGCTGACATCACCCTGACGTCGGTGAAGCGCCAAGGCTATGGCGCGCTGTTCCTGACCCCGGAAGTGGTCGCCGCCCAGCAGAAAATCGCCGACAGCTTCTACCAGCTCAAATTGATCCCCAAACCCTTGAGCATCAAGGACGTGATCTGGACTCCACCCGCCGCCGTCGCCACAGCGCCGTAAGCCGATTTATTCAGGAGACAACTCCATGAGCCTCAATATTTTTTGGTTCCTGCCTACCCACGGCGACGGCCATTACCTTGGCACCGCCGAAGGCGCCCGCGCCGTTGACCACGGTTATCTGCAGCAAGTGGCCCAGGCCGCTGATCGGCTGGGTTTTGGTGGTGTGCTGATCCCTACCGGCCGCTCCTGCGAAGACTCCTGGCTGGTGGCCGCCTCGCTGATCCCGGTGACCCAGCGTTTGAAATTCCTTGTCGCACTGCGCCCCGGGATCATTTCCCCGACGGTGGCTGCGCGCCAGGCCGCGACCTTGGACCGTTTGTCTGGCGGGCGCGCACTGTTCAATCTGGTGACCGGTGGTGACCCGGAAGAGCTGGCCGGTGACGGTTTATTCCTCAGCCACGAAGAACGCTACCAGGCCTGCGTCGAATTCACGCGCATCTGGCGCCGCGTGCTGGAAGGCGAAACCGTGGATTACGACGGCGAGCACATCAGCGTCAAAGGCGCCAAGTTGCTCTACCCGCCGATCCAGCAACCGCGTCCGCCGCTGTATTTTGGTGGTTCCTCTGAAGCGGCCCAGGACCTGGCAGCCGAACAGGTGGAAATGGTGCTGACCTGGGGCGAGCCACCGGCTGCGGTCGCGGAAAAAGTTGAACAGGTGCGCGCCAAAGCCGCAAAACTTGGGCGCACTGTGCGCTTCGGCATTCGCCTGCATGTGATCGTGCGCGAAACCAACGATGAAGCGTGGAAAGCCGCCGACAAACTGATCTCCCACCTGGACGACGAGACCATCGCCCGTGCCCAGGCATCCCTGGCGCGCTTCGATTCCGTCGGCCAGCAACGCATGGCCGCTTTGCACGGTGGCAATCGCGACAACCTTGAAGTCAGCCCCAACCTGTGGGCCGGCGTCGGTCTGGTACGTGGCGGTGCCGGCACCGCGCTGGTGGGCGATGGCCCAACTGTTGCTGCACGCGTCAATGAATACGCTGCATTGGGCATCGACACCTTCATTTTCTCCGGTTATCCACACTTGGAAGAGTCGTATCGGGTTGCTGAGCTGTTGTTCCCGCACTTGGATATCGAACGTCCCGAGCTGCCGAAAAGCGCCGGTTACGTCAGCCCGTTCGGCGAAATGGTCGCCAACGACATTCTTCCCAAAGCTGCGTCGCAGAGCTGAGGCGTCGTTATGAACTTTGAAAAATTGAGCCATCGTGTCGCGCCCTGGGTGCTGCCGATCTTGTTACTGGCGGTGTGGCAGCTGTCGGTGTCGGCAGGCTGGTTGTCGACCCGTATTCTGCCGGCGCCGAGTGCGGTGATCGAAGCCGGGGTCAACCTGGTTCGCACTGGGGAAATCTGGACGCACCTGGCCATCAGCGGCTGGCGTGCGGGCTTGGGCTTTGTGATCGGTGGCAGCATCGGTTTGGCCTTGGGTTTTATCACCGGCCTGTCGAAGTGGGGCGAACGCCTGCTCGACAGCTCGGTGCAGATGATCCGCAACGTGCCGCACCTGGCGCTGATTCCGTTGGTGATCCTGTGGTTTGGCATTGACGAGACCGCGAAGATTTTCCTGGTCGCCCTCGGCACGTTGTTCCCGATCTACCTGAACACCTATCACGGCATCCGCAACGTCGACCCGGCGCTGGTGGAAATGTCGCGCAGCTACGGCTTGTCTGGCTTCAGCCTGTTCCGCCAGGTCATCCTGCCGGGCGCGCTGCCGTCGATCCTGGTGGGCGTGCGCTTTGCCCTGGGCTTTATGTGGCTGACGCTGATCGTGGCGGAAACCATCTCGGCCAGCTCGGGTATTGGTTACCTGGCGATGAATGCCCGCGAATTCCTGCAAACCGACGTGGTGGTGTTGGCCATCGTCATGTACGCCATCCTCGGCAAGCTGGCCGACCTCGCCGCTCGTGGCCTGGAGCGTGTGTGGCTGCGCTGGCACCCGGCTTACCAAGTGAATAAAGGAGGTGCGGCATGACTGCTCAACAACCTCCGCGCCTGCTCAAGGGCATCCCGCTGGCAGTGCGCAAATTGCGCAAAGCCTTTGGTGCGCGGGAAGTACTCAAGGAAATCGACCTGCACATTCCGGCTGGCCAGTTCGTGGCGGTGGTCGGTCGCAGTGGCTGCGGCAAAAGTACCTTGCTGCGCCTGCTGGCCGGTTTGGACAAAGCCAGTGGCGGCGAGCTGTTGGCCGGTTCCGCGCCGCTCGCCGAGGCGATTGAAGACACGCGGTTGATGTTCCAGGAAGCGCGCTTGCTGCCGTGGAAAAAGATCATCGACAACGTGGGCCTGGGGCTCAAAGGCAACTGGCGGCCCAAGGCTTTGGAAGCCCTGGAAGCGGTCGGCCTGGCCGAACGCGCGAATGAGTGGCCTGCGGCGTTGTCCGGTGGCCAGAAGCAGCGTGTGGCCCTGGCGCGTGCGCTGATCCACCAACCGCGCTTGTTGTTGCTGGATGAGCCGCTGGGCGCGTTGGATGCCCTGACCCGCATCGAGATGCAGCAACTGATCGAAAACCTGTGGCAAAAGCACGGTTTCACCGTATTGCTGGTGACCCACGATGTCAGTGAAGCCGTGGCCATTGCCGACCGGGTGATCCTGATCGAAGACGGCGAAATCGGCCTCGACCTGATCGTCGACCTGCCGCGCCCACGTGCGCGAGGCTCTCATCGCTTGGCCGCACTGGAAGCCGAAGTGCTCAATCGTGTGCTGTCGTTGCCAGGCGTGCCGCCGGAACCTGAACCTGTTTCACCGCTGCCTACGCAATTGCGTTGGGCATAGCCGACCCGAGGAGAAATCGTATGACTATTAAAGCCATCAACGTGCGTAACCAGTTCAAGGGCACCATCAAGGAAATCGTCGAAGGCGACGTGTTGTCGGAGATCGACGTGCAGACGGCGTCCGGCATCGTGACGTCTGTGATCACGACTCGCTCGGTCAAAGAGTTGGAACTGGTGATTGGCAGCGAAGTGATTGCCTTCGTTAAATCCACCGAGGTGTCGATCGCCAAGTTGTGATATACGCTCAATGTGGGAGCGGGCTTGCCCGCGATGGCGCCCGCCCAGGCAGTACATGACTCAGGCAGCCACCACCCGCTTGGGCAAATACGCCGGCAAATAAAGCCCCACATACGCATCGAACACCCGCATCCCTTCCTCGGCCATGCGCGAGGTAATCTGCCCATGCTGATGCACCGAGCGCGCATACACGCGGTCGCTCAACTCCAGCGCTAGGGCAAACACGTCCACCTCTTCAGGCAAGGTCGGCACCTCGAAGTGGCGGTTGAAGACTTCGAACATCAAGTCGCCCAATTCCAGATCATGCTGACGATCAGCCTGTGTCACCTCGGTAAGCCCATGCTGCGCCAGGATCAACTGCCGCGCGGCAGCGTCGTTGCTGTAGATGCTGAGCATGCGCTGTTCGACGATGTAGGACAGGTCGCGCCAGTGCTTGAGTGAATCATGGTCGATAGGTGCCTGAATCGCGGCGCGGAAAGCGGCGTGCACATCGGCGGTCAACGCCTCCAGCAATGCCGGCACACTCGCGAAGAAGTGATACACCGACGACGGCGGAATCTGCGCGCGCTCGGCCACGCTGTAGATCGACAAACTGGCCACGCCTTCGGTCGCCAGCAAGGTGCGGGCGGCATCGAGGATCGCACCGATCCGGGCCTGGCTGCGGGCGCGGGGTTTGCGAGGGGCGGCGGGGCGAGTTGTCATGGAAGTCTCCTACAAGGCAGCGGGCATTGTATGAGCAGGAAGGTGTGTTGTCTGCCGGGCCGCCATCGCAGCGGTGCGACGATTCGACAAGCCCGCTCCCACCTTTTTGATTTGTGAATACATTCAAGTGTGGGAGCTGGCTTGCCAGCGACAAAGCCACCGCGGTCTACCTGACGAAACCCATAAAAAAAGCCGCAGGCCCTAAAGCCTGCGGCATTCTTTTATTGCAGCAACCGCTTACACGGTATGCAGGTACCAGTTGTACTCAAGGTCGGAGATGGAGTGTTCGAACTCTTCCAGCTCACTTTCCTTACAGGCAACGAAGATATCGATGTACTTAGGATCGATGTACTTGGCCATCACCTCGCTGTCGTCCAACTCGCGCAATGCATCGCGCAGGTTGTTTGGCAGGCTTTGTTCGTTCTGCTCGTAGCTGTTGCCTTCCACTGGTGCGCCAGGTTCGATCTTGTTGGTCAGACCGTGGTGCACGCCTGCCAGGACCGAAGCCATCAGCAGGTAAGGGTTGGCGTCGGCGCCGGCCACGCGGTGTTCGATACGTACGGCATCGGACGAGCCGGTCGGTACGCGAATCGCCACGGTGCGGTTATCCAGGCCCCAGCACGGCGAGTTCGGCACGTAGAACTGTGCGCCGAAACGACGGTAGGAGTTGACGTTAGGGCACAGGAACGCCATTTGGGCGGGTAGGGTCTCGAGCACACCGCCGATCGCGTGACGCAATGCGGCGTTCTGCTCGGGATCCTCGCTGGCAAAGATGTTCTTGCCGTCCTTGTCCAGGATCGAAATGTGTACGTGCAAACCGTTGCCTGCCTGGCCTGGGTAAGGCTTGGCCATGAAGGTGGTGTCCATCTCATGGTCGTAGGCGATGTTCTTGATCAGGCGCTTGAGCAGTACCGCGTAGTCGCAGGCCTTGATCGGGTCGGCCACGTGGTGCAGGTTCACTTCGAACTGCGCCGGGGCACTTTCCTTGACGATGGCGTCAGCCGGGATACCTTGCTCTTTGGCACCTTCCAGAATGTCCTGGAGGCAGTCGACGTATTCGTCGAGGTCGTCGATCAGGTAGACCTGTGTCGAGTGCGGACGTTTGCCGGAGATCGGCGAGCGGGGCGGTTGTGGGCGGCCGTTCACGTTCTCCTGGTCGATCAGGTAGAACTCAAGCTCGAAGGCGGCGCAGATGGTCAGACCAAGGTCGTCAAATTTGCTTACAACTTGGCGGAGCACTTCGCGAGGATCGGCGAAGAAAGGTTCACCTTCAAGTTCGTGCATGGTCATCAGCAATTGCGCGGTTGGGCGCTTTTGCCAAGGTTCATTGCACAGGGTGTCGGGGATTGGATAACAGATTCGGTCAGCATCACCGATGTCCAGACCCAGGCCGGTGCTTTCCACCGTCGAGCCGTTGATATCCAGGGCAAATAAAGAGGCAGGCAGGTTAATGCCCTTCTCGTAAACCTTGTGGAGGCTGGTGCGTTCGATGCGCTTGCCGCGCACCACACCATTCATATCCGCAATTAGAAGGTCTACGTACAGAACCTCAGGATGATCCTTAAGGAACGCGTTCGCTTCGTTAAGCTGAACGGCACGCGGGGGTACCGACATGATGCAACACCTTTGTTGTTAAAAATATCAATCATTGATCTTTCTGGTTTCAGTCAACCCGAACGGCATGCCGAAGTCAAGCGAGGCCTTTTTTGCCCTAAAAAAGCGCCTTGAGGCCTTTTTTGAGGCTTTTTGGGGCGATTTTTTGGGTTTGACCGGCTTGGGACTAGCAGGCTTGAGCGGGCCGTGTTGTATTTTTTACGGGGGTGTTGTGTAAAAAAATGAACAAGGCTAAGCTCGATTCAAACCCATAACAGCAATAATACCGGGGTGCTTCATGTCTCGCCTGCCGCTACTCGGCGTTTCAACCTGCTTCAGACAAGTCTTGTCACCAGTCCAATTTTTCCTTGTCAATGATCGCGCCCCGGCCAATATTCTTGACGCCTTGGGCGACCTCTTTTTTGCCTCCTCATTTCCCTCGCGCCTGCCACTGAGCGGCTCCCACCCAGGGTGCTGCTCATGATTCTGCACGAGTTTGGCCTGAGGAATGCACGCTGCAGTGATCGCGCCCCGGCCAATATTCTTGACGCCTTGGGCGACCTCTTTTTTGCCTCCTCATTTCCCTCGCGCCTGCCACTGAGCGGCTCCCACCCAGGGTGCTGCTCATGATTCTGCACGAGTTTGGCCTGAGGAATGCAACGCTGCAGCAAATGGCAGGTAAGCTCCTAACCTGAACGAAAAAGACGACGCGGATGCTGCGTCAAACAACGCCTGACCTTTAATGGATGTCAGGAAACCCAGCCCAGAGGCATTTATGAGTAACAACCTCGACCAGCTCACCGATTGGTTGAAAGACCACAAGATCACAGAAGTCGAATGCATGATTGGCGACCTGACGGGCATCACCCGGGGCAAGATCTCGCCGACCAACAAGTTCATCGCCGAAAAAGGCATGCGCCTGCCCGAGAGTGTTCTGTTGCAGACCGTGACCGGCGACTATGTCGAAGACGACATCTATTACGAATTGCTCGACCCGGCCGACATCGACATGATCTGCCGCCCCGACCAGAACGCGGTGTTCCTGGTGCCTTGGGCCATCGAGCCCACCGCGCAGGTGATCCACGACACCTACGACAAGCAAGGCAACCCGATCGAGCTGTCGCCGCGCAACGTGCTCAAGAAAGTCCTCAAGCTGTACTCCGACAGAGGCTGGCAGCCCATCGTGGCGCCGGAGATGGAGTTCTACCTGACCAAGCGTTGCGAAGACCCGGACTTCCCGCTGCAACCGCCGATCGGCCGTTCCGGTCGCCCGGAGACGGGCCGTCAGTCCTTCTCTATAGAAGCAGCCAACGAATTCGATCCATTGTTCGAAGACGTCTACGACTGGTGCGAACTGCAGGAGCTGGACCTCGACACACTGATCCACGAGGACGGCACGGCGCAGATGGAAATCAACTTCCGTCACGGCGACGCACTGTCGCTGGCCGACCAGATCCTAGTGTTCAAGCGCACCATGCGTGAAGCCGCGCTCAAGCACAACGTGGCCGCCACGTTCATGGCCAAGCCGATGACCGGCGAGCCTGGCAGCGCGATGCACTTGCACCAGAGCATCATCGACATCGCCACCGGCAAGAACGTCTTCTCTAATGAAGACGGGAGCATGAGCCAGCTGTTCCTTAACCACATTGGTGGCCTGCAGAAATTCATCCCTGAATTGCTGCCACTGTTTGCCCCCAACGTGAACTCGTTCCGCCGCTTCCTGCCCGACACCTCGGCGCCGGTGAACGTGGAGTGGGGCGAAGAGAACCGCACCGTCGGCCTGCGCGTACCGGATGCCGGCCCGCAGAACCGCCGCGTGGAAAACCGCCTGCCGGGCGCCGACGCCAACCCATACCTGGCGATTGCCGCCAGCCTGCTGTGCGGCTACATCGGCATGGTCGAAGGCCATAACCCGAGCGCGCCCGTGGTGGGCCGTGGTTACGAGCGCCGCAACCTGCGCCTGCCGTTGACCATCGAAGACGCCCTGGAACGCATGGAAAACAGCAAGACCATCGAGAAATACCTGGGTCAAAAATTCATCACAGGTTACGTCGCGGTCAAGCGGGCCGAGCATGAAAACTTCAAGCGCGTGATCAGTTCGTGGGAGCGGGAATTCCTGCTCTTCGCCGTCTGATCCGCTGGGCGCGTCGCAGGAAAAGACGCGCCCTCACCTGAAAAAGTCTAGGAGATTGGTATGTCCAGCAACAACCCGCAAACCCGTGAATGGCAAGCCTTGAGCAATGATCACCACCTGGCACCGTTCAGTGACTTCAAGCAATTGAAGGTGAAAGGCCCACGGATCATCACCAAAGCCCACGGCGTTTACCTGTGGGACAGCGAAGGCAACAAGATCCTCGACGGCATGGCCGGCCTGTGGTGCGTGGCGATTGGTTACGGTCGCGCTGAACTGGCTGACGCCGCCGCCAAGCAGATGAAAGAACTGCCGTATTACAACCTGTTCTTCCAGACCGCTCACCCGCCGGTGCTGGAGTTGGCCAAGGTCATCTCCGACATCGCGCCAGCGGGCATGAACCACGTGTTTTTCACCGGTTCCGGCTCGGAAGGCAACGACACCATGTTGCGCATGGTCCGCCACTACTGGGCGATCAAAGGTCAGCCGAACAAGAAAACCATCATCAGCCGCAAGAATGGCTACCACGGCTCCACCGTGGCCGGCGCCAGCTTGGGCGGCATGATCGCTATGCACGAACAGGGCGACTTGCCGATCCCAGGCATCACCCACATCGCGCAGCCGTACTGGTACGGCGAAGGCGGCGACATGAGCCCGGAAGAGTTCGGGGTGTGGGCTGCCAACCAACTGGAAGAGAAGATCCTGGAACTGGGCGTGGACAACGTCGGTGCCTTTATTGCTGAGCCGATCCAGGGTGCCGGTGGCGTGATCGTGCCGCCAGCCACCTACTGGCCGCGCATCAAGGAAATCCTCGCCAAGTACGACATTCTGTTCGTCGCCGACGAAGTGATCTGCGGTTTCGGCCGTACCGGTGAGTGGTTCGGTAGCGACTTCTACGACCTCAAGCCCCACATGATGACCATCGCCAAGGGCCTGACCTCGGGTTACATCCCTATGGGCGGCCTGATCGTGCACGATGACGTGGTTGCCGTGCTGAATGAAGGCGGTGATTTCAACCACGGTTTCACGTACTCCGGTCACCCGGTGGCGGCAGCAGTGGCCTTGGAAAACATCCGCATCATGCGCGATGAAAAAATCGTTAAGCGTGTGCACGACGAAACGGCACCGTATTTGCAGAAGCGTCTGAGGGAGCTGGCTGATCACCCGTTGGTGGGTGAAGTTCGCGGTGTGGGCATGCTCGGGGCGATTGAGCTGGTGCAGGACAAGGCCACGCGCAAGCGTTACGAAGGCCGTGGTGTGGGCATGATCTGCCGCACGTTCTGCTTCGAGAATGGCCTGATCATGCGCGCCGTGGGCGACACCATGATCATTTCGCCGTCGCTGGTGATGAGCAAAGCGGAAATCGACGAGCTGGTGACCAAGGCTCGCCATTGCCTGGACCTGACTTTGGCGGCATTACAGGGCTAAATGCTAGGCTCAGTGCGCAGCGGCTTCGGCTGCTGTGTCTGAGCAGTTAGAAATCTGCATTGATAAAAAGGGTGCTTTGGTTGAAAGCCGGCACTCGAACTTGCCAGACTGTCGCCCTGTTTTGTTGCCCTTTAGACGGGCCGCTAAACATTAAGAACGTGGCCCAAAAAAGAAAAATTGGAGCATCACCAAATGAAGGCATTAGGTTTGAAGAACGCTGGCAAGACCCTCCTCGCCTTGTCCCTGATGGGCGCAATGGTGGGCGCGGCCCAGGCAGGCGATAAAGTGCTGCACATCTATAACTGGTCTGACTACATTGCACCGGACACCATCGCCAACTTTGAAAAAGAGTCGGGCATTAAAGTGGTGTACGACGTTTTCGACAGCAACGAGACCCTGGAAGCCAAGTTGCTGGCAGGCAAGTCCGGCTACGACATCGTCGTACCGTCGAACAACTTCCTCGCCAAGCAGATCAAGGCCGGTGTCTATCAGGAGCTGGACAAGTCCAAGCTGCCCAGCTACGACAACCTGAACAAATCCCTGCTTAAAGCCGTGTCGGTGAGCGACCCGGACAACAAGCACGCCTTCCCGTACATGTGGGGCTCCATCGGCATCGGTTACAACCCGGAGAAGGTCAAGGCTGCGCTGGGCGTGGACAAGATCGATTCGTGGGACGTGCTGATGAAGCCGGAAAACATCGCCAAGCTGAAAAGCTGCGGCGTGAGCTTCCTCGACTCGCCAACCGAAATGCTGCCGGTTGCGCTGCATTACCTGGGCCTGCCGACCGACACCCAGAAGAAGGCTGATCTGAAACAAGCCGAGGACCTGTTCCTCAAACTGCGCCCATCGATCGGCTACTTCCACTCGTCCAAGTACATCTCGGACCTGGCCAACGGCAACATCTGCGTGGCCGTGGGTTACTCGGGTGACATCCAGCAGGCCAAGTCCCGCGCGGCTGAAGCCGGTGGCAAGGTCAAGGTTGCCTACGACATTCCAAAAGAAGGCGCCGGCAGCTTCTATGACATGGTCGCCATCCCTAAAGATGCCGAAAACGTCGAAGCCGCCTACAAGTTCATGAACTACCTGCTGGAGCCAAAAGTGATGGCGGCCATCACCAACAGCGTACGTTTCCCGAACGGTAACGAGAAAGCCACCGCACTGGTCGACAAAGACATCACCAGCGACCCGGGCATCTACCCGGCGGCGGATGTGCAAGCCAAGCTCTACGCCATTGCTGACTTGCCGGCTGCAACCCAGCGTGAAATGACTCGCAGCTGGACCAAAATCAAATCGGGCAAATAAGCCTTGATACCGGTGGGGGCGGCGAATGGCCGCTCCCACAAATTAAATGACATAAAGCTTTGCCGGATCGGTTTATCGAGGGTAAGTTGCGCGCCGGTTTTGTTGCCGGGCAACAACTTTGGGCCCAACTATTTAAGAGGACCTCCACTTGCCAATTTCTTTATTTCGCAAAGCCATGCTGGTGGGTGCAGGTATCACGCTGGCTGTGAGCGTGCAGGCCGCACCGACGGTGCATATTTATAACTGGTCGGACTACATTGGCCCGGACACCCTGGTCAACTTTGAAAAGGCCACCGGCATCAAGCCTGTGTATGACGTGTTTGATTCCAACGAGACCCTGGAAGGCAAGTTGCTCGCCGGGCGTACCGGTTACGACGTGGTCGTGCCGTCCAACCACTTCCTCGGCAAGCAGATCAAGGCCGGGGCGTTCCAGAAGCTCGACAAGTCATTGCTGACTAACTATTCCAACCTCGACCCGGTGCTGCTCAAGCGTCTGGAAAAGAATGATCCGGGTAACCAGTACGCCGTGCCGTACCTGTGGGGTACCAACGGCATCGGTTACAACGTCGACAAAGTCAAAGAGGTGCTGGGCGTCGATCACATCGATTCCTGGGCTGTGCTGTTCGAACCGGAAAACATGAAGAAGCTGGCCACCTGCGGCGTCTCGTTCATGGACTCGGCGGATGAAATGCTGCCGGCGGTGCTCAACTACATGGGCTTGAACCCTAACAGCACTAACCCCGAAGACTACAAAAAGGCCGAAGAGAAGTTGCTGAAAGTGCGGCCCTACGTGACCTATTTCCACTCGTCCAAATACATCTCGGACCTGGCCAACGGCAACATCTGCGTGGCGGCGGGTTTCTCCGGTGATGTGTTCCAGGCCAAGGCCCGCGCAAGCGAAGCCGGCAAGGGGGTGAACATCGCCTACACGATTCCGAAAGAAGGCGGCAATTTGTGGTTTGACGTACTGGCGATTCCCGCGGACGCCGCCAACGTCAAAGAGGCCCACGCCTTCATCAACTATTTACTGCAACCTGAGGTGATCGCTCAGGTCAGTGATCAAGTCGGTTACGCCAACCCTAACCCAGGGGCGGACAAACTGATGGAGCAATCGATACGCACTGACGCAGCGGTTTACCCACCGCAGGCGGTTCTCGACCGGACGTTTGTCAACTTCGAGCTACCCCCGAAAGTGCAACGTTTGATGACCCGTAGCTGGACCAAGGTCAAGACGGGCAAGTAAGGCTTAAAGCTCAAACTATCCAAGGTTTCGCCCGTATTGGGTGAACCTCAAATTTTGTTGGGAGTTTCGTAAATGGCAGTTGCCTCCGGCGCCTATAAGAAAGCCCTCGAGGGCGACCAGACACCGAAAAAGGTGCTGGTCAAAATCGACCGGGTCACGAAGAAGTTCGACGAGACGATTGCCGTGGACGATGTGTCCCTGGAAATCAAAAAAGGCGAGATCTTCGCCTTGCTCGGCGGTTCGGGTTCGGGCAAATCCACCTTGCTGCGCATGCTCGCAGGCTTCGAGCGCCCAACGGAAGGTCGCATTTACCTCGACGGTGTGGACATCACCGACATGCCGCCGTACGAGCGGCCGATCAACATGATGTTCCAGTCCTACGCCTTGTTCCCGCACATGACCGTGGCGCAGAACATCGCCTTCGGCCTGCAACAGGACAAGATCTCCAAGGCTGAAGTCGACGCCCGCGTGGCCGAGATGCTCAAGCTGGTGCAGATGAGCCAGTACGCCAAACGCAAGCCGCATCAGCTGTCTGGCGGTCAACGTCAGCGTGTGGCGTTGGCGCGTTCCCTGGCCAAACGCCCGAAACTGCTGCTGCTCGATGAGCCGATGGGCGCACTCGACAAGAAGCTGCGTTCGCAGATGCAGCTGGAGCTGGTGGAGATCATCGAGCGCGTGGGCGTGACCTGCGTGATGGTGACCCACGACCAGGAAGAGGCCATGACCATGGCCGAGCGCATCGCGATCATGCACCTGGGCTGGATCGCCCAGATCGGCAGCCCGATCGACATCTACGAAACGCCTACCAGCCGCCTGGTGTGTGAGTTCATCGGCAACGTGAACATCTTCGACACCCAAGTGGTGGACGACGCCGAAGGCCACGCGGTGCTCAAGTGCACGGACCTGGACCGCGACATCTACGTGGGCTACGGCATCGCTACCTCGGTGGAAGACAAGTCGGTGACTTACGCCATCCGCCCGGAAAAGCTGCTGGTCACCACTGAAATGCCGACCTGCGAACACAACTGGTCCAGCGGCAAGGTGCATGACATCGCCTACCTGGGCGGCCACTCGGTGTTCTACGTGGAATTGCCGAGCGGCAAGCTGGTGCAGTCCTTTGTCGCCAACGCCGAACGCCGTGGCCAGCGCCCAACCTGGGGTGATCAGGTGTACGTGTGGTGGGAAGACGACAGCGGCGTGGTACTTCGCTCATGAATATGAAGAAGTTCAAGCGGCGCTTGGATCGCATAATCCCCAGTGGCAAGCAGGTGGTCATTGGGATTCCTTTCCTGTGGCTGTTCCTGTTTTTCGCACTGCCGTTTTTCATCGTATTGAAAATCAGCTTTGCCGAAGCCGATGTGGCGATACCGCCGTACACCGAGATCTACACCTACGTTGAGCAGAAGCTGCAACTGGTGCTGAACCTGGCGAACTACAGTTTGCTGGCGGGCGATGAGCTGTATATCGCCGCGTACCTGGGCTCGCTGAAGATGGCGTTTTTCAGCACGCTGTTGTGTCTGCTGATCGGTTACCCGATGGCCTACGCCATTGCCAGCGCGCGTAAAGAGATACAGACGGTGCTGGTGCTGCTGATCATGATGCCGACCTGGACCGCGATCCTGATTCGCGTGTATGCGTGGATGGGCATCCTCAGCAACAACGGTTTGCTCAACAGCTTTCTGATGTCCATCGGCTTGATCAACGAACCGCTGCAGATCCTCAACACCAACATCGCGGTGTACATCGGCGTGGTCTATTCGTACCTGCCGTTCATGATCCTGCCGCTGTATGCCAACCTGGTGAAGCATGACCAGAGCCTGCTGGAAGCCGCGTCCGACCTGGGCTCGAGCACCTTCAACAGCTTCTGGAAGATCACCGTGCCGCTGTCCAAGAACGGCATCATCGCCGGCTGCATGCTGGTGTTCATTCCAGTGGTGGGCGAGTTCGTGATCCCGGAACTGCTCGGCGGGCCGGAAACCCTGATGATCGGTAAAGTGTTGTGGCAAGAATTCTTCAACAACCGTGACTGGCCGGTGGCGTCTGCCCTGGCGGTGGTGATGCTGGCGATCCTGATTGTGCCGATCATCCTGTTCAACCGCAGCCAAGCCAAAGAGCTGGAGGGCAAGATATGAAGCGCTTCAGTTTCTCGAGTTTTATGCTGGTGGCGGGGTTGTTGTTTATCTACCTGCCGATGCTGATCCTGGTGATCTACTCGTTCAACGAATCCAAGCTGGTGACGGTGTGGGGCGGTTGGTCGATCAAGTGGTACGTGGGCCTGTTGGACAACACCCAACTGATGGGCTCGGTGGCCCGCTCCCTGGAAATCGCCTGCTACACGGCGGTGGCCGCCGTAGCGCTGGGTACGTTGGCGGCGTTCGTGCTGACGCGCATCAGCCAGTTCAAGGGCCGCACGCTGTTCGGCGGCTTGGTGACGGCGCCGCTGGTAATGCCTGAGGTGATCACCGGTCTGTCGCTGTTGCTGCTGTTCGTGGCCATGGCGCAGATGATCGGTTGGCCGCAGGAACGTGGCATTGTCACCATCTGGATCGCCCACACCACGTTCTGTGCGGCGTATGTGGCGGTGGTGGTGTCGGCGCGCTTGCGTGAGCTGGACTTGTCGATCGAAGAAGCGGCCATGGACCTCGGTGCGCGGCCGTGGAAGGTGTTCTTCTTGATCACCATCCCGATGATCGCACCGTCGTTGGCGGCGGGCGGCATGATGTCGTTCGCGCTGTCGCTGGATGACCTGGTACTCGCCAGCTTCGTGTCGGGCCCGGGCTCGACCACCTTGCCGATGGAAGTGTTCTCGGCGGTGCGTCTTGGGGTTAAACCTGAGATCAACGCCGTGGCCAGCTTGATCCTGTTGGCGGTGTCGCTGGTGACCTTCCTGGTGTGGTTCTTCAGCCGTCGTGCTGAAGAGCACCGCAAGAAAGCCATCCAGCAAGCGATTGAAGAAGCCGCGGCCGATGGCTGGCAGCAGCCGGACAAGCGCCGGGCGGCTGCACCGGTTTAACTGCCGGAGTGGGATGAAAAATGTGGGAGCTGGCTTGCCTGCGATAGCGGTGTGAGTCGCAAGTCGACTGGCAGGGCCTCATCGCAGGCACGCCAGCTCCCACAGTTGATTGCATTCCAAGTCAACTAGGCAGCCCACGGCGACTTACGAATCACCTCCACAAAATTCATCGGCTTGAACCCCGGCTCCTGATCCACCAGCACATCCGTCTTCACGTTGCCAAACGTGGTCTGCGGGCGATGGCGCAAGCCGTCGGCAAACGCGCAGATGATGCACTCCTTGAACCCCTCACCACGTGGATGCGCATGCACCACGGCTTCGCGCTGCACGCTGGTAAAGGCGGCGTAGTCCATGCCCAGCACGTCCATCTCGACACCGGCGGTCACCAGCGCCACGGTGGGGCGCAGATGCTGCGGCACGCCCGGCGTGGTGTGCAGGGCGATCGACAACCACACTTGCTCGATATCGTCATCACTCAGCCCGTACGGCTTTAGGAACGCGGCGGCGGCGTTGGCGCCGTCCACTTCGAAACGTTCGTTGTCACTGCGATGGCCTTCAACCAGGCCCAGGTCATTGAACATCGCGCCGACGTAAAGCAGCTCCGGGTTGTAGGCCAATTGTTTGCGTTCGCCGCTCAACGCACCGAACAGGAACACCCGGCGGGAGTGGTGGTAGAGCAGGTCGGATTCGACGTCGCGGATGTATTCGGTGGTGGCCTTGGCCAGGGCGCTGTCCGGGATCTGGATGCCGGCGATGGTGGGGCTCATGGTCGTTCTCCTCAAGCAAGCGCCGGTGGGGCGCCGATGAGTGAAGTCTGGTCGCGCGCTCGCGACGGGGCTATTGCCGCGAGGGTGCGATCCCGGCCAATGTGCCTCGATATCGCGCCAGATGCGGTCAAATGTGGGCGCTGGCTTGCCTGCGATGCTGGCGACTCGGTCTGTCAGTTAGACTGGAGTGATGCGATCGCAGCGATGCGGCGACCCGACAAGCCAGCTCCCACAGGGGGTTTATGTTCTTCCAGTAGAAGGTGAGTTGTTCATGGGCAAAACCGTCGCCATCCTGATCTTCCCCGGCGTCCAGTCACTGGACGTGACCGGCCCCATGGATGTGTTTTGCGAGGCCAACCGTTTCCTGCCGCCCGAAGACCATTACCAACTCGAAGTGATCGGCCTGGGCCACGGCACCATGGCGGCCTCCAACGGCTTGTCGTTGCAGGCCCACCGGCATTACAGCGAAGCCCTGAGCGCCTACGACCTGCTGCTGGTCGCCGGCGGCCCGCAATTGCCCTTCGAAAATTTCGGCGCGGCGTTTGATGCTTGGCTATGCGACGCCACCGCCCGAGCGCAGCGCTTCGGCTCGATCTGCAACGGCGCCTTCATGCTGGCCCGCGCCGGGTTACTGAATGGCAAAACCGTCACCACCCATTGGAACGATGCCGCTGACCTGGCGCGCTTGTGCCCCTTGGCCCAAGTCGACGCCGACCGCCTCTACGTGCAGGACGGCAACCTCTACACCTCGGCGGGTGTCACGGCGGGCATCGATCTGTCGCTGTTTCTACTGGCCCAGGACCACGGCGCGGAAGTCGCGCTGAGCGTGGCCAAGCGCCTGGTGGTGTTCACCCAGCGTGCGGGCGGGCAGTCGCAGTTCAGCCCCTTCCTCACACCCCACGCCGAAAGCACCTCGGCGGTGGCGCTGGTGCAGTTGTACGTGCTGGCGAACCTGACCGGGGATTTGACCATCGCCGACCTGGCCAGGGCGGCCAATATGAGTGCGCGCAATTTCTCTCGCGTGTTTGCCCGTGAGGCGCGCATCACCCCGGCGGAGTTTGTCGAGCGGGCGCGGGTGGACGCGGCGCGGGTGATGCTCGAAAGCAGCCCCGCGCCGCTCAAGACCGTGGCCTACCAATGCGGGTTTCGCGATGCCCAGCACATGCGCAGCGTGTTCAACCGCCGGCTGGGCGTGACGCCGCAGCAGTTCAGGCTTAACTTTGCGGCGCTGGTTTGAGCGTGTCGTAGGCTTCCAGGGCGCGCAGTGAGTAGATATATGCCGCGCCCGCGTTCATGGAAATTGCGGTGGCCAGGGTCGCGGCCACTTCCTCGCGGGTCGCGCCGGCTTTGATCGCCGCATCCGCATGCACGCCGATGCAGCCGTCACAGCGCGTGGTGATAGCCACGGCGATGGAAATCAGCTCACGGGTCTTG